>JBDQPD010000019.1:0-42266 GCA_040260805.1 Myxococcota bacterium | reverse complement strand
TCGCTCGGTCGCGGCTGGTCTTACCGCTTGAGGTGGACGAACACGGCTCGGTGATCATCGTGTTGGCAGACCCTTACGATCTGTCGGTAGTCAGTGATTTGCAGCTGATGGTTCAGCGCCCGCTGGTCACTGAAGTCGCAACCCCTACTTTGATCACGGCTAGCGCGAACAGCGCCTATGACCGCGCCACTCGACTCGCTGAAGACGCCGCTGAGGGACTTGAAGAAAGCCACGCAGACGAAGAAGAAGAGTTTGCCATCCAAGACATCCTTGATGCTGAGGATGAAGCGCCGATTATTCGCTTTGTGCACTCGATCTTGTCGCAAGCGGTGCGAGAGCGCGCCTCGGATATTCACGTCGAACCCTTCGAGCGCGAGGTCGCAGTGCGCTTTCGCGTGGATGGGGTGTTGCGTGAGGTGGTGCGCCCGCCCAAGGCCGCCCAAAGTTCGATTACGAGCCGCATCAAAGTGATGTCGGGCTTGAACATCGCCGAAAAGCGTTTGCCGCAAGACGGCAGGATCCGGCTCAAGCGCGCCGGACGTGACATTGATATTCGTGTCTCGACCGTGCCTACAAGTCATGGTGAGCGCGTGGTGATGCGTTTGCTCGATCGCTCTGCGGTGCTCAAACCGCTCGATGATCTAGGCTTTGCACGCAGCCAGCTCGACGGTGTCGACCGGTTGATCAAGCGAAGCCATGGGATCATTCTGGTCACTGGACCGACCGGTTCGGGTAAGACCACGACACTCTACGGTTGCCTGAGTAAGATCAACTCGCCCGACAAGAACATCCTGACCATTGAAGACCCTGTGGAGTACCAACTCCAAGGGGTCGGTCAGGTGCCGGTAAACCCTAAGATTGATCTCACCTTTGCGTCGGGTTTGCGCGCTTTTCTTCGTCAGGACCCCGACGTGATTATGGTCGGTGAGATTCGTGACAAAGACACGGCGGAGATTGCGATCCAGGCGTCGCTTACGGGTCACTTAGTGCTCTCGACGATCCACACCAACGACGCCTCCTCGGCGATGACTCGTTTGGTGGATATGGGCGTGGAGGCGTTCTTGGTGGCTTCATCGCTTGCGGGTGTGCTCGCGCAGCGCTTGGTTCGAACGGTCTGTGATGACTGCGCTGAGACGACGCCGCTGAGTGAAGGGGCATGCCGTGAGCTGGGTGTTGATCCTCGGATCCATGCGGGTAAACACGTCCGCGAGGGCAAAGGCTGCATCGCTTGTCAGCATACCGGTTATCGAGGCCGAACCGGGATCTATGAATTGTTGATGGTCAATGACGCCGTCCGTGAGCTTGTGCTCGAAAACGCCGACGCCTCCAAAGTTAAAAAGGCGGCTCGTGAGGGGGGTATGGAGACCCTCCGAGAGGACGGTTTGCGTAAGATTTTGTCGGGCGAGACCACCGTCGCTGAGGTCTGCCGTGTGACCACTGAAGAAGCGGTATTGGATTAGCGTATGCCCCTGTACGAATACAGAGGGTTTAACGCCCAGGGTAAAGCCACTAAAGGTGTTCGCGATGCCGAGACGCCGAAGGCTCTGCGCGCCCAGCTCAGGCGTGATGGCATCTTCATTTCGGATGTCAAAGAAGCCAAGGTTGAGAAGAAAGCCGGCAGCGCAAAGACCCTCTCAAACGGTAAGGTGAACGTGCGCGTGCTGGCGGTGGTGACGCGCCAGTTCGCGGTCTTGATTCGCTCTGGGATTCCTTTGGTGCCCGCGCTAACGGCGCTGGCCGAGCAGGTAGAAGATGAGCGGCTTGCGCGCGTGCTCGCCGACGTGAAGGGGCGAGTTAACGAGGGCGCATCGCTAGCTGATGCCATGGGCGCTCATCCTCGGACGTTCTCAAACATCTACGTGAACATGGTCCGCGCCGGCGAGAGCTCGGGCGCTCTGGACGTGGTTCTTGAGCGGCTAGCTGATTTTACCGAGGGGCAAGCAGAGCTAAAATCCAAAGTGGTCGGCGCGCTGATCTATCCTTTGGTCATGGTGATCGCCGGCTCCTTGGTGATGTTTGGTTTGTTTGTCTTTGTGGTGCCGCGTATCACCAAGATTTTCTCATCGGCTGAGGCTCAACTGCCCCTCTTGACCAGAGCCTTGATCGGGTTCTCGGAGGTGCTGCGAAACCCGTTCTTGATGTTCGGCGTCTTCGCCCTAACCGTGGTGGGGGTGATCGTGTTTCGGAATTGGGTTCGCACCGACAAAGGGCGCCGCAGCTTCGACGCTCTCAAGCTGAGTTTGCCTTTGTTTGGTCGGATCCATCGCATGGTCGCGATCGCCCGCTTTGCGCGCACGCTCGGGACCTTGCTCGCCTCGGGAGTGCCCTTGCTCGCAGCCTGTAAGATCGTGCGCAATGTGGTCAGCAATGAGGTTCTTGCCGAGACCATCGATGCCGCAGCGCTTGCGGTGAGCGAGGGGCAAAGCTTTGCTGCACCGCTCAAGCGCAGTGGCGAGTTTCCCCCGCTTGTTCACCACATGATCTCAGTCGGGGAACAAAGCGGTAAGCTCGAGGGCATGCTCGAAAATGTAGCCACGGCTTACGAGCAACAAGTTGAGGTAACCGTTGGCGGCTTGACCTCGATTATCGAACCGATCTTGATCCTTTTTATGGGCGGCGGCGTAGCGACGGTCGTGTTCGCTATTTTGATGCCCATTTTGCAAATGAACCAATTCATCCGCTGAAAGGCGAATTCATGGAAAACAACACTTCAAAAATCATTAAGGCTTCGGCGCGTCGCGGCATGACCTTGATCGAAATTCTCGTCGTCGTGGCGATCTTAGGCATGTTGGCGACTGCGGTCACCGTTGCCGTGCTCGATCAGTTCGAGGACGCTAAAGGTGAGCGAGCCCGCATGGACATCGCGGCGGTCACTCAAGGCCTCTCTGCGTACTACATCAAGATGGGTAAGTACCCCACGACAGGTGATGGTCTAAGCAGTTTGGTGAGTCCGCCCAAAGGAAGCCCGCTCCTGAGTGAGCTGCCGACCGATCCGTGGGAAAATGAGTACAACTATGCGTACCCAGGAACCCGCAATGCAAAGGGTTTTGATCTCTGGAGTTCGGGTAAAGACGGTCAGTCCGGAACGGAAGATGACGTCGGCAACTGGAAAGAAGAGGTGCAGTAAGTTCCGATGAACGCTCGCCGTCCTCAGCACCTGCGCGCAGGCTTTACCTTGATCGAGTTGATGGTCGCTGTCGGCATCCTCGCGCTCGTCACCGCCGGGGCCTTTAGCGGTATTTCGGCGGTCGATGGAGCGCGCACTCGTGAGGCGGCGGGCAAGGTGTCGGCGGCGGTCCGTGAGAGTTTTGATCGGGCGGCGCTTTCGGGCGAGATGCATCGGTTGGTTTTTGAGCTTGGGACCAATGCGATGCGCCTTGAGTCCGCCGAAGGGTTCTTTACCTTGCCTGCAGTCGGAGGGGATTTAGGCGAATCCGCCGAGGCGCGCGCAAAGCGACTCACGGAAGAAGAAGACGATCTGTACGATGGACTCAGCGATGAGGCGAAAGAAGGCTTGAAAGCCCTCCGCCAGCCTCCAACTTGGAGCCCTGTTGATGGCCCATTAGGAGAGGGAGTCGATCTGGGCAACGCTCGGATTTTATCCTTCTGGTCTGACGCCTTTGAGGAGTTCCAAGCCAAGGGAGAAGCGATCCTGTATTTCTTTCCGCGCGGCGAGACCCAAGATGCTGTCTTCTTGATCGGTGAGAGCGAAGACGAAACCTTCACCGTGCGGGTGGACGGTATGGCCGCTCGCGTTCACGCCAAGTTTGGGCGCTATGATCATCGAGGTAAAGCGCTATGAGACGCGGCTTTACCCTGCTTGAGGCGTTGGTGGCGATCGGCATTTTAGCCGGTCTATTCACCGCGATCTATGGGGTCCAGGCGAGCGCTGTGCGCTCGGTGCGGTACGCTCGGGACTTACAGCTCGCAGCGCTTTTGGCGCGCGATAAAGTGCTCGAGGTCGAGTGGAAGCTTAAGAAAGACGGCTTCTCGGTGGCGGATATGACCATGGAGGGCGACTTTGATGACGCCCAAGCCCCAGAGTTCAAATGGCGCGCTGAGATTCGACGAGTCAAAGCGGAGGCCTTTGAAAATATGGCCGTCCCTGATTTGGGAAATGAGGCGTCACCTTTGGCGGCTGCCTTTGGGCCCGCCTTCTCAATGATCGGCCGACGTTTAGCCGATCAGGTTCGTGAGCTGCGCGTCGTGGTGTCTTGGAAAGATGGCGCCTATGATGAGAGTTTCGATGTGGTCACCCACATCGTTCAGTTGACCTCGGTGGGCGCACCCGCCGCGAGCCCCGCTCCGAACTCGGGGCCGGGTGGCACAGCGCTTCTTCAGCAAATGCAAAGCGATGCAGCCAAATCATCCACGACAGGAGCCAGCAAATGAAGCGCGGCTTTACGCTCCTTGAGGTGGTGATCGCCACCGCCGTTGTGGGTATGATCGGGGTCTCGATTTATGGGGCGGTGGATCGCTCGTTTGACCTCAAAGAAGAGGTCGCAGCGTATTCTGAGCGCTACCGCCAAGCCTATGTGGCGATGGATCGGATGACGCGTGAGCTCAGCTCAGCGTTCGTATCGAATCATGTCGAGCTCAGTGAGCCTCGAATTGAGACCGTATTTCTAGGCGAAGACGACGAGCTGCGGTTCACCGCTTTTTCCAACACCGTCTTACGCGCCGGCGCCCATCAAGGGGACCAAGAAACCATCCACTATCGGCTCGATCGAGACCCAGCCGGTCTCGAGACGAACGGTAAATGCCTTATTCGTTGGTCTGCGCCTCGCCTGCTCGAGGACGCTGAAGACCAGAGCAAGGGGCGTGATCGGGTGGTGATCTGCGGTGTCGATCGTTTGCTGTTCAACTATCACGCGCAGCGCGAGGACGACTGGTCTGAGGATTGGAAAACGACTGACTCTGCGCGTGAGTCCAAAGATTACGGCCTTGGTGTCGAAGAAGTTCGCAAGCGTCTACCCGATCGGGTGCGCATCGATTTAACCCTGATCATGCCCGATGGCGAAACCAAGCTGTTTCGCACGGGCACAAAAATCCGCCTGCACAAGGCGTTGAACTTTTAGGGTGAGCTGATGCGACGACGGCGCGGGGTAGCTTTGTTGATGGTGCTCGCCACGGTGGCGGTGATGACTACGGTGGTTATGGAGTTTGTCCATGACAGCCAGGTGCGCAGTCGGATCGCAGCCAACGCGCGAGACTCGGTGCGCGCTTATTTTCTCGCCCGCTCAGGCATGGAAATGTCACGGCTGATGATCGCCTTTATGAAGCAGTCGCCATGCCCGGTGAGCAGCGGACTTGCTGGCGCCATGGCGGCGGCTAATCCGCCGAGCGGTTCGAGCACAAAGAACCCTTCAGGGGCTGGCAGCGCGCCACGGGCCGCTACCTGCGAAGATGAGCTGCGTGTTTTGCAACAGATGCTCAATCTTCCGCCGACACCCTTTTGGAAGATGCTGCCGATTACCTCGGAGCTGTTCCAAGGGGTCGCTGACGGCTCCTTTGGCGCCATGCTCGGGGTCCCCGCACCTCCGCTCGTGATGGGGGTTGAAAGCGCTGACCCCGCAGCCCAACTTCAGGACATCGATGAGGGCTCGGGGGTCTTATTCGGCGATCTTCCGGGCACCTTTAGCGTCGAGATCGATGATGAAGACCGTAAGATCCCGCTCAAGAGTCTTTGGAAGGGAACGCCGGCGCAAAACCGAGCTGCGATGATGCGGTTAGCGGCTTTGATTGCCCCGCCTCGCTTTGACGCGTTGTTCGGTGGAATTAATAGCCGGGGCGAAGAAGCCGACCGTCAAGAGTTCCTGTCTTCGATTTTGGACTGGATGGATCCCGATACGACGATCTCTGAGATCGATCTTTTGACCGGACGTCGAGTGACCAGCACCTCGCCTGAGGACGCTCGCTACGATTCGGATAAAGCGCCTTACCGATCACGCAACGCAACTTTTGATTCGATCGCTGAACTTCGTCTCGTCAAAGGGTTTTCTGACGAAGCATACCGAGCCTTCGCTGATCATCTCTCGATTTATAGCGAAGACAAAGTCAACATCGAGTCGATGCTGGCGGGCTTGCTCGGTTTGCAGCTGCCTGACGAAGGCGGAGAGCCAGGCGCGATGAGCGCTCCGGCCCAGTTTTTAGCCGGTCTGTCAGTCTGTCTGACCGCTGAGCAGTTGGTTCAGATCTGGCAGCGAGTAGGGCTCTGGTACCAGGCCGTGAACAACTGTGTTTTGGTCGGTCTACTGCCCGAAGAGTCTCAGGTTGATGTGTTGTGCCCGCTCGAACCCAACCCCCCGATTAATCCCTTCCCGAAGTTCTTTGTTGAGGCGCTCGCGCAGCTCTCAGAGGCCGAAGGAATTAGCTTTGATAAAACCAAATGCGAGAACGCGGTGACCGCCACCTCGCGCTACTTTAAACTGACGAGCCAAGCGCAGGTCGGCGATGCCCGCCGAACCCTGACGATGGTGATTCGCCATGCGCCTACTGATGCACAAGAAGAGCGCTATTATTGGCGAGAGGAGTAAGGATGGCCGCACATTTAGGCCTGATTGATTTGAGCATGAAGCGCCTTCGGGTGCTGACCGCTGATCCAGGTGAACGCCGAGACGAGCCGCGTTTAGCGCGGCATGAAGAGCCACTCGCTGACGGCTTGGAGAGTCTGCCGGCTGTTTTGGATCGCTTGCTCGAAGAGGGCATTTTGACCCCCGGTCGCTGGCAGCTCGCGCTCAGCGGCGATTTGGTGGCTTTTCATCGGATGCAAAGCCCGCTCAAGGATCTGCGTAAGGTCCGGATGACGCTTGAGTTTGAGCTCGAGAATGCGTTGCCATTTCGAAGCGACGAGGTGGTGGTTTCACCCCTCTTGCGTAAGTCCGAAGAGGGAACTGATATCCTCGCTTTTGTCACAAGGCGTGATGTCCTTGAGTCCTTGATTGACACCTTTCAAGAGCGGCGTATCGAGACCGCTTCGGTCGTACCGAGTGCATTCGGTGCCGTCCCGGTTGACCTGTGCGCAAGCGGTCGCCATCTGGTGCTCGATTTAGGCAAAGAACAGATCGATATCGTGGCGGTGGAAGACGGCTCGTTTGCGAGCATGGTCACCTTGCCTGGCGGCGGCGACCTGGTCACCTCCGAACTTCGTCGCAGTCATTTGCTCGATCTCGATGAAGCCGAGCATGCAAAGGTGTCCGAAGGGGAAACCGAAGAAGGTCGCGCCGCTCTTGCGCCGGCCGTTGAAGCATTTACCGAGCATGTGCAGCGCGCGGTTCGGGGCGGGCTTCGGCTCTCAGGTTGGCGTGATGCCACGATCCACTTGAGCGGCGGCGCAGCCTGCCTGACCGGCCTGGTTGAGCGCTTGCATGATCGCACCGGTTTGCGTGTTTTTCGCGTGGAGGCGGTCGACTCGCTGACGCCCAACCCCCAAGAGGCTTGCGCGATGGCGGCGGAGGTTGGTCACCTGCGCGCGTTGGTTAAAGGCGGCGGTTTTCGTCCGGTGAACCTGCGCGCTGGCGATCTGGCACACACGACCGATGTGATGAAGGTTCTACGTGGCTTTCGACCCGTCGCCGGATGGGCAGCTGCGGTTCTGGTTTTGGTCTTTATGCAGTTCTTCGCTGGGGTCTCGGCGCGGGATGCGCGCGCCGCTCGGTTTGAGTCCGCTCGACGTCAAGCCTGTACTCAGATCGCGGGCATTGAAGGGGCAAACGCCGTGCAATGTTTAGCGAAGATGAACGAGACGATTGCAGGCACCGGTGCCGGTGACATACCGCGCTTTGATGCGATCGATCTGTTGTCGCGAATTTCGCAAGCGGTGCCGTCGGATCTCGAGATCAAACTCGATGATATTAGGATCGATGATCGGACCATCCGTCTAGCCGGAACGACGACGGGGTTTCAGCAGTCGCGGCTGCTTGTTGATGCGTTAGCCGTGGTTCGGTGCATCGTCGGTTTAAGAGCAGATAAGACGGTCAAAAAAGGTGATCGAGTGATGTTTTCGCTCACCGGTCGGATCGACTGCTCGGTCAAGCCTAACGCGACTGAACCGGGTAAGGCGAGCAGCGCCGATTCGACGGCTTCAGGCGCCGCATCGTCGCCTGAACAAAAGAAAACAGACAGCGCAGTCGCTAAGCCATCAAGCGCTCCGGTCAAAGGAACGACCAAGAAATTTGAGCTGCCGGCGCGTAAGCAAAATAACGCCTCAGGACAAAGCGCTGCGCAGGCTCGGCAACAAAAGAGAATTCGAGCTTCTGGCGACGAAGCGAAGGTCGTTGAGGGGCCTGGCGAAGACGCTGAGGACCAAACGGACTCTGCTGCGGAGCCGCCGCCCTATGATGAGCCGATCGTTGATCCGAAGACGGGGCTGGTTGTGCCCTCTTCGATCCCTGATCCTTATCCCTCCATTAAGCCCTTTCCAGGGGGCTCGCTTAAACTGCCCGGCGGCGTCGGGAGTGTGATGAAGCTGCCTGAGGATGCCTTGGCGGCGCCACCGACCGATGACGATGACGATGAGGAGGAGGACGACTGATGAAACCTTTAATGGATGCGTTCTCTAATCTTTCGCCGAGCGACAAGCGGGCTCTAACCATCTTGGTCGCCTTTACCGCGGTGATGGGTTTACTCTTTGGCGGTATGGGCATGCGCTCGATGAGTCGCTCCTCGGCGCGCACCGCGGCGCTGGCTGAAAATCAATACAAAGAGGTCCTCACGCTCGCCGAAAAATTCGTCTCGGCGAAGGCGCAAAAAGAGGCGCTGGAGCGACGAATTCGCACCAGTCGAGTCCAACGTGAGAGCGATATCGAAGCGGCTGCCGGCAGCCTCGGTATCGATATTCAGGACATGAAAAACCAGAGCCCGGCTCCGGCGAAAGGCGATGAGCTCAGAGAAGAGCGACTTAGGATCACCATCAAAGCGATCACGATGGACCGATTCACCGAGCTGATGAGTAAACTTCTTGAGAACCGATCAGGGGATTTGATCCGTGTGCGCGAGCTCAGTTTAAAGACTCAGTTTGACAACCGTGAACAGGTCAAGGCGATCTTTGTGATGTCGACCTGGCGGAGGAACTCGTGATGGGCAAGTTATGGCAACGCAAGGGCCTTCGGGTCTCGTTTTACATCTCGTGGACGCTGTTCTTTTTCATGATGTCGCTGGTTTGGACCTATCCGTCTGATGCGCTCGTCGCTGAGGTTGAGGTCGCCATCAATAAGAGCGGCTCGCTCAAGACCTTTGCCGCCACTGGAGCGTCTTTGTCGGGGCTTGGAGTGGCTTTAGAGGGCGTCGAGCTGGTGACTAAAAAAGGCGACCCGAATCTGCCCTGGCAATTCAAGCGGGTTTGGGTGGGCTTGGATGGGTTCAGCTTTGACCCGAAGAACCCGAGCGCTCGCTTTAAGGTCGACGCCTACGATGGCTCGATCGGTGGGCGTTATGCTGACCGGCAACTCGAGCTTGAAATTGACGATCTCGATTTGGGCCGGATTATGCCCTTACAGAAGCTGGTTAAGGTGGGCCTGAGTGGTAAAGCTGAAGGAGACGCCAAGCTTAAGTTCGCCGAAAAACCAGCCGGCATGCGGGGCTTGAGCGGCACCGTCGGTTTAGAGATTAAATCGGCGGGTATCGGGCCCGGTGAGGTGCCTATTCCTGGGTTTGGCTCATCGCTGACTCTGCCGCCAGCAACCGTTGGTGATCTGCCCATCGATTTAGAGATCAACAAAGGAGAGCTTGAGCTCAAAAAGTTCAAGGTCACTGGCGGTGATGTGGAGCTAGCGGGCGAGGGGACACTCGCCTTCGTCGGCCGGCGCGGGGCCGGTCGCATGGATCTCGCCTTTGATCTTCACCCCACCGACAAACTCAAAGCGACTCAAGAGGGTAAAAATTTACTGACCGCTTTGGATCCAAAGTCTCCGCTGCTGCCGTCTCGAATTAAGCGGAGCTTTTCGAAAAAGGGTTGGCTAGGGCTGTCGGTGACAGGCCGCACCAACCGCCCGCGGATCAAAGTACGCAAGAGTCATGTTGACTAAGGCCAAGCAGGGCGTGTTGTTGCTCAGCGGTGGTTTGGATTCAGCCACCGTCGCTTCCATGGCGCTCGCCGAGGGCTGGACGCTCCATGGTTTGAGCTTTGACTACGGCCAAAAGCAACGCGTTGAGTTGGAGCGAGCAGCAGAGCTCGCCGAGCACTTCAAGTTAGCATCGCACACTGTGTTCCAGGTCAATTTAGGATTGTTCGGACAGTCCTCTTTGACAGACGCCGCGCTCGACGTACCCAAAGGTCGCAGTCTGGAGGCGATCGGGAGCGGTATCCCGACGACCTATGTGCCGGCTCGAAACACAGTATTTTTGAGCCTCGCTTTGGCGCTGGCTGAGAGCCTCGAGCTTCGCCACTTGTTCTTAGGCGTCAATGCACTCGATTACAGCGGGTACCCGGATTGCAGGCCTGACTTTATCGCTGCCTTTGAGCGTTTAGCCAACGCCGCCACCAAAGCTGCTGATGGTGGCCAACCCTATCAGGTGCATGCGCCGCTTCTACATATGACCAAAGCTGAGATCATTGAAACGGGCTTAGGGCTGGGTTTGGACTATGGTCTGACGCGGTCATGCTATGAGGTCGGCGATGACGGTCGATCGTGCGGAGGTTGCGATGCGTGCAAGCTTCGCCTGGCAGCCTTTGAAGAAGTCGGCCAAGTAGACCCTATACCTTATCGTTAGGATGCGTTGTGGCCTATTCGGTCAAAGAGATCTTTCTGACCCTTCAAGGTGAGGGTGTGCACAGCGGCCGAAGGGCTGTGTTTGTGCGCTTTACGGGCTGCAATCTTTGGAATGGACACGAGGCCAGTCGAGCTCAGGCGATCTGCCAGTTCTGTGATACCGACTTTGTCGGGACCGATGGACCGGGGGGAGGACGCTTTGAGACGCCCTCCGAGCTGGCGCACCAAATCCTTGAGACTTGGGCTGGGGCAGGGGCTTGTCCGTTTGTGGTCTTCACGGGTGGCGAGCCCTTATTGCAGCTTGATCGGGCGTTGATTGAAGCCGTCAAATCCAAGGGCATAGAGATCGCAGTTGAAACCAACGGTACGATCCAAGCACCCGCCGGGATCGATTGGCTCTGCGTCTCACCGAAAGCGGGAGCGCCCATCGTCCAGACACAAGGCGACGAGCTTAAGTTGGTCTGGCCCCAAGAATTAAACCCAAGCGACTTCTTGGGTTTGAATTTTGCCAATTGGCTCTTGCAGCCCAAAGATGGTGACAACTATTCGGATCATCTTACTCAGACCATTGAGTATTGCTTGGAGCAACCGCCGTGGAGGCTATCCCTGCAGCAGCACAAAGTCTGTGGACTACCCTAGCGCAAAGGGTGGTTGGGGACCCTTTTATCTTGGTCCTCCTCATCCTGCTGGCGATCCTTTTTGCCGTGGTGTTGGGGCTTTCGATTGGCAGCCGACCGGCAAAGCGCGTGCTTCGGCATATTAAGCCTTCGACACCCACTCCTAAAACGGAACCCGAGCCAACCCATTCTGAGCCCCCTCAGCTTGGATTTTCTGATCTTCAAAATCTTCTCGAGACCTATCCCTATGAAGCCATTCAGGAATTAAGGGGCAACGGGCATCTTGACGATTCGCCAGATGAGATCCTCATGCGCTGGCAAAGCGAGGTCTTGACCGCTTATGTCGGCGCCTCGGTGATCGAAAAACTTAAAAACGCTGAGGATCTACAAAACCCCGCAGGCAGCATTGAGCTCGCACAAACTGTTTCGGGCGCGATCTTGTTTTTTGATCTGCGCGGGTTTACCAACGCGACGGAGCATCTTGGCGGTGCTTATGTGATGCGTCTCCTCAATGTGTACCTTCGACAAATGGCCGAGGTGGTCTCGCAGGCTGGCGGGGTGGTCGATAAGTTTATCGGTGATAACGTGATGGCGACCTTTGGTGTTTTGAGTGGCCTTGATAATCCAGCGCAGAGCGCGTGCGACTGCGCTCAGGTGATGATCGAGCGTATGGAGCACATCAATGAACAACTCTCAGAGCGTGGCCTGCCGAGCCTGAGGCCGAGCGTTGGCTTGTCTTTTGGCGAGGTCGTAGCCGGGACCCTCGGTGGATCGGATAGGCGCTCATTTACGGTGATCGGAGCCGCCGTGAATCGAGCCGCTCGGTTGGAGCATTCGACGCGTGAACTCAGCGTCGACTTGTTGATGGATCACCGCAGTTACGAACTGCTTGATAACCCGCCTTGGGGTATGAAGGTTCATCACCGTCTTGAACTGCGCGGCGTCGATCAACCGATTATGGCTTGGTCGTGGACCAAGCCCAGGGTCACGCCGGTCACTTCCTAAGCTTGCCAGGCGTCACGGACCTACCTATCACAAGCCTGTTGCAAACTGGAGGCCGCATCCATGCTGCGTGCCGGATTCTTATTATTGCTCACTGGCTGCTTGACGACCGGTGGGTCGCGCAAAGCCCCTACCGACCGAATTGAACGCCGCTCGGCGAGCCCTAAGGTCAAACCGAAAAAGGGACCGAGTGCGCTGCCTCAGGCACCTGGCGAGGGTGAGCGTCCTGAGCTGATCGACTCGAGTTTGGCGATCGAACTGGATAATGGTCGGGGCGTGGGTCCTGTGCGTGTCGGCGTCGCCTTTGCCTTGCACGGCCTGTTCGCCACCGATGACTCGATTCGGCTGCGTTTGTTCTCGGCGGGCGGTCGCCCGCTCGGCAAGGCGGTGCGCTGTCCGCAGCGAGCCAGTCGTAGGACGGGAACGCGGGTGACGTGTCGAGCACGCGTCGACCAAAAAGCGGGCGAGTTGCCGGTTCGGAGAGGTCAGTATCGTTTCCGAATTGAGCATCTACGTGGAGAAAAACCTCACTTGCTGCGTAAGGGGCGATTCAGCGTCTTTCCCTGCAGCTTTGGACTGTGCTTAGATAAAGATTACCTCACGGGTGAGCACTGGGCTGAGTTTGAGGGGCGCCGTTTGACCTTTCGTTTGACCTTGAAACGACGCTCAGCGGCTAACGCTTTGCATCGCAACCCCAAGCGCCAAGCCAAGGCGAAACCGCCGTTTCCTATCGAGACAATCTCGACCAAATGTCAGCGCGGAAAAGAGCAAGTCGGTAAGACCAGTGAATCTTTTGAAGTGATTGACGATGACGGCGTTTGGACGACCATTCGAGCCCGAAGCGGCGCCGGAGTGAAGCAGCTCAAAAAACTCGGTGCTGGCAAACTCCGGTGTTTGGTTCGAGTCAACGGACGCGACACGGTTCGGATGGACATGAAGGTCGATGATCAAGGCAGTGTGGTTCATCATGCGCTGCAAAAGCGCGCCAACAACCCCATCCGCTCGCCTTGGTTTTGGCTCCAAGCGAAACGGCCCAAACGACTCGACGCCAACGCTCGAGTGAGTCGTTCAATTCAGCGTCTTCGCCTCTTGGGTAAGTGAGCGAGCAGCGGCAGTCATTGACAGCTTAAGAGCAAGGGTCCAAATCCCTTGTCACAGCACCGGAGTTAACTTTGTCCAACTGGTTTTCGCGTCTGGCCTTGACCACCGATCTTGCGATCGATCTCGGCACGGCGAATACGGTCGTTGCGGTGCGCGGACAGGGCATTGTTTTAGATGAGCCCTCGGTCGTTGCGATTCGCAAAGGCTCTCGGCCCACCAAGGTCCAGGCTGTAGGTCGTGAAGCGAAGGACATGCTGGGTAAGACTCCGGCTGCGATCAAAGCGATCCGCCCGATGCGAGAAGGGGTTATCTCTGACGTTGATGTGACCGAGGAGATGATCCGCCGGTTCATTGAAAAGGCAGTCGGGAGAAGACCCTTACGCGCTCGGATGCTGATCTCTGTTCCCGCGGGTATCACTCAGGTGGAGCGCAAAGCGGTGCGCGATGCGGCTCTAAAAGCAGGCGTGAAAGAGGTGCATCTGATCGAGCAGCCCATGGCGGCCGCGATTGGCGCCGGCCTCCCGGTGAGCGAGCCGCGCGGGTCGATGATCGTCGACATCGGTGGCGGAACCACGGACGTTGCGGTGATCAGCTTAGGGGCGATGGCGACCGAGTATACGCTGCGCACAGCGGGCGACGCGATGGATTTAGCGATTCAGCAGTTCATTCGCGAGCGTAAAGGTATTTTGGTCGGCTTGCCGACCGCCGAAAAAATCAAAATGAAGATCGGTTCGGCGCACCCTCTCGAGGAAGAACTCGAGATGGATGTTCGGGGTCGTGATGCGCTGCAGGGGGTTCCTCGCTCGGAAGTGGTGACCTCCGTTGATGTTCGCGAAGCGATCTCTGGATGCATTGCCGAGATTGATCAGGCGGTGCGTAAGGTGCTCGAAGAGACCGACCCTGAGCTAGCGAGTGACCTGATGGAGCATGGTATTTTGCTGGCAGGGGGCGGCTCTCAGCTGCTTGGGTTGGACGCGCACCTGACCGAAGTCACCCAAGGGCTCAAAGTTCGCTGCGCAGAGACCCCTTTGCACGCGGTCGTTCATGGTGTGCTCGTCGCGCTCGAACAGCTCGACACCTATCGCGACCTACTCCAGTAGCGCTCGTCTCGAAGAATTTCGGTTCGCCGTTCAAAGTTAGCCGAATCACCGAAGGTTTAGCCCTTGGGTTGGGGTCAATGCTTGCTCTGAGCGTTCATCGGGGTTAGCAGCCGGCCGTTAGAGCGCCTACCGACGGATTCGAGTAGCGCGTTGAATCAGCGCAAGGCGCGCTGAGATGGGTAACTTAATGACGACCTTTGCTGACCTCGGCCTCGCCGAGTCACTTCTTAAAGCATTGACCACTGAGGGCTATGAGGTGCCGACTCCGGTTCAGGAGTTAGCGATTCCGCCCTTGCTGCAGGGTAAAGATGTACTCGGTGTTGCTCAAACCGGCACCGGAAAAACAGCCGCCTTCGCGTTGCCGGTGTTGCAAGCGATGCTCGGTGTACAGCCACGCTCGAAACGCAAGATTCGCGCCTTGGTTTTGTCTCCGACGCGCGAGCTTGCTGCTCAAATCGGTGATCGGTTTGCTGCGTACTCTACGGAGCTTGATCTGCGCCATATGGTTATTTTTGGTGGCGTGAATCAGAACCCGCAGGTGCGGGCGCTGCGTCGAGGCTTAGATATTTTGGTGGCAACGCCTGGGCGCCTCTTGGACCTGGTGGGTCAGGGGTACATCGATTTGACTGAGGTTGAGTTCTTCGTCCTCGATGAAGCGGATCGTATGCTGGACATGGGCTTCATTCACGACATCCGTAAGGTGTTGCGGATTCTGCCCAAGAGTCGTCAGAACCTTTTGTTCAGCGCGACGATGCCGGGCAGCATCGCTGAGTTAGCCGGCTCCTTCTTGCGCGACGCGGTGCGGGTTGAGGTCACCCCTGAGACGGTGACGGTTGAGCGCATCGAGCAGCGGGTCATGTTCGTGAAGAAGGCCGACAAAAGAAGGCTGCTTGCCGAGCTGATCAAAGACTTTGATGTGCGCTGCGGCATGGTGTTTACGAGAACCAAACACGGCGCCAACCGGCTCGTAAAGCAGCTTGATCAAGCGGGAATCGACGCCGCTGCAATCCACGGAAACAAGAGTCAAAACGCGCGCAACCGTGCGATGAATGGCTTTCGCAGTGGCGAGATTCCCATTTTGGTGGCCACCGACATTGCCAGTCGCGGCATCGACGTTGATGGCGTGACGCACGTCTTTAATTTCGACCTGCCCAACGAGCCCGAGAGTTACGTTCATCGAATCGGGCGCACCGCGCGAGCGGGTAAAAGCGGCCTGGCGATTGCCTTTTGCGATGAGAGTGAAGGCGCTTATTTACGGGCGATTGAGCGGCTGACGGGTGTGGTCATTACGGTCGATGAAGATCATGATTACCACGATCAGCACGCCGTGCCCGCCGCCGCGACGGCGCGCAAACCGCGCCGAGCCGCGTCACCTCAAAAGAGTCGGAATCAGGACCAAAAAGGACGGCCTCCTCGCCGCCGCCGCCGCCGTCGTGGCGGTGGTAGTGGGAATGCCCATTGACCCAGACTGTTCAGACGCCTAGAAGCGCACGCTTCTCGACCCAATGGAGAGATCATGAACGAAGCTAAAGGTGGCGCAGGAGCCTACCTCCTCGTAATGCTTATTGCCGGCGGTGCCGGTTTCTACTTCGGCCAGCAAAGCGCTGGCGCACCCACGGCTGCGGCTGTCGATGATGACATCGATTGCAACTCCGAAGCGGTGAAAGAATGCGCTAACGCCGAGCCGATCTACAAGATCCCGGTTGGTGATGCGGTCTTTAAGGGCAATAAAGATGCTCTGGTGACCATCGTCGAGATTAGCGATTTCCAATGCCCCTTCTGCAGTCGAGTTAACAAGACGCTCGACGACTTGATGAAGGGTAAATACGGCAAGGACATTCGTATCGCTTTCTTCCACAACCCTCTGGGTTTCCACAATCGTGCGATGCCGGCAGCGGTCGCAGCAGAAGCAGCGAATCGCCAGGGCAAGTTCTGGGAAATGCACGACAAGTTGTTTGCGAACACCAAAAATCTGACCGACGCCAACTTTGACAAGTGGGCGGGCGAGCTGGGCTTGAACATGGACCAGTTCAAAAAGGATATGAAAGATCCTGCCCTGACCAAGAAGGTCAAGGATCAGCAAAAGCTGGCGGTCAGCTTGGGCGCTCGTGGAACGCCTGCGTTCTTCATTAACGGTCGCTTCTTGAGCGGCGCGCAGCCTTTGTCGAAGTTTGAAGACGTCGTGGCTAAAGCGCTCAAAGACGCCAACCGTCAGATCAAGAAAGGCGTCGCTGCCAAAGATGTTTACGCCAAGCTGATCGCAAAGGGCGCAACGTCCAAGGTCAACAAGCCCGCTCCTGCGGGCGCAGGCGCTCAGCCTCCTGCTCGTCCCAAGCCTCCTGCTGACACCCGTCAAAAGGTTCCGGTCAAGCAGAGCTACCGCGGCAAAGGGACCTGGCCCGCCAAGGTCGTGATCGTTGAGTATTCAGATTTCGAATGCCCCTTCTGCTCGCGCGGCGCCAAAACCGTCGAGGACATCATGAAGAACCACGGCAAGGACGTGTACTTCATCTACAAGCACAACCCCTTGGGCTTCCACCCCAATGCTGAGCCCGCTGCGCGCGCTTGTGAAGCCGCCGGTATGCAGGGCAAGTTCTTCGAAATGCACGACAAGATGTTTGCAGATTATAAGAACCTGACTCAGCCGAACTTTGAGAAATGGGCTAAAGAGCTTGGCTTGAATGTCGCTAAGTTCAAAAAAGACATGGACTCGAAGAAGGTCAAAGACATCATCAAAGCTGACGTCGCTGAGAGCGCCAAGGTCGGCGCTCGGGGTACCCCGAACTTCTTCGTCAACGGGATTCCGGTTCGTGGAGCGCTTCCTTACGAGCGCTTCAAGCCAACCATCGAAGCCGAGCTCAAAAAAGCTGATGCGCTGCTCAAGAAGGGCGTCAAGCTCAAGGACATCTACGCGGAAGTTATGAAGGAAGCGGGCAAGCCTGCTCCGAACTTCAAGCTGCCTTCGGCTCCGGCTAAACCCAAGGGCCCGGTCGTGATTGATGATCACCCTGAAGACATGGCGTTCGGTCCCAAGAGCGCTAAGGTCACGATCTACGAGTTCAGTGATTTCCAATGCCCCTTCTGCTCGAAGGGCGCGGACACGATCACGGCGCTTAAGAAAGAATACGGCAACAAGATCCGTGTCGTGTTCAAGAATCTACCGCTCGGTTTCCATCAGCACGCTGAGTTAGCGGCACGCGCTGCCCACGCTGCAGGTAAGCAAGGCAAGTTCTGGCAGATGCATGATAAGCTCTTTGAGAATTATCGGAATCTTGGTGATGAACTGATCAAAGGCTACGCCAAAGAGGTCGGCCTAGACATGGCCAAGTGGGAAAAGGACCTCAACAGCGCCTCGACTAAAGCAAAGGTCGAAGCGGATAAGAAGCTCGCCAATAAGGTGGGTGCACGAGGCACGCCGAACTTCTACATCAACGGTGAGCACCTTGCGGGTGCCCAGCCGATCGATCGTTTCAAAGCGATTATTGATCGAGAGTTGAAGAAGTAATCAAGGCTGCCTTGAGCAGTCTAGAGTACTCTGGGACGGGAGCTTCGTGATGAGGCTCCCGTTCTTCTTTTTGAGAACCGTTGACTCAGAGCCCCGAAAGGCCGCTTTATCAAAAGCAACCGAGGAGCTTTAAGTTCGTGGATCGCAGTCTAACGTTTTGGCTAGAAGAAAGTCGGCTGATGGGGTTTTCCGACCTGCCGATGCCGTCGATGGATGCGCGGGAAGCGAGCGCGCCGCAAGGGCGCTCAGAGTTTACTCAGCTGATCGGCGACTGGTTAGGTCATGGACAGGTTGGCTTGGCTCATGGTCAAGGGCCTGAATGGGCTGATCTGATGATCATTGGCGCGGCGCCAAAACAGGTTGAACTACGCAGCGTTCATCTCTTTGAAGGACCTTGTGCGGAGCTGCTTACGGCGATGATCGAGAAGGGGATGAAGCGGTCTCGTGCGTCGGTCTTTGTCGCCCAAGTTTTAGCCGTCGAGTCCGAGAGCAGTGGGCAGTCGGCGTCCCCTTGCGCACCTTTTTGGAAGGCGCAAATCGAAGCGATTAACCCTAAAGTATTGATGCTCTTGGGGGCGAGCGTGCTCAAAGCATTTCGCGCCGATTTACCGGGTGTTGACTCGAGCGCCCGAGGGCAGTGGATTGAGGCTTTTGGGCGACCCGCCTTGCCTACTTTTCATCCCTCATTTTTACTTCGCCAGCCTCAGGCCAAACGCGAAGCCTGGAACGATCTCAAAATGGTTATGGAGCGACTAGGATGGTCTTAGCTTTTAGTATGTTTTGGCTGCTCTCGACGCCTCAGGTCACTGAGGTGAGGACCGAAGTCCAAGTCGAGGCGACTCAACCGCCCGATCGCCGAGCAGAGCTCGCCGCGGAAATCAGCCGCGCTCAAGGCGAGCTTGAACAGGTTCGCCGAGTCGTCCAGGGTCTACCTGAGGGTGAGGAAAAGGCTTCTGAGACCAAGCGCGTCCAAGCTCTTGATGCTCAGATCAAATTGATGCGTAAACTGGTGGCTCAACTTCCTGACCCACCCAGCAACTTGGTCCAGCCGGTCAATAAAGCGCCCGCACCGACGCCGGTGGCCGCGGTCGAAGCAGGGGCTCAAAACGACCCCGATTCGGCTGAGTCGTCCGTTTGGATCGGCTTGGGATTTGGTCTCATTCTTGGTGTCTTCCTTGCCTTCGCCTTTGCCTTTAGATCGCTCCCTGGGCGGCAGCCCAACGGGTCCATGCGCATGCCCCAGCTCGCGGTCGTGACGGCTCTGCTGTCAGCGATTGGACCTCAGCTGCTCAGCTTAGGTTATGATCAGCCTTTGATCATCATCGGCTGGGTGCTTTTGAGCGTCGGTGCCATCATTAGGCTCGGATTGCGGCGCATGAATTCACAGATTGAGCTTTTTTCGTTAGACCGCGTGCGCGCTCAAGTTCAGGAGGACGAGCATGAGTAACGACGGTTTGGTTCACGCCATCACTGCGGAGGTGCAGCGCCGGCTGAAGGATCCGAAGACCGGTGAGTCGAAACGCAGTTGGCATGCCGAAGATGCGGACCTTCCGCATCGCCAGCGCCAGCCTGTCGAAAGTCAGGCTCCAACTGGCCCGGATCGCCCTGCGCCGACCTCAAATCAACTGGCACAACTCATTGATCATACCCTGCTTCGTCCCGAAGCGACGGACGATCAGCTGCGTAAGGTCTGCGCCGAAGCGCGGCAGCACGGCTTCAAGACGGTTTGCGTTAACTCCTGCAATGTTCGCCTGGTCGCTCAACAACTCAGCGGCAGCTCGGTGCTTCCGATCGCTGTGGTTGGCTTTCCGCTCGGGGCTCAAAATCCAGACGCTAAAGCGTACGAGACACGTCAGGCTATCCGAGATGGCGCCAAAGAGATTGATATGGTGATCAATATCGGTGCGCTAAAATCGACACGCTACGCCGAGGTCTTAGAGGATATTCGGGCGGTTGTTGAAGCTGCTGCACCGGCTCCGGTTAAGGTGATTCTTGAGACCTCGCAGCTGAGCGAAGAAGAAAAAGTTATCTCTTGCGCGCTGTCCAAAGCCGCTGGCGCTGCGTTCGTGAAGACCAGCACGGGCTTTGATAAAGCGGGCGCTACCGTTGAGGACATCACGCTCATGCGGCGCATTGTCGGACCTGAGCTCGGCGTTAAGGCTTCAGGTGGTGTCCGCAATAAGGCCGACGTCGAAGCGATGGTCCGCGCTGGCGCAACTCGGGTGGGCGCAAGCTCCTCGGTGACGATTGTGACCGGGGGCACGTCCTCTGGAAGCTACTAGTTGCGCCGATGAACCCCGTTGATCTGATCGCTAAAAAGCGGGCGGGTGAAGTCCTGACCGACGCCGAGATCGCTTGGTGGATCGACGCCTATACGCGCGGCGATGTTCCCGATTATCAGATGGCTGCAATGGCGATGGCGATTTGTTTCCAAGGACTCAACCCGAACGAGACCGCTCGCTGGACCGGCGCCATGCGCGATTCAGGTGAGCCGATCTCCTTTGAGGGATCTGCAGGGTTTCGTATCGACAAACACAGCACAGGCGGCGTGGGCGATAAAATATCCATCCCGCTGGCGCCGATCGTTGCGTCGCTAGGACTTCAAGTCCCGATGATCTCTGGTCGCGGGTTAGGCATGACCGGCGGAACGCTCGACAAACTCGAGTCAATTCCCGGCTATCGAACGGACCTTAATTTAGAAGAGTTCAAAAAAACGGTCTTGACGACGGGGTGCTCGATCATTGGTCAGACCGGACAGCTAGCGCCTGCAGACCGTAAGCTCTACGCGCTGCGCGATGTCACCGCGACGGTGAGCTCGATCCCGTTGATTGTCGCCTCGATTTTGTCGAAGAAGCTGAGCGAGGGCTTAGACGCCTTGGTGCTTGACGTGAAGTTCGGTTCAGGCGCGTTCATGGCGACGTTTGAGCAAGCTCAAGAGCTCGCCCAAGCGCTCGTGCGGGTCAGCCAATCCAATGGTGTCGCTTGCTCGGCGCTGATCACCGACATGAACCAGCCCATCGGTCGCTGCGTTGGTAATGCCCTAGAGATCGCGGAGAGCGTTGAGGTGTTGCGCGGCGAAGGGCCGGCGGACACCTGGGAGCTTACCGAGCGGTTGGCGATACGGATGCTGCGGCTGTCGGGTGAGGCACAGCACGACGATGAGGCGCGTGAGGCGGTACACGCTGTGGTTGAGTCAGGGCGCGCCTTGGCTCGCTTTGGTGAAATGATCACCGCGCAGGGCGGTGATGCGTCGATCATCGACGACCCCCAGCGCTTACCTCAGGCACCCCACGTTGATCCGGTGACCGCCGGATGCTCCGGCGTGCTCAAACAGATCGACGCACAAGCCGTCGCTCGGGCTGGACACGTCGTGGGTGTTGGCCGCGAGCGAGCGGATCAAGACGTGGACTTAGCGGTGGGCATCGAGTGGTTGGTCGAGCCCGGCGAACAGCTAGCCCCAGAGACTCAGATCGCTCGTCTGCATTGGCGCGAGAAGGGTCAAGAAGAAGCGGTTGAGCATCTGCGTGCGGCGCTGGTGCTCGAAGGTGAGGTGCGGCCCCGCACAGGTCGAGTTCGGGATGAGATCTCATGATTTCACTCGCTCTTTTGAGCGCTTTCGTGGTGGCTGCTCCCGCTGAGGTGGCGCCAACCACCTCCCTAGCTGCGCCCGCAGTTAAGCCAGAGCAGCTCAAGATGATGATGCGTAATATGCATCGGGTCGGTGAGGCTCAAGCGCAGGTTGCTCAGCCGGTCCCGATCAAGAGCTCTTGGGGGCGCCGAGCCATTTCTTTGCTTGGTATTGGCGTGATGATTGTCCTGGCTTTGTTGTTCTCGGACAATCGGCGCTCAGTCCCGTGGCGTTTGGTCGGCTTAGGCTGCGCCTTGCAGTTGGTCTTTGGGCTCTTGGTGCTCAAGACCGACGCCGGCTCTGCGGTCTTTGGTATGGTCAACGATTTGGTCAACGGTCTGCTCGCCTTTACCACTGAGGGCTCTCGGTTCTTGTTTGGAAACCTGGTCACGAACAATGTGCCGGTTGGGAGCCCGTTGGGTGATCCGAGCATGGGGCCAGTCATTGAACCCAATCAAACAGGCTGGGCTGGAGTCGGCGCCTATTTTGCCTTTGGTGTGCTCCCCACTTTGATCTTCTTCTCGTCGATCACGGCGGTCGGCTACCACCTCGGTGTGTTGCAAAAAGTCGTCGGCGCTGTCGCTTGGCTGATGCGTCGTACCTTGCGTACGTCAGGACCTGAAAGTTTATCCGCTGCGGGAAATATCTTCCTGGGTCAGACCGAGTCACCCTTGTTGATTAAGCCTTATGTTCAACGGATGACCGACAGTGAGTTGATGGCGGTTATGGTCGGTGGCTTTGCGACCGTAGCGGGTGGGGTGATGCTCGCTTTTGTGGGCATGCTCAGCGGTTATTTCCCGAATATTGCAGGCCACCTTTTAGCGGCTAGCGTGATGTCGGCACCGGCCGCATTGGTGATGGCTAAAATCATGGTCCCGGAGACCCAAGATGCGTCTCATGAGGGTGACGCCGAAACCCATGATGACAGTGAAGCGGTCAACGTGATCGATGCCGCCGCTCGCGGCGCGGGTGAGGGCTTGAAGCTGGCTTTGAATGTCGGCGCTATGCTGATCGCTTTTGTGGCGCTGGTTGCCTTGGTCAACGCGGTCTTTGCTTGGATCGGTGGTTTTATCGGTTTTCCTGGGCTCAGCATGGAATGGCTCTTGGGTCGCTTGCTTGCGCCGCTTGCTTGGGTCATGGGTGTCGACTGGGCTGACGCTGCCTTTTGCGGTGCCCAGCTTGGCGTCAAAACCGTCACGAATGAATTTGTAGCCTTCCTGAACGTCGCCGGTAATCTCGGCTCTGAAGGTGCGATTTCTGGTCGCAGCGCGGTGATTCTGACCTATGCCCTTTGTGGCTTCGCCAACTTCTCATCGATCGCCATTCAGATCGGTGGAATCGGATCGATCGCACCTCAACGTCGCTCAGATTTGGCGCGACTTGGTCTTCGTGCGATGATCGCTGGGAACTTAGCTGCCTACATGACCGCGTGTGTCGTGGGAATTTTACTCTAGTTGTGCCGTGGCACGTCGGTAGGAAGTCGTTCTCAAGGAGGAACTGTTGATCGCAGCGCATGATTTGGTTGAACATGTAAATGACGCCAAGGAGGCAGCTCGCGCTGCCGGTATTGGTGATGTCGATTTCGCCGTGGTGCTGGGTTCCGGGTTGTCGGCATTTGCCGATGCGCTCAGCGATCCCCTCAGAGTTCCTTATCAAGAGATACCTGGGTTTAAGAGCGCGACCGTCAAAGGTCATCGCGGCGAACTCGTCTACGGTAAGCTCGGTGCGCACAAGGTCCTGATCTTTTCGGGTCGCATGCACTTATATGAGGGTATTGAAGCTTGGAGAGCGGGGCTTTTGCCGCGCCTTGCGGCGGTTTTGGGTGCGCAGGTTTTTGTGGTGACCAACGCCAGCGGAGGGATCCCGGGTAAAGGCCTAGAGCCGGGCGATTTGATGCGGATTACGGATCAGATCAACCTTCAAGGGACCAACCCTTTAGTGGGTTCACATGATGATCGCTTGGGCGCACGATTCCCAGATATGGGTCAGCCATATGACCGGGCTTTGGGCGGCCGCCTCGATGCGCTCGCCGAGCGGATCGGATGTCCATTGAAAAAGGGCGTCTATGTCGGTGTTTTAGGCCCAGGGTATGAGAGCCCTGCAGAGGTGCGAATGTACGGGATGCTCGGTGCGGATACGGTCGGTATGAGCACCGTCGGCGAGGTTCTGGTCGCCCGTCAGGTCGGTTTACCTGTGGTTGGCGTGAGCTGTATCTCTAACTTCGCTGCGGGCAATGAGGGTGAAGAGGTTCTGACGCACGCCGACGTCACAGAGGTCGTCGGGACCGCAGCAAAGCGCTTCGTGAACCTGCTTCGGCATGCCATCCCTGAGTTGTTGGGAGCGCGTTGATGGATTGGGATCGACTCATTGCGGCGGCGCGCGCCGCGCAGCAAAAGGCTTACGCACCGTACAGCGACTATGCCGTGGGGACGGCCCTGTTTAGCGAAGGTGAAATCTTCGTCGGATGCAATGTTGAAAACGCCAGCTTAGGTGCCACGGTATGCGCTGAACGCAATGCGATCGCAGCGATGGTGATGGCTGGGAAACGAGCCATCGATGCGGTGGTGGTCGTCACGCCTTCGCTTGAGCCCAAATCCCCCTGCGGTATGTGCCGACAGGTGCTGTCTGAGTTTCATCACCACGGTGATTTCGAGGTTTTATCGGTCGGCAGTCAAGGCGAACGATTATTCATGAAATTTTCCGAGTTACATCCCCGTAGATTTGGTCCGAAAGACTTAGATGACTAACGATTAGATTTGAGGTGTTGCCGTGAGTAGCGGTGGACAGGCACTTCAGCTAATATCATGATGCTTTGAGGAGTCCACGCTATGCGTACAGCCTGTCTTTCACTGATTGTTTGTATTTTTGCTTCCTGCGCGCCGACGGTCAATGCACCGGCGGTGGGTGGTGATGGGGGCGAGTCGTCCGCTGACGCCGCAGCCAACTCAGACTCTGGTTCGCCGCCGGTTAGCGTGGACGCAGGTTCCGAGGTGGTGGATGCCGCTGAGCCGGTCGCAGAAGACGCCGGTCCGCAGGCTCAGGACTGCTTGAGTGATATCAATTGCCCGCGAGGGCAGTACTGCCTTGATTCACGCTGCGTGGATCAATGCCTCGATGATTCAGGGTGTCCGGAGGGCAACATCTGCGATGCCAACGGTCGCTGTATTGAAGGCTGCCGAAATGATGAAGCCTGCGGCGACGGGGTGATTTGTTTGGAGCAGCTTTGCGTGCCGGGCTGTCGCAGTGATGAGGCGTGCGAAGGAACTCAGATCTGTAGCGACAATCGCTGCGTGAATGACTGCCGCGGCGATGGCGCCTGTCCTGCGGGGCAGATCTGCCGTGATGATATCTGTCGCTCGGGTTGCCGAAGCGATGAGGGATGTCCTGAAGCGCATATCTGCGATGAAGAGGTCTGCCGGGTGGGTTGCCGGGCGGACGACGCCTGCGCCGACCGCCAGATCTGCAACGAGACTCGCTGTCAGGCGGGCTGTCGAAGCAACGAAGCGTGCGGCTTAGGTCAGATCTGTGTCGACAGCAGCTGCCAAGCAGGTTGCATCGAAACCGCTCGCTGTCCCGAAGGTGAAGTCTGCCGAGAGGGACAATGCGCTGAGGGTTGCCGCGGGAATGAGTTCTGCGACGTCGGTCAAGTCTGCACCGATGATGGTCGCTGTATTCCTGGCTGCAGAAACGACGAAGGCTGCCCCCAAGGGCAGTATTGCAGTGACGAGAACCAATGCGCTGCAGGCTGCCGCGTCAACGACGAATGTGTTGAAGGACAGGCTTGCATTGACAACAGCTGCCAAGAGGGCTGCCGCGTCGACGCTGAGTGCCCGGTCAATCATGCATGCGTTGGGGGTGCTTGCCGCAATCAATGCCGCAACTCGGCACAGTGTGATCTGGGACAGCACTGCGAAATAGCTCAAGGAGACAACGTCGGGTTTTGTGAAGATGGCTGCACCGAGGACACCAACTGCGGTAACGGTCGTATCTGCATCGACACGGAGTGCGTCGAGGGCTGCCGTAACAATGAAGCGTGTCAGCGAGGCTATGCTTGCATTCAAAATCAGTGCCGTTACCAGTGCAACCAACAAAACGGTTTCCGCTGTCCGGGTGGTCAGGTTTGCGACCGTCTCAACAACCAATGCGTTGAGTGTTTGCAAGAAAGCGATTGTGCGGTGGGGCAGCTGTGTGATCGTCAGACGCTGCAGTGCCTGCAATGTGAGAACAACGCGCAATGCGGACCCGGTCGTGTCTGCTCCGAGGAGCGGGGTTGCGTGGGCTGCGCCGCTGACGGGGACTGTGGTCAAAACCAACGCTGCGACATCCAGCGCGGGGTCTGCGTTGATGGTGCCAACGGTGCCTTGTTCTGCGAAGCCTGTAATGACCAAACACCGTGCGCTGGTGGTATGGTTTGCCGCAGCGTAGGACGTGATACGCCACGCAATCGATGCCTGAACCGCTGTGAAGATGGCGGCGACTGCATTGGTGGGACCCGATGCGCTGATGGCGTCTGCCAGCCGGTCAATTACCTGGGCAATCAATGGTACATCCGGCCGCGTCAGGCGAGCTCATGTGAGGCTGTTCTTCATGTTGGCGACCCCTGCGAGGACTCGTCGACTTGCGATCGAATCGAAGGCGACTGGATCTCGGCTTATTGCGCTGAAGAGGGCGATGCTGCGGGGCATTGCACCAAAGTCTGCCGCATCGGTGGCACCTACGATCCGCAAGAGTGCCCGAACGGATGGTCATGCGTTGCGGTGCCTTCATGGCGCAGTCGCACCGTCGGTCAGTGTGAGCCTCAGTAACCCAATCTAATCTCATTCCCGAGATGTGACGAAGGAACCCTTAAGGGTTCTTTTGTTATGTCTTGGGAGAAACCTGTGCCCGAATCCAGTACGCTCGTTAGTGTCTATCAAGAAGCCGCTCGTCTTTGCTCCGAAGTCGGTCGTCGCTCTGAGCCGCAAAGCTTTTATTTGCTGATGGCGCTCTATACGACGCCAAATCCAACCGGAGACTTTCTCAGAGCCCACGGGATCGAAGAAGATCTTTTGTTGGATGTCTTTCCAAAAGCTTGGATTGAGCCGAGTGGGATTGCGACGAAGTTGCGTCATGAGGCGACGCTTGAGGCGGAGCGCCTCGGTGACGCTTGGACCAATTCTTATCACCTCTTGCTGGCGCTGATCTCGGACACTGAAGGCCGAGCGCGCATCGCCCTCGAGCGCGCCGTTCAAGAGCGTCACCTCGAGCTTAGAAAGCTACGCCAGCGCTGTCACAAGTTGCTCGCTAAACACCGCCATGATCTGACCGCTCGCTCGGGGTCGAAGAGCGCTAAGCGGGCTCAGAACAGCCGACCACCGCAAGGCGTTAGCCGCGCACCAGAAGCCGTGGGCACGGCGACCCTTGCTCCAATGCACCTTGATCCACTCGAGCCAGCCACCCTTTTGCCGCATATGGTGATGTCCTCAACGCCCACCCTCGATAGTCTGTGTGTCGATTTGATCGCTCAAGCCAAAGGGGGCGCCCTGAGCCCTGTCGTGGGCCGTGATGTAGAGCTCGCAAAGACGCTCGACGTTTTAGGTAAGCGGCAAGCCAACAACCCGTTGATCATCGGCCCGTCCGGTGTCGGTAAAACAGCCCTCGTTGAGGG
Source organism: Myxococcota bacterium (assembly GCA_040260805.1). GTDB lineage: Bacteria > Myxococcota > UBA4151 > UBA4151 > UBA4151 > CACGMS01. Next base: position 14,957 of record JBDQPD010000019.1, on the reverse strand, counting down.
CTTAGCTCTAGCGATCGCTGCGGGCGAAGCGGGACCGCTCAACGAGACGCGCCTGCTTGCGCTTGAGGTCGGCGCTTTACTCGCTGGCACCGCCCTGCGTGGGTCCTTATCCGAGCGTTTATCGAGCCTTCGACGTGAGGTCGCAGCGGGCGGCACCGTCTTGTTCATCGATGAGCTGCACAGCCTGATGGGCAGCGGCTCAGAGGGTGGCGGCGGAAACGGCGCCGCCGATGAGCTCAAAAGTGCTCTAGCGCGTGGTGAGCTGCCGTGCATTGGAGCCACGACCGAGGAGGAGTATCAGCGACATATTGCTAAGGACGCCGCTCTCGCGCGCCGCTTTACGCCGATCGTCCTCGCCGAGCCTGAGCCCGAAGAGGCTGAGGTGATGATCACCGGCAGTCTGCCCGCTTATGAGAGTCATCATGGCTGCACCTTTCACGAGGCGACCGTCGCCGCGGCGGTTCGCTTGAGTCATCGCTACATGAGCGAAGGCGCCCTTCCCGCGAAAGCTTTTGATGTTCTGGATCTCGCAGCCTCTCGCTCGGCTCGCAAAGGTGAGCTTGAGGTCAGCCCAAGAGCTGTCGCTGAAGTCGTCGCTGAGGCTGTGCGCATGCCGGTGGAGCGAATCGATGGCGGTGATGAAGAGCGGTTGTTAAATCTCGAGTCCTTGCTCGCTGAGCGCGTGGTCGGGCGAGAGCAAGCCATCGCCAGCATCAGCCAAACCCTCCGGCGTAACCAAGCCGGCTTTGGCGGCCGCCGACCGATCGGTTCCTTCTTGCTGCTGGGCCCTACTGGGGTTGGTAAAACCGAAGTGGCTCGAGCGCTGAGCGATGTGCTGTTTGGAAGCAGCGACGATATGCTGCGTTTCGACATGGGCGAGTTCACCGAGAGTCATGCAGTGGCTCGTTTGATCGGCGCTCCTCCAGGCTATGTAGGGCACGAAGAGGGCGGACAACTCACCGAGGCGGTGCGGCGTAAGCCTTACCGAGTTTTGCTCTTTGATGAGATCGAAAAGGCTCACCCAGACGTACAGCAGGTTTTGCTGGCTCTCCTCGATGAGGGGCGTGTCAGCGACGGGCGCGGTTTGCGAGTGAGCTTCCGCCACTGCTTAGTGATTCTGACCTCCAATCTGGGCGCAATTCGTTCAACCGAACGCCGGATTGGGTTTGGCGGGGCTAGTGAAGCGAGTGAGTCGATCCAGAGCTCGGCTCTGGTTGAAGCTGCTAAAGCAGCGATGCCCCCAGAGCTGATGGGTCGGATCGATGAGGTCCTCGCCTTTCCTATGCTCACGCGACCGGAGGCGACTCAGATCGCTGAGCGGCTTTTGGCGTCATCGCTGGAGCGGCTTGAGCAAGAGCGCCATATTAAGATCTCTGCTGATGCTCAGGTCATTGAATGGCTCGTGCGTGAGGGCTTTACACCCGAAGACGGCGCCCGACCGATGCGTCGTTTGATCCAGCGAAGTGTCGAGGGCTTGCTCGCAGAGTCTGTTTTACGGGGAGACCTTAAAGCGGGTGATCAAGCGGATTTGATTGCCCAAAGCGATGGACTGAAGGTGTCGTGCGCACCGCAATAATCGGCAACGGACCGGTCGGTCAGTTTCTCGCCCAGCGATTCGGCGTTGAGCCATTGGATCGGGGCGTCTTACCGGCACACCAAACCGAGGTTGTCTTCTTAGCTGTGCCCGATGACGCCATTGCGCACCTCGCAAGCGAGTTGCGCGATCAAGGAGAGTGGGCGCTGGTGCATTGCAGCGGCGCGAAATCATTGGCTGATCTGGGCGCGGGGGGTGCAGCGGTTTGGCATCCGATGCGTGCCTTTCCTCGCTCCTGTGAAATTGCCGCCGATCTGCACGGCGCCGTGGTGGGATTGCGCGGCGACCCTGAGCTCGTCAGTTGGCTCGAGGCTGAGACACGCGCTTGGGCTGGAGAGCCGGTCCGAATCGATGAAGAGCATGCGGTGATGATCCACGCTGCCTGTTGCTTTGCCGCAGGGTTGAGCGCCTCGGTCGCCTTGCACGCTCAGCGGTTGATGGAATCGGCGGGGATGACCTCTGATCAAGCCCGCACGGCGGTCACTCGTCTAGGCTCCGGAGCGGTCGAGCAAGGCCTCCAAGGCAAGGGGCTGACAGGTCCGGCTGTTCGAGGCGATCTTGAGACGATACGAGCGCATCTGGCGGAGCTGGGTCCATTGGCTGAGCTGTATCGCCACCTAACCTTGAGTCTGGCCGCCCACCAAGCCCTTGATCCAGAGGTCGAGCGCCACCTCAGCCCGGTGGATTAAGCCACCCCATCACCGGTTGATGGTCCGAGCAGGCCCCCGAATCAAGCGAACGGGTAACGCCCCGCCAATCCAGATGCTTTGAGGCGTAAAGGTAGTCGATACGCACCGGTAAGATGTCGCCGATCCACCGGCTCGTTCCAGCGCCTCTTCCACGCCGTCTGTGTGCGTCTGTGAACCGGTCTCGCATTTGACCATGAACCCATGTGTTGGGTGTTGAGTTGAAATCACCAGCGATGAGCAGCGGATCGTCCAAGCCCTGAGCCACGCGCAGCACCTCGAACAACTGCCAGATCTGTCGCGCCGTCGTATGCCCAAGTATGCTCGGGGCGCTTCGTTTTCCTTTTTGTTGCCGGCTAAGCTCTGGGCTTTGAAGGTGTACATTCATCACGTTAAATGCTGACCCTTGAACGGGTCGAATCTCGGCAAAAAGATAGGCGTATTGGGTGTGACTCGTGAACCGACGCTGCTGCGCGAGGTGGATCTCCCAGGCTTTAGGAACGCATAACCCTAACCCGTTACTGCCTGGTTGAGGGAAGTAGCCAGCCCATGTGCAGCGCATGTCCAGCGCCCTAGCGACGCTCTCTAACCCCTCTTGCCGGATCTCCTGCAGCGCTACGATTTTAGGTTCGTGCTCAGCGATCACCTTTTGAACACATCGATGCTGCTCAGAATAGCCGAGTGCGACGTTCCAGGTCATCACCGGAACCGCTTGCTCTGGGTCATCAAAGGACCAACGTAGATCCTCGATAGCGAGGCCTAGATTGACCATAGCGATACCGACAAACATGACCCTGTGCGGCTTGCGTCTGACCGCTAAGGTGGTTGCGATCGCAGCAGCGAGCAGACCGAGAACAGGCCCTAAGACGCCGGCTATTAGGCTCCAGGGACCACTGAGGATGGCATAGGTACCCAAGAGCCGAAGCGCGAGGGGAAGCAGGAGGATGACGACCGCAAGATGGGAGAGAAAGCCGAGCGGTGTCATCTGCTGACTATTCCGGCTGACTCGGTAAGCCAGTGTGCCTGGACCAAGCGCACACCGTGTTGTGCAGAAGCGTCGCGATGGTCATCGGCCCGACACCACCGGGAACCGGTGTCGCCGCTTGCGCGACTTGATCGAGCCCTTCCCATTGGAAGTCGCCCACTAAACCTTGGTCGGTACGATTAATGCCCACGTCGACGCACACGACGCCCGGCTTGAGCCATTCAGGTTTAACGAACTCGGGGCGACCCACGGCCGCGACGACCACGTCAGCGGTGGCGAGTAAACCCTGCAGGTCTCTCGTGCGGCTGTGGGCTATCGTGACCGTGGCGTGGCGTTGCAGGAGCAGCTCAGCCATGGGCCGGCCGACGATGTTGGATCGACCAATGACCACCGCATGAGCGCCGCTGAGCTCAAGCTCATGGGCATCCAGAAGATGCATAATTCCCAGTGGGGTGCAGGGCGCCACGCTTCCGCGCTGTTGCCACAAGGCGCCGCTGTTGCTTGGATGAAATCCATCGACATCTTTAGTGGGATCGATCGCGTCCAAAACAGCGTTCTCATCGAGCCCGCCCGGCAAGGGAAGCTGCACGAGGATTCCATCGACCGCTGGGTCGGCATTGAGCGCCTCGATCCGCGCCAGCAATTCGTTCTCGCTGATCGAGCTCGGCAAGCGCTGGATCTCACCCTTGATACCCGCCTTTGCAGCCGCCTTTTCTTTGCTGCGTACATAGGTCGCGCTCGCTGGGTCATCTCCCGCTAACAAAACCGTCAACCCAGGAGGTCGTCCCGCTGATTCACGATGCGTTGCAACCCACTTTGTGAGCGCCGCTCGGCGCTTCAAAGCGAACGATTTTCCGTCGAGTATCTTCATGGCGAAATCGGTGCACCCATTCTAGTTTGTCGGTAAAGGGAGGGCGGGAATACGCAGGCTATTTAAGCTTGACCTGAGCAGCTCAGGTTCGATTTGAGCGCTGCGCTTTTGCCACTCCGTCGAGCGAACAAAGCGGAGCGTTCTTTGCGGCCCTAAGCTCCACGTGAGCGAGGCCTGCAATGGTCCTGAGCTGGCGCTTGCCATGCGCGTGGGCGGTGGCGGTCGTACGCCTGAGGGCCAGTCGAAAACCCACTCCACTCGGCGCTGCTCGACGCTCGGACCAAAAGCATTTCTTGATCTGAGGTAGCCGAGCTCGGGAAGCGGTGTCCCTAGCCAGCTCGTTGGGTCGAGCTGGTTCGCCCGGAAGCTGATTTTGAAGGGTAGATGAACTGGCCCTGTCCCGCTGACTTGGGGTGTTCCGATGCCGACTCGAGCGTTCATTGGAGCCACCAAACCCGCTAAGACCTGCTGCATATCGATACTTCCTTGACGCACCAGCCGGGCTCCGACGCCCGAAAATATGAGTTGTCCACGACCTTCAATTACGCCGTCTGTATCCACAGAGGTTCGAATTCTAAGCAAGCGCGTGCCCGACTCATGGACCACGGGTATACGCGCCGTCGCACCCGGTTGGATGAGGGTGCAGTCCTTAAAAGGGCGCCGGTAAGCGCCGGGCAGATGCAGATCATAACCACCCTCTGCTCGCTGGCTTGCGGTGCTCATGACCACCTCATTAGGGCGCAGGTCATCGGCTCCTAGATAACGCAATAAACAGGGAATAGCGCGCTCCTTAGCGATCACGCCAGGGAGGGCTCTTAGCTGATAATCCGCCTGTTTGTTTTGGACCAACCGCTCAACCAACCCTGGATGTTTCGGTTGTTTCCAAACCGCATACGCCATCCGTCGACCCAAGCGGCCCGGCGCATAGGGATGCGCCGTCGCCGGTTGAAGGTTCTTCCAGGTCCCGACCAGCATCGACTCACTCGATACGATCCCTCCCGATAGTGCGCTCGTCTTGAGGTCAATCAAAGCCGCACCGCTTCCGGCGATCCGTAGCTCCGCTTTGTTCACAGGGAAGGGGCCTGACAGGTCAAGCACCGGCGGAAAGCTCGGGCGTTGATGATGGGCGAGCCATCGCCAGCGCAATAAGCTCCCAGCAGGGAGCTTTAATCGATGAGCGTAAAACGCAGGGCTTTTGCCGGCAGCTAAGGGTTTGTCTGTCCGGTCAATGGGCGCAAAGTCATCGATGGTGAGCCGATTAATCGGCCCATTCAGGGTGCGCCAGTCGACTGCGATCGCCTCAATGCGCTGCTCGGGGCCAGTGGGTACTCTGAGGGTAACGGTCGTGGGCTGACGCACTAAACGAGTTTCACGATAGTCGGCGCGCAACGCGTCTCCCTGATCGATGAACTTAAGGTCGAGCCGTCGCTCGAGGACCACCTGCGACTCAGGTCCTGCGACCAGCCATCCCCCGGTGACCGGCGGAAGGAGCGCTCCTGCGCATCCAGTCAGCGCAAGGATCAGGGTCAAGAGGAGTGTTTTTTTCATCGGCACCGCAGGGCGATTTTTAGGGTTTGTTCGCCGCTCCCATTGCTCGAGACACGCCGTTTCTTGCGTTTGCATTTGGATTTCGAGACCAACACCTTGACCTTGTCACCAGGTTTGAGCCCGCGCATCGTCTGTGCGCCTTCGCCGGCGATCGAGGCGTACCCAGCGCTGATCAACTTAACCCTCGCATCCGGAGGGTCGGGCTGGACCTCGAGATTCCACCGCTCCATTTTCAGGACCACATTCAAAGGCAGCTGAGTGCCCGGTTTGAGCGGGCCTATCTTGCGTTGAAATGGGCGATAATTATTGGCTCGAACATAAAGAACCTTTTTGAGCCCATCGCCCAGGCTGAGCTTGACCTTGCCTTCCGCCAGCACATGCTCTTCATCACCGAATGTGATGCGAGCGTTTGCCGGTTTCACGTTGAGCAAAATGCTGCCGTCAGGGAGCGCTTCTTTGGGTAGGTTCGGTTGCCATGAGAAGGTCTGAGCCGGTCGAATCCGAACCTTCTCAGACAAGCTGCTGTGTCCATCCGCTTCAAGAAGTACGTCCACTAAACCGTGGGGTATTCGCTCGATCACTAACGAGCCGCGCCCGTCCGGTGATGGTTTCGTTTCGCCCATCAGTTCCCGATTGACGTAGACCTTCACTTTAGCCGGCATGGCAGAGATCTGCAGGCTGCCTGGGCGAGTGCTCCACCACTGCCACGCCTGCCAACCGATCGCCAAGGTCGCCACGGTGGCGAGCAAGCCCATGAGCACCGGGATTTTTGAGCGAGGCTTAGGCGGAAGCTTTGGTGCTGGCTCGCGCATCTTGACCGCTGAGGGGGTGCGCGCCGGCGCTGGCCCAGTGAGCACGACTTGACTTGGCTGCGGTTTTGGAGGGCTTGCGTTGGCGCTGACGCCCACTTGAACCGCAGGTGTTGCTTTCGATCCCCCTGCGGCGCGAATCTCTGATTCGATCAAGGAGGCGTCATAGCGCTCATACCCTGAGAGCAGTTTGCGCTCGTCGCTGTGATCGGCCTGGAACGTTTCAGTGAGGAGGTTGGACAGCTCGAGTTGGCTGATTTGCTCATCTTGAGAGCTGAGCCAGCGAGTGAGGTCCCGTGCCATGTGTTCGGCTCGAGCGTAGCGTTCCTCTTCATCCTTTTGCAGCGCCTTGAGGCAGATGATCTGCAACGCTTTGGGGACGTTGGGTGCCGCTTGCTCAAAAGACGGAAGATCGACCGCTCGGACCGCGTCCATGGTCGCATAGTCGCTCTCGCGATCAAAGGCTCGATGGCCCGTTAACAACTCCCAAAATACAGCCCCAAGGCTGAATATATCCGAGCGATTCGATAAAGGCAGCCCTCGAACCTGCTCTGGGCTCATGTAGCCAAATTTACCCTTGAGCACGCCGGCGTCTGTTTGCTGAGTCTTTTGGCGCGCTTTAGCGATTCCAAAGTCGACGAGTTTGACCTCACCTTGCCAGCTCAGAAGAATATTTTGCGGACTCACATCCCGGTGAATCAGTCCGAGACTACTGCCAGAACTGTCTGTGGCTCGGTGGGCGTAGCCGAGACCCTGAGCCACCTCTCGAACGACCAAAGCGGCAATCGCCGGGTTCATCGGCTTTCCATGTTTTTCACAGGCGTTAAAAAATGCCTTCAAATCGAGCCCGGAGACGTACTCCATGGCGAGGTAGTAGCTGCCGTCGAGTTTTCCAAAATCGTAGACTTGGGCGATATTCCCGTGCTGCAGTGTCCGGGTAATATTGGCTTCATCTCGAAACATCGCGACAAACTGCTCGTTGTCGGCGACCGAAGGGAGCACACGCTTGATCGCTATGATTCGATCAAAGCCTTCCTCGCCAAATTGTTTCGCTCGAAACACTTCTGCCATACCGCCGTAGGCGATTCGATCGAGCAGTAGGTAGCGACCAAAAGCGGTAGGTTTGGGCATCGATCCAAACTAATCTCGGCGAAGGTAAAATCGAGATCGGTCTATCTCGAAGTAAAAGCTGAACCTGTGCAGGTCAATCACCCCGTTACGTAGTAACGCCCTTGGTGGATTTGAGAAGGGAGCCGCCGCCACGACCGCTCGGATCGCTTCTTGGTCTAAGAGCCGAAGACCGCTGCCGCTGATGATCTGCGGTTGCTCGAGTAGGTATCCGCTTTCGTTGAGCCTCAAGTGCAAGACCGTTTGCCGGTCTTGGGTTCCGTAGAGCAGACCAGTCGGGTCACGTCTTTGCAGCGCTGAAACCGGGTCCCACTGGCGTGAGATGGCTGTATGGAGTCGTCGGAAGAAGCCTCCGTAGCGCACGCTTCTAGAACTCAGCCACGTTCTGTCGCCAGCGGCGACGTCGAGCTGAGGAAGTCGCGGCCCGCCAATTGCATCGGGAAGATCAAAGAGATCAATCGATGAGCCCTCCGGCTTTTGTCCTAGGAAATCCAATGCGAGTTCGAGCTGATTGGGTTTGGCCTGGCTGGCTTTTGAGGTGACGCTCGAGGGCTTTGGTTTCGTTTTCGCTGGCTGACTTCGCCGCGCCATCGTCTCTTTGTCTACTCGCCGATTAAAAGCATCGGCGGTTCGCGCGTCTGGGTTGTCTCGTTCTTGAGTCTCGGGCTCGTCTTGAGCGAGAAAAGGGAGGTCGACCTCGGGCAGGCTCGGTTCTTCAAGTTTAGCCTTCAGGCGAACCTCAGCAAATGATGGAGGAACAGGGTCTGCAGAGCCTGGTGTGGGCAGGTTGACCATCAAAGCCCACAAGAGAGCGACCGCCGCCACGAGGGCGCTGGTGAGTCGGCTGATGTTTGGGCTCAAGCGCTTCATGGTGACTGTGTAGCGCAAGAAACACGGTTCGTAATGTTTGCAGGCCCAAGATTAATATTGATCGGGCTTGAGGTCGTGAACGAACAAGGTGCCATCTTTTTCGTGAGTAAAGACCGAAACAATACGCCCCTTAGCGCTAATCGCTAAATCCGTATGGACGACCGTCGCATCGCCAATTTTGAAATGGCGATGGGTCTTGTGGCGTTTGTCGTATCGAATCAAAAAAGCGTGCCTTGTCAGGTGTGTAAGCGATCGATCCGTACCACCAGTCAGGATGACCAACTCACCGTCTTGGTCGCGCCCCGCTCGAACGAGCGAAGCATGACGAGCGATCCAGCGGGTCTTCTTGCCGGTGGCGCCCAGCTTGATCCAACCGCGGCCATTGACGGTGTAGACCCACTCCTTGGTCGGGTCGTTCCCGGTACCCACAAAGACCACGCTGCGGCCCGGGCTCTGGATCTTATCAATGCTCTTGATGGTCCATTTCCCTTTGAGGTCGCGCTCGCCACGCTGCAAGCCCGTCTTGACCATGCGAGCGTCGCCAAACATCACCGTGACCCGACCGTCAGGGTGCACAAAAAGATCGGGGCGAACTGTATGTGAGCCTTGGGTTTTTGCTGAAATCAGTTCGTGCGACCACACGCCCTTGGTGTCGGTGTGGCTGTAATAAAACCCAAGCTCGGCACCATAGTAGATCAGGTGCAAGCGACCGTCGCTGGTTTCTAGTAATCGGGCGCCGCGTCCGTCGCCATCGTTCTTCGAGATGAGCGACTGTTTCCAGCCTGTCTCGGTCTGCCTGAGCAGTCGATAAATCCCAAGCTCTTGGACTTGGTAGGCGAAAATGGGTCGCCCATCTTGGCCGAGGGTCATGGTGACGTAACGTCCGGCGCCTGGTGAGGTGTCGACGGGTTCTTTGACCCAGCGCCCATCCAGACCCTGGCGCGCGTACCAAACGTAACCGGTTCGTCCGTTGCACCAACCGACATGCAAGACGCCGTCATCCGAGAAGGCGGCGCTCGGCCACCAGCCGTTGCGAGGATCTAAGCGCTTGAGACCCTTTTCCCCTTCCGACAAGACGGTCAATTCACCGTCACTGGGGACCTGGTCAAAGGCGACCTCTTCGCTTTCTGGAATACAGGCGAGCGCGCTTAAAAGAACAACGGACCACCCCAAACGAGTGATCCGTTGCAGTATGGAGCGGGACACGGGACTCGAACCCGCGACATCCAGCTTGGGAAGCTGGCACTCTACCAACTGAGTTAGTCCCGCAGGATTACCGACTGGCACGTTGTTCCTCGTTCTTTGGTCAGTCAACCTTAACTGAGTAGTCTCTTCTGCTGACTCTTGGCAGGCGTCAAGCGGGTTGCGGCGCGTTGGTGATGCGCTCGAGACGCCGGTTGGCGTCGAGAAACTCAGGATCACTGCGGACAACCCGTTTCAGATAATAGCTCGCCTCATCCATATCCTCCATACTTTGATAGGCGCAGGCGAGCTCGTAATGAACAAATATCCTCAGATCTTCGGGGAGGTCTTCGCCGTGCAGCGAGCGCTTTAAGAAGCTGATCCCGCGTGGCGTTTTGTTGAGGTCTTGAAGTGCGATCCCAGCTAAATAATGGGCGGTCGCTTGACCAGGAACAGCCTTCTCGACCCATGCCCGCAAGGCGTCGATGGCAGCTTGGGCTTCGCCGCTATTAATCTGATCTCGGATCTCTGCGTAATGCGAGGGGATACCGCTGGGTAAGTCCGGTACTCGCGGCCCTTCAGGGCGAGCTGTGACTTTCGCCTCGAGTCGCTCCAACCGGATGCGCAACTCAGGGTCGTCGGGAAAGATCTCTAAGCCATCTCTAAGCAGCTGCAGCGCCTTGTCATGATTGCCCTGCTTTCCCGCTAAATCGATATCGGCGATCACTTGATTGATAGGGTCGACAGTCATCGACACATCAAGCTCTTCGCTCTCGAGTTCAGCGGTCGCTGCGGCAAGTAAACCATCCAGATCGTCCGTGTTCCACGACCCGCTCTTGGGGTTGTTGCGCACAACCGTTTTCCCAAGATCTTGTAAGCGGTTTCGAAAAGCCTGCTCTTGGTCGGTGTTTCCTTGCGCTGCTGACTCTTCAATCAGCGCAATCAGCTGGCGCACGGCGCCTGATTTATCATCAAGCTTGAGGTAAGCCTCCAGCAACCGCTCACGCATGCTGATGTCTTCACTGCGCATTTGAACTGCGCGGATCAGGCAGTCGCGAGCGCGGCTTAATAACCCCAACCGGGAAAAGCTGTCTGCTTCCGCAGCTAGCCGATTGACTTGAGTCGATTCCCGCCGATTGAACATGCCCGTCGCTTCAGAGCGTACGGGCTCGAGCGGCTCAGGTGCTTGGCGAAAGGTTGGCGACTGACCTGCGAACTCAGGGTCGAGTTGCAAGAAGCGCATGGCTTCTTGATCGCCCGGTGCGAGCTCTAGGACTTGTTGAAAAAGAGCTTTAGCTTGGTCTTTATCGTCTGCTTGCTCAAAGACTAACGCGCGCTCACGCATCACCCGCGCCGCCTTTTTCGGCTGGTCGAGCCCGAGGAAGGCTTCGGCCATAATAGCGAGCGTGTCCGGGTTGCGGGGTTCACGCTTAAAGATCGATTGGATGCGAGCCAGAGCAGCCCGAGCGTTACCTTGTTCGATATGCGCTCTGGCCACGGCCAACACCATCTTGGACTCATTCGGTTTGAGTTTGATCAGGCGCTCAGCCACTTTGATAAACTCGGCAAGCCGTCCTTGGCTTTTGAGCGTCTTAGCGGCGCTGCGAATATTCTGAACGCCTTGGTCCCGGCGTCCGGCTTTGATCAGAGCATCTCCATGCCGCAGCCGAGCGGAGACGTTCTCGGGGGCGATTTGGACCAAGCGCTCAAGCAAGGGCAGTGCTTCCCCATCTTCCCCTGCCTTTTGATGGATTCTGACCGCTGTGGTCAGGCTCGCCACCGCCTCAGCTTTGAGCTCCATCTTAAGGTGCAGATCAGCCAACCGACTGTGGACCTTGGGGTTGTTAGGCGCCAAGCGCTGAGCTTGCTTATAGACCGCTACCGCTCGAGCGAAGAACCCCTGGCGCGTGTGGTGTTCGGCAACGGTCATGTGCACTTCGAGTGCTTCTTCTTGCTGCCCGTCGCGAGCCAGGACCTCAGCCAACTTATGCTGAGTCCGCATCTCTGAAGGGTCTTCGTCCCGGAGCGCTCGATACGCGTCGATCGCCTTTTCTAGCTGCCCTTTTTGCGCCAGTTTGGCGGCTGCTTCGAGTCGAGTTTTACGGTTTGATTCAGCCAAAGAGCTCACCCCTTACAGGCAGAAGGTATTGAGGCCCACCTAAAGGTCAAGCCGGCCGAGTGTCAGTTCAATCGGGTTTCTTGCATTTTACCGCTCGGCCTTGGTCGTTCCAGCACTTCCAGCCAGACGATTTCTGACCCTTAGCGTAGCGCCCTTTGGATTGCTTTCGCCCGCTGTTATGCCACGTTCGCCAGACCCCGACGCGTGCGCCGTTGCGCATTTTGCCCTCAGATCGCTTTTGCCCGTTGCGATGAAAAAAGGTCCACAAACCCTCTTCTAAGTTATCTTTGATCAGACCCTTGCTGATCGGAATACCGTTGGTACGCCGGCAATCTCGCCGGTCGGCATCGCCTTGGGGGGTCCATGTGCACAGCGCCTTCTTACGTCCTCGATCATCGAAATAAGTCCACCGTCCAACCAAGCGCCCTGTTTGGTAACTGCCTTTGCTCTCGGGTTTGCCGTTGGCGTCGTAGAGCAGCCAAGGGCCGTGACGTTTTCCTGCAGCGAAGCCGCCTTTGCTCATGGGCTGGCCACTGTGATCAAAGAAGCGCCATTTGCCGACACGAATTCCCGATCGATAACTGCCCATAGCATCGAGCTTGCCGCTGTCATGCCAGCTTTTCGCTGCGCCGACTTCTAAACCTGCGCGAAACGTCGTCTCCGAAGCTTTGGTTCCGTTGGCGTGCCAGCGGGTCCAAAGACCCTCTTTAGTCCCTTTATCGAAGGTCCCTTTCGCGGCGACCACTCCGTTGGGATGAAAGCCCGTCCACAGCCCGTGATATTCGGATTTAAGCGCTTGGCGGTGAGGCAGCGCACGGGCACCCAAGGCGGACGCCAGTCGTTCACGAGGGCGATGAAAGGTCACGAAGGGACCGCTGCGAGCGCAGCGAAGTTCGTTGCGGCTTCGGGTGGCTTTAAAAATGGTCGCAAAGGGGTCATTTTCCTTTGCCCATGTCTTGCATTCCTCGCTGCAGCTTTTGGCATCAGAGCAGCTAGAGAAGGGTAATTTGCCTTGGTTTTTGATCCGACGTTCAAGCGACCCCTCTCCTTGGAATGGAAGCAAACCACGGTTGATCGGGGGACACTTTTCTGGCTCTCCACCGGCTGACCAGCAGTCGGCTTTACGTTGCAGGCGGCGCCTGCTGATCAGCTTGGCCAAGCCGTCCATAGCGTGCAGAAGATCGCCGTGGTCTTGATCACAGAACTCTAATTTTCGACCTCGGCTGCTGCGGCACGCTTTGGCGGCGTCCGCCTGCCAATTCGCTGGCAGCGTGACGCGCACTCGAAGTCGATCGCTGGTGTCAAAGACTGACAGCCCCTCACAGATCCCGTCTTGTGCCATTTTGTCACACGCCGAGATGCCACGACCGCGATGCAGGTAACGCTCTTCACCACCTTTTGTCGTTGCTTTGAGCGCTTTGATCAAAAACCATTTTCCGCCGCCGGGGTGATCGTAGCGCCAAGCACCCACGCGTCGTCCGTTGGTATCAAACTCACCCTTAGCGAGTGGTTTGCCGTCCTCCCCCCAAAACCGCCACAAACCAGTCCTTACGCCGCGGTCATATGAACCTGCTGAGCGCTTCGTTTCAAAGCTGTCAAAGTGGGTCCAAGGGCCATGTTTCAATCCATTTTTGAGGGCGCCTTGAGCAATCTTCGCACCGTCTCGGTCGTAGCTGATTCGACGCGCCGGAGCGGAGCGGTGATCGTCGACCTCGGCGACCAGACCGTTGCGGTGAAAGGTCTTCCAAACGCCGTCCTTTTTGCCGTTTCGATAGGTCCCTGACTCTCGCTCAACACCGCTCGGGTAATAACGGTTAAACAGACCATGGGGTTTGCCTCTGCCGCGCTTTGCAAACTCCTGACTCTGCTTCAGCTGATGGTTTGCGTGATAGTGTTGATGGACCCCACTGGGCTTGCCGTCTCTGTAAGGCATCACCATCATCGGTTTACCGTTGGCGAAGAAGCGTTGGTAGGTTCCGCTCGCTCGGCCAGAACGAAATTGCATCTTCACGGTCACTTTGCCGCGTGGTGAGAAGATCGACCAGCTTCCTGTAGGCTGAACGTTGTCGCCCAAATCAAGGATCTCGCCGGTCGCCTCAACGCTTCCTTTTAAACCGATTTTTCCGGTGTTAAAATAGCGCTCCCAGTGGATTGTTTGACCGTCGACCTTGCCAGAGGCTGAGATGCGCCCGTTGGGGTGCCACTGTTTGATTTCACCGGTCAGGCTACCTTGCTTATACGTCCTTGCTTCAGACCTTTTACCGTTGACGTGCCAGGTGGCGTAGTCCCCGTCTAAAACACCCTCACTGTATTGAGCCTGACGCTGCTTGGTTCCGTTTGGGTACCAAAAATTCTGCTGACCATCAGGCGCGCCAGTGTCCGCAAAGTGTTGTTGCGAGGCGAGTCGTCCGTTGGGGTGCCAAAATCGCCATTTTCCGGTGCGTTGTTCGCCGAAGCGCTCGCCCTGTGAGGCTCGAGTGCGCTCGTTGTGCCAATGAACCTCTTCGCCGACAGGGTCGCAGAAGGTGATCTCTTGTCCGGTGGGGCTTTTACGCTGACCTTGAACCGAAACTTCCGGGCATGACAGTTCGCATTCGAGTAGGTTGGTGCAGCGCTCGACCGGCGCCTTTGCTTTGGGCGCGGCAACCACCAGCATCAACAGACTCAAGACGTACAGCATTACATCGTCGCAATGAGGTGGGTGTCGTAGTCTGCAGCTAAGAAGCGCTCATTTTCCAGCAGTCGCTGATGAAACGGAATCGTCGTCGAGATACCCTCTATTCGGTATTCGTGAAGCGCTCGCCGTGCACGTGCGATGCATTCGTCACGATCTGAACCATGAACGATCAACTTGGCGACCATCGAGTCGTAATGGGGTAACACTGTGTAGCCTGCATGCGCCACGCCATCGATCCGCACCCCAATGCCGCCAGCGGGTTCGTAGGCGGTGATCAATCCTGGCGAGGGCAGGAACTTATCGGATGTCTCTGCGTTGATGCGAAACTCCATCGCATGACCAAAGGGCCCTGGCACTTCGTCCTGCGTGAAGGGGAGGCGCATCCCACGGGCGATCTCGATTTGCAGGCGAACTAGGTCTACGCCGGTGATCGCTTCGGTCACCGGGTGCTCGACCTGGATGCGCGTGTTCATCTCCATGAAGTAGAG
>JBDQPD010000009.1:0-50268 GCA_040260805.1 Myxococcota bacterium | reverse complement strand
GTAATGCTCTGCGAAGTAGCGCCCGAGATGCTCGCAATACACTTTGTTGCAGCCATACATCGTCGTCGGCTCGGTGTATTCGTGCTCCTTGAGCGGATGCAGACGGTCTTTCTTTCCGGCTACGCCATACGCCGCGATCGAAGACGGAAAGATAAATTTCGTCCGAACGCCAGACCAAGTGCTTTGCTGATGCGCTAAGCGCAGCAGCTCTAAGGTGCCTGTGACGTTCACTCGATGGGCGATCTCGGGGCTGAACTCAGCGCGTGTCGAGAGCAGCGCCGCCAGGTGAAAGATCGTGGTCACTTCATACTGGCTCACCAATCGTTGCATGAGCTGGGTATCGAGGATGTCACCCGCCTGGTGAGCACGAACTTTGGACCTTAGGCTCTTATCGAGCGGATGCAGGTCGACGGCGACGATGTCGGCGTTTCGCTCCGACAGCGCTTGAATCAGACCGTGACCCATTTCACCGTTTGCTCCGGTGATCAGGATGGCTTGTCGGCGTGCTCGATTATCCACGGCGTGCTCCTTGTTCGTCAGTTCATTTTACTGCGCTCAAGCAGCTCGATGAGCTGCTCAGGCGCTGCGTAGGCGACAATGCTGCCGGCCAGAAGATCTTCGGGCAGCGTAGCGGCTAAGACATCGATTCGATGCTCTGCTTTGGTATCCGCAATAAACAAGCGCAGGGCTTCTGCGAGTTCTTCTTCGGTTTCGGCCTCGGCTCGTAGCGCGAGCTCGCACAACTCGTCGAAATCAAAAGCATGCTGCCAGTGGGGGTTGGCATGTTGTTCGCGCAGGGCTTCTGCAACCATCGGCAAAATACCTTGGCGATAGGCTCGATGCGCCACGTAAGCCGTCATCCCAATACCCGTCGCAATGCGCAGGGCTTCAGCCGCCAAGGTCGTGTCCTCAAGCTTGGAGACCAACAACTTGCGCCGCTTCTTCGGCGCCAGGGAATCGATCCAAATTTCCAAGTTGCTACGAGCTTCCTCGTCCTCTTCTTGGTGGGCTTGAGCGAGGACATCGCCGAACTCAAGCTCGCCGTCGTCTCGGATCAGCTTTTGTCGACCAGCGATGGCTGCGGCGCGCATCCAAAGTCGAAGCATGCCGGCCAGTAAAGCCACCAAGATGGTGACGCCTAGGCTACCGAAAGCCATCAACCACTGACCACGCAAAAGACCCGCCGCAGTGCTCAGCAAACCGAGTACGAAGACGATCAGCGTAACGCCGAGTAGAGCGCCCAGAATGCGCTGAGTCTTTAAGCGTGAAGGGCTCACCGGTCGACCTAGCGGTTCCGGTACTCGACCCAAGCGCCTTCAGCGACGACTTTGAGTTCTTCGCCACTCTTCGGCACTTTAGCGCCCTCTTTTTCGAGGTGTGCGATCTGGGCTTCGCTGAGTTTTGAGGTTGAGAGTATGCCTTTGACCACCACGATGGTCCCCTCAGCGAGCGCAGTGGGCATGAAGAAGCTGTAATCCTTGAAGCCAATCCGCATCCGCGCGTCGCCATCTTTCAAGCTCATCCAGCAGCCCTTTTTCGTGCAAACTTTATGGACGGGTCCAATGACCTGAACCAGTTCGCCGGTTTTTTTCTTCGCTGCGCTGGGAAGTTCGGGAAGAGGAATTGGATTCAGTACAGCGAACGGCTTGCCGTAGCTCACGGGTGTAGGCATCGTGGTAGCAGCAGGGGAAGCGATTAGAGTCAGCATCGTGAGCATTGTGCAACCGAGCATGGCAGAATCTCCTTAGATAGTAGGCATGGCTTACGGGCCCGTCTACGAATCGAAAACGACAAAAAGGAACAAAGATGGCGCGACACCTATTGCTGATGATCACCCTCGGTGCCTTTGGCTGCCAATGTGAAGCCGATTCTCCGGATCTCATTTTTGATGCAGGACCGGCAGGCCCGAGCATTCCTGAATGCGAAGGTGCGCTGGTCAATGATCCTGTCTCCGGACGCTGTGTGCCGATGCGCGGGGTCTCAAGAAAGTGTCCGGACGGTGCTTACGATACCGCGCACCCCTGGGCAGTTGATGCCATGGAAGCCGGTGCTGCAGTGGTCTATGTCGCCGAAGGCGGCACGGGCAGTGGCAGCGAGGCCGACCCGATGGGTGATCTGGGGCAAGCGCTTCAGCAGCTTCAAGAGCGTGGTGGCTTGATTCTGCTTGGCGAAGGTTCATTTACGGTTGGTGCTCAGCCTTTGGTTACCGAGCCCGTAACGGTTGTGGGGCGGTGTTCAGCAGGGAGCAACATCGGCGGCCAGGTCGGTGGCCGGTGGAATGTGAACGGCTTTGGTGAGAACGCTTCCATGCGTTTAGCCGGGCTAAGGCTGAAGATGGGTCTCAAAGCATCGAACTTGCGCTCGATTGAACTCAACCAGCTCGTTGCCAAAGCCGAAACGGGTCAACGCTCTCAACCCGGCGTTGAGATTCGCTCCGACGAGGATGAAGGCATCCGGTTTACGGCGCATAATGTCGAGATCTCTCACTGGGCTCAGGCGGTCTTTGCGACCGTGGGGATTGCGGCGGTAGAGATCAGCGGATCGCGGATGGAGCAGCTGGGAACCGGAACCATCGAAGTGCATCAAACCATCGATGGCGCGCGCGTGCTGATCAACAACAACCTGTTAACCACTCGAGAAGACGCAGATGTGGTGGTTGCGGTTGGAAAGCCTCAGGGTTTGGGCGCAACGATCGATGAGCGTGAGAGTCTCGTCGATACCTTCCAAGGTGAGATTACGATCCGAGATAACACCATTAGAGGACTCCCTGACGAAGCCATTTCTCGCCAACGAGACGATGGGGCGAAGATGGGCGTGGCGGTACGCTACCCTCGTTTGAGCGCTGACAATCGCATTGAGATTCGCGGCAACAGTATCTCTGACCTTCGCGATGCAGGGATCTGGTTGCGACAGGTCGCTTCTTCGGCTGAGGGCGATGAAACCGGTAGCTGGTGGGTGTTGAAAAATACGATTGAGCGGGTGGCGCGTGGAATGGTTATCGACCACATCACGGGCAACATGGCGGTCAGCGAGAATGCGATGGTCGAGCCGGATGGCGTAGGTATCGCACTTCGTTATCCGGGCAGCGGTGTCAGTATGGACAAAAACGGGGTCGTTAGCCCGGGCGGACGAGGGTACGATTTAGGACCTGCAAAGTCGCCGATGTCGAGAATTTCCTTGTCTGAAAACCAGGTCAGCGGAGCGATTCGATCTGGATTCTATCTGCGCGCATCAGGTGGCGGAACCTGGAACCTGAATTCGAACACGGCTCACGACTGCGATTGGGGCTTTGCTGTGGTCGGAGGCACCGACGGCGACGATCAGTCAGTGGACTTGACCTTCTCTGGAAATGGGGTCGTTGCTCTTGATGAAGAGACGCATCGGGTGGGGATCGGCGTGGTCGACGTCAAAGGCGATGTGCGGATCTCAGGTGACCGCCTCGAGAGCTCGCGTGTCGGAATTTGGTTAGAGCGCAATCACGGCGGCACCATCACCGTCTCCAACCCTGCGATGATTCGCTCGGGCGGTGCGTCGCTGCTTGCGATTGGAAACAACAGCGCGATTGCGGTCGATGAGCTGCTGATTCCTGAAACGGGATCGACGACCATTGCGTATGACGACTTAGCCGATGGTGGCGGCGCAATCACTCAAGTGGGCTTGCTGCTTCTCGATAACCGTGAGGTGTCCTTGGTGAACGTCAGCGCCTTGGTTAATCCGCTGGATCAAGCCATTGTGGTCGACCGATCGGCGCTAGCGAATGAGCACTATGATGGTCTGGACTTAGAGACCGGCGCTTCGATGTCGACTCAGGGGTTAGAAGGGCCTGATAATTCTTTTCGCTCTGCAGATCTTAACGGGCTCACGATTGAGGGCACCGGAGCGGCTCGCTTTGTGGAAGCGGGTGATCTGCCGATCGCTCGAGGTTGGTTGCGAGGGGCGCCTTGAGTCGTGTCTTGTGGGCTGCTTTGCTGCTCTTCGCTGGCTGCTCAAAAGACACGCCGATGGATCGAGGGATACCGTCCTTAAAGGCAGAGTCTGCAGCGGAAAAAACGCCCTCTACTCAACGAGGGGCTCCCAACACCAAGCCTCGTTACGCTCAAGGGATCGTCAATCCGCTCATGGGTGCCTTTAAGCGTTTTGACGGCTTTCATTTAGCCTCAAGTTTGTGGCCGGAGCTGAGCCGTTTCCATGCCCAGATCGATCAACATGATGCGTCGCAGGGGTTCTTGATTGGATTTTTGGTCAACTACCTCGAAGGCGCTGTGCAAGGTTCTGAGCGCGGGGCGCTCGATGCCGTGTTGTTCTTTGGGGCTCGTCAGGATGCCGAGAAGAGGAGGTGGCGAGTGGCCACATACGAAACCGTTGCGGTCCCTCCTGGACCGCTAAAGCTGGTCGCATCAAGCAGCGATGACGGCCTCACGGTTTCGGCTTCGGCTAAGCTTAATTTACGGCGAGAAAACGAGCGGCTCGTCGTCGATGTACTCGACGGAGATGAGCGCTACAGCCGCAGCTTTCAGCGATTGCAAGAAGCCTGGGCTCTGGAACCCGGTGGGGCGGTTCGCAGATAACTCGTCCAGCGAACAACGGCGCCACCTTGACACGATGATTCAGGTTGATGAAATCGACTGCCTCTTTTGATGGATTTTGATGGCTACGCTGAATCAAATCTTTCCTGGAAACCTTGGGCGGCTCAAGTTGCTAAGAGTCGTGCTCAAGCTCGGCATGCCAGAGCTCAAAGGGCACAACCCAAATCAGCCTTTAGACCCGATGCTTGAGCGCCGGATTCGTCAGGCTTTGCGTGAAGTGGAGCAGGGCTAATGAGTGCGTTACGAGGGCAGGTTCAAGAGCAAGGCTTCGGTCGACGTAATTTAGGCGATGAGCCACTCGTTTATCACTGCAACTTCTACAACTACTGGCTGCAGAAAACCGTTCTACTCGTCGATGATTTGGGCATGGAAGAGATCATCCAAGATGCCGCCGCAGCATCAGCCTTTGCCTGTTTGAAGGGTTTATCGGGGCAGGACTCGGAGCAAGCCGAGGCACTCTTTGCCTATCTCGGGTTTGGTCAGATTGATCTGTCTGAGGTGACCGCGGCGGGCGGTCATGCGACCACATCGGTCTCGCATTATGGTCAATGTCTGTCATCAGCCGCTGGGGTTCCGTTTGCGAAACCGCAGAGTCGTTTTGATGCCGGGTTCGCTGCCGGCGCCGGCGCCTGGGCACATGGACGACTAGCGAGTGGTTTTGGAGCCTCTATCCAAGCCTGTATGAGCGTGGGTGCGGAGCAAGGGAAGGTCGGTCTCAAGGGGCGGGTCAAGCCGGATTTCATGCAGACCTACGGAATGGGCCCAGCCTCCACGGATGCGCGTCCTCCCAACACCTGGGCAGCGGTGGACCAAGCAGCCGTCGATCGGGCGGTTCAGGCCTTACACCTGGTGGGTAACGAAGAGGGTCTTATCCCGCGCTTTGGGGTCATGTTGACTCAGCATTTCGCGCATTTCTACAACCGGCTAAGCTTCGAGTTTTTGAGACGAATGAGTCACACCGGCATGCGTATGGCGGGAGAGCACTTGCTCATCGACGCAGGCTATCGCTGTGCGTTTCATACCTTTGGCGGCATCTTTAATTCGGCTGAATGGGAAGCCTTGATGGGTTCGAAAGTCGCCTCACGTGAGGCGGGTGCACACTCGATGGCGTCGATTGTGAGCGCCTTGGGTTGGGGGCGCTGGCGTTTGGTTGAGATCAGTGACCGTCGCGCGGTGTTGAGGCTCTATGACGATTATGAGAGCCTCGGCTATCAAGCGATGTACGGGGCGGCGAGTCGACCGGTAGCCTTTTTGGCAGCCGGCGGCTTAGGCGGCTTGATGAACCTCTTGTACCTCGGCGATGTGCTGGACAAGCCGGTTCTCGATAATGACTATTTTGAGCGTGTCTTTGAGCACCCTGATTCTTTTGCGGTCCATCAAACCAAGTCGATCGCTATGGGGGATGCATACTCTGAGATCGTCGCAGACCGGTGAGCTTTGAGCGCTTTGCGGACCCTCGCTGCCAGCGCGGGCTGACCTTTGTGTACCGACTGGATCATCCGATTGACCCTGAGGATTTTAGCCTGGCGATCGGCCCGGACTTTGCTCGTTCAAAGCAGGTCTGGGGCTCAAGGGAAATTCAGATTTGGATCGCTCCAAAACGCTTTGAGTGCCAGCTTGGCGTCCGTGATTTAGAGCTGCGTTTTATGCACCGGTTTTCGGCATCGGCGGAGCAGCGCCTGATCGATCGGTCACGGTTTGAAGAGGCGCTCTCAACTGCGCTTAGGCGCTAGCTGCCGAGTCTTCGGCGACGACAGGGATCCAATTTAGATACACCATCGCAGGGATGACGAGCATATCGGCCACCACCGCCATGCACATGGTGGTCGGGAGGATCAGCCCCACATATTTGAAGGTCAGATACGGGCTGAACAAAAAGACGCCAAAGCCCAGCACGAGGATAATCGACGTTCGGACAATACCTACGCCCGTCTCATGGAGCGAGAGACGAATTGCTTCGTCCTTATCTAAGCCTGCCGTTCGCTCGATTTTGTAACGCGTCAAAAAGTGGATGGTATCGTCCACGGCGATCCCGAGGGCGATTGAGACCATGAACAAGGCGTCGATATCGATTTTCAAACCGATCAACCCCAGAATACCGATCCCTGAAATCACCGGAAGAATATTGGGCATCATCGAGGCTAAACCGACGCGCCATGAGCGATACACTAGACTCATCACAAAGGTGATCACCATCGCCGCAAAGGCGAAGCCTATATACAGCTGAATACCGAGCGCCTCGATGACATCACTGAGCAGGATATCAATGCCGTTGATTTGCGTTTTGATTCCACCTTCCGGGGTGGGGAAGCGCTCGCGCAGCTTGGGCTCGACCGCCTTCATAAAAGCGACCGAGTTTCGTGTGCCCAAGCTGGGCATTCGCAGTTGCATGCGCAGGTATCGACGGTCCTCATCGACAAAGGTGCTCAGGCCTTCGCCCCCTTGGTCTTCAAACAAAGCGAGTTGAGCGGCGAACTGGGCGCGGTTAGGAAGCGGCGTTTCACCGCCCATCGCTTGGTGCGTACGTTGGGCAATATCAGCGACTGAGAACGCACCGATGACCACGGGTTTACCGTCTAAGATACTAGGGTCACGGAAGGCTTTGAGGTCTGCAGCTGCAGCGAGGAGTTGTTCAAGATAGTAGTTGGCTTTGGCGCCTTCGACCGAGTCGACTCGTTCTCGCTGGTTGGTGGCGACGGCTGCGCTCGGCTCATCGTCCTCAATACCGAACTCATCGTCTTCATCATCGACCACGTCGACCGCAGCAGGAGCATCCACTTCTTCCGACCGAATAAAGACGTCGCGCTCAAGGGCTCCACCTTTTCGTCCCGTATCGATCAGGACCTCAGCGGTCAGACCACCTGAGAGTCGCTCGCCAAAAAACTTCGCAGCGAGGGCCACTGGGTGATCATCATAAAACTTGGCGTCTAGGTTGGTGTCGATCACCAAGGCGTTGAGTCCTGCAATCGCCAGAGCGGTGAGCATCACACTCACTGCGATCACTCGACGAGGCGCCTGACGCGCCACGCGCTGACACCAATTCAGGACCCGGTATGTTGTTTTGCTTTGCGTGGGGACTTGAGACGGTAGGTCAGAGAAGCTGATCAAAATCGGAACGACCGTGAACGCAAGCAAAAAGGCTGCGATCACGCCCACTGCGCAGACGACTCCAAGCTCCTGAGCCGTCACAAGCGGGATGAAGCGCAGACTCGAGAACCCGATCAGGGTGGTTAGACTGGTCAAGAAGCAGGCGGTCCCGACCTCGCGAAAGGCAGAAAGAAGCGCCTCTTCGCGGCCTTCTCGCGAGCGCTCAAAACGATACTGACCCACGAGGTGAACGACATTAGCGACCGACAGCACTAAGACGATCATCGGCGCCATCGCCGCCACAATCGAGATGCGTCCGTTGATGGTTCCGCCAAAACCAACCGCCCAAATCACCGCGGGTATGGCGACTAAGAGACAGTAAACAACCGCCTTGGCTGAGCGCAGTAAGAACGCAAGCAGTAAGCAAATAACCAGCAGGGTAGCGCCAAAGAACGGCCCCATGTGGCGCCGCGTCTCGGTGAGCAAAAACCCAGCTGAAACCGGCATCCCGGTGGGGAAAACCTGGTCACGCTTATAGCCGGCTTCTTCTGCCCACTCGTGCGCTTTCATGGCGGTGTCCATGCGCGCCGCTTCGAGCAACGACAGCTTCCCTTCATCCGATGTCAGGAGTTTCGTTCCCCCGGGCACGGTCTGGGCGAAGGCGCGCATAGCGGCTAAGACTTCAGGCTTCGCTGTGTCTTCGATCGATGATGTCATTTCGGCGATGATCGCCGTCGCTTTGCCGTCGCGACTAAGAAAGGTGGGGACGAACAAGCCGTCCTTGCGAAGCTCATCACGCGCTGCGTTGATCTGTTGTTGGGTGAGCGCACCTTCTGGTAAAAATCGGGCGACGGTCAGACCACCCTCCTCGGGATCGATACGTTGAAGATCATCCAGGCTCGTCAGATCGCTGATCAAGGGCTGCGCTTGAACGATGGCTTTGAGTTTACGAAGCCGCTCAATGCCTTCGGGAGTGGTCAGTTGATCGTCTTCGATTCCAATCAACATGACCGTATCGGAACCAAAAATCTCACGCATCTGGTCATAGACCTGAGCGCGGTCAGAGCTCTTTTTAATCATGTCCAGAAGGGCTGTCCGGATCTCTACCTGACTGCCTAAAGCACCAGCAAATGCGGTCAGACCAAACATTAGAAATAGGGTCTTAAACCGATGCCGCAGCATCAATCGGACCCACTGTTCTAAAAGATTAGCCAAGATGAATACCGCCATAGAGGTTGCGCGCAGGCTCTACGATGCCTTTCTTGTAGGGGCAACCGGAGGCCGCCAAGTGAGCAACGAAGATCAACCGTGTGGGTTATACCGCACTACTGTCCCGACCATTGATGGCATTCAGGCAGACCGCTTAGTTTACTACCATAATCACGGCGATCCAGGCCCTGGGGTCTACTACCCAGAGCGTTGGGTGAACAATCGAGCGGTGTTTTCTGGCCGTGGCCACACCATTCCAAGCGGCGATTACGCCCAAAGCTTGGAGACTTTGCCCGAAGAGGGGTTCTACAAGGTCGAGGCGCGCTTTCATTGCTGCGACAAAATGTGCCGGGAGTTTAAGTTCGGTGAACTGGTTCAGCTGGGCTACGACAGTGGCGCTAATCCTATTTTGTTTCTGCCCGGATATCGCGACGAGCGATTCGAGCTTCCCGAGTCAGGGATTCCGGTCGACCGGGGGGCGCTGAACTATCTCGAGCCGCTGCGCATTCAGCGTTTTGGTAAAGCGCAAGGCCGTGACTGACGAACGCACTCCACAATCCGACTGCGCAGAGGCTCATGGGATCTCCGCATTTGAGCTTTTTTGCGCCTATCATTTAGGCATCCAGGAGGATGGTACGTACCGATTTGGTCACGTCCACGATGTCGCAAAGCGCTTCGAGGTCGGCTCGGCGGTCATTCGTCAATCGCTCGAGGAGTTCGCTTTGCGTCCCGATGATCTTTGGAACTTGAAGTGGGACCTCAGCGAGGCTCAAGTCGCCATCGCGGTGGCGGCACCCGGCGCCGATCTTAGAGCCATCGCATTTGTCCACTGGAGGAAGCTGCTCACAGCGCCCAGACGCAAGCGCGATTGGGCGAAGGAATTGGCAGATGATCGTGCAGCTAATGCAACGATTTTTGATGATGATCTTTCTTGATAATAAGTGCTGGCGCGAGCCCTTTGGTGCGGCTAGACAGCATTCAGAAACCCCTTTTGGACAGGAGCTACAACCATGACCTCTAACCCCGCGTACAAGGTCGCTGATCTCACTCTGGCTGACTTCGGTCGCAAAGAGATCGGAATCGCTGAACACGAAATGCCCGGTTTGATGGCGACTCGGGCGAAATACGGCCCGTCGAAACCACTCGCTGGTGTCAAAGTGATGGGCTCGCTGCACATGACCGTTCAAACGGCAGTGCTGATCGAGACTCTGGTCGATCTGGGCGCTGATGTGCGCTGGTGCTCCTGCAACATCTTCTCGACTCAAGACCATGCCGCCGCTGCCATCGCAGCCGCCGGTATCCCGGTGTTTGCTTGGAAGGGTGAGACTCTTGAGGATTACTGGGAGTGCACGTTCCAAGCGCTCACCTGGCCTGACGGCAGTGGTCCGGATCAGATCGTCGATGATGGCGGCGACGCGACGATGTTGATTCACAAAGGCGTGCAGCTCGAAGGTGGCGACGCCTCTTGGGTGAACAGCGCAGCCGAGAGTGAAGAAGAGCAGGTCGTTAAGAACCTGATCAAAAAGGTTCACGGTGAGCGTCCGAATCATTGGACGCCCATGGCGAAATCGGTCGTCGGCGTGTCTGAAGAGACGACCACCGGTGTTCTTCGTTTGCTGCAGATGCAGGAAAGCGGCGAGCTGCTCTTCCAAGCGATCAACGTCAATGACTCGGTGACCAAATCGAAGTTTGATAACGTCTACGGATGCCGTCACTCGCTCGTTGATGGGATCAAGCGCGCCATGGACGTTCTGGTCTCTGGGCGCGTCGCCATGGTGTGTGGCTTTGGTGATGTAGGTAAAGGCTCAGCGGACTCGTTAGCCAATGAGAAGTGCCGTGTGATCGTCTCTGAGATCGATCCGATCTGTGCGCTTCAAGCCTGCATGGCAGGGTACCAGGTAGCGACCGTCGAGGACGTCCTCGAGACCGCCGACATCTTTGTGACGACGACCGGCAACAAGGACATCATCACGGCAGAACACATGAGCCGGATGAAGGACCAGGCGATCGTCTGCAACATCGGACACTTCGACAACGAGATCCAAGTGGCGACTCTGGAGAACATGCCCGGTGTGACTCGAGAAGTGATCAAAGACGACGCCATGCCCGGTGGCCCGGTGACGCGCTTTACCTTCCCGAACGGCAACTCGGTCTATCTCTTGGCTGAAGGCCGCCTGATCAACCTGGCGTGCGCGACAGGGCACCCCAGCTTTGTGATGTCGAACAGCTTCACCAACCAAACGATTGCGCAGATTGATATCCGCCAGAACCAAGAGCGCGAGATCGGTGTGTACCGTTTGGACAAGAAACTCGACGAAGAGGTCGCTCGTTTGCACCTCGACAAGTTGGGAGCCAAGCTGACGATGCTGTCGCAAGAGCAGGCCGATTATATCGGCGTTGACGTTGATGGTCCGTACAAGCCCGATCATTACCGCTACTAGTTCAGTCCCTCAAGAGTGCGCAAAGGGGCTGGGTAGGGTGGTCTAATTTCTGCTATCCTTCCGTCCGACGGAGTCTATGAAGGAGCAGTCTTTGTTTCGCCGGGTCCTAGCGGTATGTATTTTCGGGCTTCTCGTAGCCTGCCCGAACACCTTTACCGCAAAGTTTCCGCCGTGCGAGACGGACCCAGATTGCCACTCACGCGTGCTGGGTGAGAATTTCATCGGCTATCGCTGCCGTCTAGGTCGCTGCGTCATGCGCAGTTGCGGGGACGGCCGGGTGGATGAAGCCTCGGAAGAATGCGACGACGGTAACGAAGACGACTGGGATGGTTGCGACTATAAGTGCCGGATTCGCGCACTGCGCACGCCGCCCGATGCCGGTCTCGCAGACGCCGAAGAGGTGACCGATGCGGGCATCGCCGATGCAGGCGACGCAGGTCCTTTTGATGCTGGATTCTTGGGCGACGCAGGGTTGATTGTTCAACCTGTGGAGCGCTGTGAAGAAAACCCTGCTCTGAGCGGTCGGCTGCGCATTGGTGTTGGGCCGGGAGGAGCTTATCAGCCACTCCCCGATATCGACCTAAACCGCGCAGCGGTCAGCCACGGCATCGCACATCGACTAGCCGCCGGTACCGATGACCACGGCTGCGTCGGTATGATTCAAATGCGCTTCGACGTGGCGAGACAGTGCAGTTTAGTCGCCTTCTTTGAAGCCGGCGACTCCGGATTCAATCTCAAGACGGCGACCTTGACGGTGAGTGATGCTTGCCCGGGATGGCCTGCCGATTTGAGCAGCTCGTGGCGACTGCGCTTAGCGCAAACTGACGCATGGATCAGCGTCGATGATAAGGTCCCGGGTATGGGCGGTGGTCAGACCTGCTTTGGCCCCCAAAGCTTCACCTTAGGGGGCACCGCTCACCTGTACGCCTTGGGGCGCCCAGATCTGTTAGTGAACTTTGACCAGGTGCGCGTCGCGGGGTTCTTTCAAAGCACTGGTCAGGGCGGCGAGCCACCGCTGGCTTGCCTTCCAGGCTGCGGCGATGGCGAAGTCATCGCGCCGGAGACCTGTGATGACGGCAACCAACTCGATGGAGATGGGTGCAGCTCCGGTTGCCGCCTCGAATGCTTCTCGCGCGCCGGGGTAGGTGGTCTGCCTGGGTTCAACTTTGGTGGCGATTTTACCATCGAAGGCTGGCTCAAGAGCGACGGCGAAAATGGTTTGTTTGCAGGTCACGGGCTGACTGCTGAGGTCGGCGCAAGCGCAAGCTTTGGATGGGGCGAAGATCGTCTCGTCGTCCCAGTCGGGCAGGTCCCAGAGGGCTGGAATCACTGGGCTGTGAGCTATCGTCGTGACGTGAACAGGCGGCGGATGTTCCTCAACGGGACGCCTCTGTCCGAGGATTTCCCCGAGACCGCTTTCTTCCCAAATCCGGACGAGCTTCCCAATGTTTCAGCGACCGCTGGTGCGTTGAGGGTGTCGCTGATCGAGCGTTACGATGGAGCCTTTGTTCCGTCTTATCCCTTGGCGGCAGATTCCGACACCGAGTTGAGTTATGATTTTGCGAGCGGAGCTGGACCCGTTGTGGATCGCAGCAACGCGAAGCGCCACGCGCCGTCAGGTGAGGCTGTGGAAGGCTGCCCTACAGCGCCTGTCTGCGGTAACGGTGAGCTTGAGCGAGGCGAGGTGTGCGATGACGGCAATCTTGAGCTCGGTGATGGGTGCAACGCTCGCTGTCGTGTTGAGGGATGCGGCGATGGGATCGCTACGGATGATGAAGCCTGTGACGACGGCAACGGGTTTGAAACGGATGCGTGCCTCAACGACTGTACCCAAGCCTCATGCGGCGATGGCCGGGTGAGAGCTGACCTCGCCGAGGGTGAGGAAGGCTATGAGTTTTGTGATGACGGTAACGAGGAGCGCACCGACGCGTGTACCGAAGAGTGTGTGGTCGCTCGCTGCGGCGACGGCATCATCAGGACTGATCTCGAAGAAGGCGTAGAAGGAGCTGAACTCTGCGATGACGGCAACCGAGTCGATACCGACAGCTGTAAGAACGACTGCGTCGCTGCGCGTTGCGGTGACGGTGTCTTGCGGCGTGACTTAGAGTCGGATGCTGAAGGTTATGAAGAGTGTGATGACGGTAATCAAGACGCCGGAGACGGCTGCAACGCGAACTGTCAGAATGAGCAATGCGGTAACGGTCGTGTCGATCCTGGTGAGGGTTGTGATGATGGCAACCTGACCCACGCTGACGCCTGTCGAAACGATTGCATTGTGGCACGCTGCGGTGATCGCATTGTACGCACTGACGTGGCTGAGGGTGATGAAGGGCATGAGGCTTGTGATGACGGCAACGACGTGGACGCCGATGCTTGCCGTAACTCGTGCCAGCTGGCGGTGTGCGGCGATCAAGTGATTCGCAATGACTTGCTACCGGGCGAAGAGGGCTACGAGAACTGCGACGATGGCAATCTTGAAAACGACGATGAATGCTCGAACGATTGTGTTGATCTGCGGACCCATCAGATTGTCAAAGTCATCGCCGGGCGGATGCGCGGGATCCTGTGCGGGGTGACCCGCATCGGAGAGTTGCGCTGCAAAGCGAGTGATAATGAGTACGGGGTGCTCGGCAATGGGACGACGCAAAACCGAGAGTTGCCTGATCTGGTGCCTGATCTGAACGATGTCGTCGATGCGGCGGTGGGTGATGCTCATTTATGCGCCGTGCTTGAGAGCGGCGCGGTGCGCTGTTGGGGCGCGAACTACGCGGGACAAATTGGTGATGGAACGGTGTTCAACCGCAGCACGCCTGTGGCTGTCCAAGGCTTAGCAGGGGCAACGCAAATCTCTGCTGGCGCCGAGACAACCTGCGCTCGGTTGGAAGATCAAACGGTCGCATGTTGGGGGGGGAACAACTCAGGCATGCTCGGGATTGGAAACAACGATCAGGGGCATATCGTTCGACGAGCTGTTGCCGTGCCGGGCATTGCGCGTGTGGGAACCGTCTCTTTATACAACGACAGCGTCTGCGCCGTGGGCATGACCGGCTTCACTTGGTGCTGGGGTAACCTGCCCTACGGAATGCATTATCCGGGCCCCGATGGACCTAGAGAGGCTTCCTCCCCGCTCTTGCTGCAAGGCGTAGCTGGAGTGCGCAGTGCAGCTCCTGGTTACAATTTCATGTGCCTCAATATGGCCAGTGATGTCACCAAATGCTGGGGCAGTAATGGCAGCGGTCAGGCGGGCAGAGAGCCTAGCGAGGTCCCCGTTTATGGTCCGATCGAGATCACCGGCACGCTAGGCAGTGTGTCCATCGCAGCGAACCGCAACAACGGCTGCGCGATCTTGGGTAATGGCAACGTGCATTGCTGGGGCTCTGGCTATTCGTATCAAGCCAACCCGATTCCTAATCTGCCCAATGTGCAGACCATCTCCCGCTTTGGTGAAAACGGATTCTGCGTCAGCAAGTCAGACTACACCGTTCACTGCTGGGAACAAGGCGGAGCGCCTGCTGAAGTTACGGGTTGGTAGGCTGCAGATAGGGTCGGAAAGCCTCGGTCAACCGATCGGGTAAAGGCTGCGCTTGAAAGGTCTCTCGATCCACACAGCAGTGCACCGTTTGACCATGAGTTAAAGCCTGCCCTTGATCACCAACCATCGTGTAGCTGACCGTATAACTGCTGGTGCCAAGCCGAGCGATGCGCAGCTGGACGTTGCACTGGTCGCCGAATTGAATCGGCTTTGAAAAGTCGGCCTCGGCGTGAACCAAAGGGATCAGGAAGTCACCGTTGTCTAGATTTCGGTGCAGCGGCATCCCCAGCGCCTCAAGGAAGGCGACGTAGGCGTCGTGAAAGTAATCGAAGTTTCGCCCGAAAAATAAGATCCCAGCGCCGTCAATGTCTTGAAAGCGAGCGCGCATCTTGTGTTCAAAGGTTTGGCTCAAGATTTCGCCTTGAGGGTGATCTTCATGACCACATCATCACGGATCAAGTTGTCGGCTTTACCATTGTACATCATTCCAAAATCCTTCCGATTGATGCTGAATTCGGCATGAGCAGCGAAGGGCTTGAGGCTCTCGACGGTGACGGGAAAGCTGATCGCTTTGCTGGTTCCACGGATCGTGAACCGACCACTGAGCGTATGCGTTGCCGTTCCAGTAGAGCTCTTCAGCGGCGTGACCGTATCGAGCTGGAAGGTCGCCGTAGGATGCTTCTCGCTGGCGAAGAAATCGTCATCACGCAGGTGCGCTTCGAGTTTCTTCGACCACTTACTCGGAGCTTCGAAGTCCGCTTCAACGTCTTTGGTCTGCACCACGATACTCAGCGATTGCAGCGACCCCGCTGGGTCGATCAGAGCCGTCCCAATCCAGCTGTTAAAACGACCCGTGTGGGAACCGGTGACCTTGCTACCCAGGAAGCTGATCTCGCCTTCGAGCGCAACGCCTTGGTCTGCATGTTCCGCTGCCGTGTCAGCAGGCTTTTTCGTTGCAGGTTTGGGTGTGGTCTCTTTTGCTGGTTGTTCAGCAGCACCAACGGCAGCCTTTGGAACCGACTTAGACGGGTCTTTGGCGCAGCCAGTAGCTAGGAAAGTAAGGGCGAGTGAACCAAAGATAAGACGCATTGTAATGCTCCAAAATTAACTAACTAAGAACGAACCAGCCGACTGCGCCTAAGGCTATTATCACAGTCACGAGGACGATGCTAAACACCGGCCCTCCAAGACTTGCATGCTCGGTATACTCGGCGGCGATTTGAAGTTCGTCGACGGTTTGAGTGGGGCGCGTTTTGCTAACCTCTGAGGCTAACGCTTGGCTGAGTTCTGGACCTCGTAAATCGTTACGGGTTTGCGGTGGTTCTTGGGTCTCTAGATCGCGTAAAACCTGGTTTCTCAGCGCAGGAATTGAAGGGCTCGATAAGAGCGTATCATCGTCTTCGAAGTTCGCGAGAAAGCCTGGCTGAGAGACCACGGTCAAGGCATCCTCATCAAAGCTTTTAGCTCCGACGATGGCTTCACCTCGTGGATCGGTTCGATTCACCGATTGGTCGCTAACCGTCGAAAATGAGGTGTCTTCATCGGCGCCAGGCAAGGGGATGCTGGGCAGGTATTTCCGATCGCCTTTGGTAAGGGGCGCTAGCGCACGTTCAAGCTCTGCTCCTTCGAGGCGCCCGCCGCATTCCACAAGACACCGATCGAGGTGAGCCGCAAACGAGTTACCATCAGCAAAGCGGGATAAAGGTTCCTCATGCATGGCTTTAGCCATGGATTCGACCAGCAGGTCAGAGGCGTCGGGGCACTCATCTCGAAGGTCTGGAATCGTGCCGCGCCGAACCCGACGCAAGGTCTCAATATCGGTGGCGCCGAGAAAGAGTCTAAAACCAGTCAGCAGCTCCCATAGGACGACCGCGAGCGCGAACTGGTCAGAGCGTCCGTCGAGGGGTTCGCCGTGGCTTTGCTCAGGGCTAAAGTAAGCGATCTTTCCTTTGAGGATACCGACGCGCGTTTTGACTTTATTGGTGGCGGCTCGAGCGACGCCAAAGTCCAAGAGCTTCGCCCGGCCATCACGGTCGAGCATAATATTTTGAGGGCTCACATCTCGATGAACGACGTTCAAAGGGTTGCCTTCGTAATCAGCGAGGTGATGCACCGCGTGCAAGCCGCGCGCAATGTCTGAGCCGATCTGCAAAACCAGGCGCATCGACAGCTTGGTGCTCTGAGCCTGCGCACGCTCAGCGAGGACGACCAGATCCTCGCCATCGATAAATTCCATCACCAAGAAGGGGATACCATCGACCTCACCAAAGTCTTCGACCCGAACGACGTTGTTGTGGTTCATGAGCGCGGCAATACGCGCTTCGTCTTCGAACCGACGCACGAATTCTCGATCTTCAGCCAGGTGTCGCAACATCTGCTTGATGACGACCCGTCGGGCGAACCCGCGCATGCCCTGCTGCTCAGCGAGCCACACCTCAGCCATCCCGCCTCTTCCGAGCAGTTTGATCATGTCGAACTTGTCAGCAAAGAGGGTCATGGCGAGCGGAGTGTGAAGAGGACCAGTGGTCTAGGTCAACCCGGCAAAACAAGTTGGAAGTCTGCGCCTCCGATTTTACCGTTTTTGACGGTCAATTGAGCGTCGTGTCGATCGGCAATCTCTCGGCATATAGCGAGCCCCAAGCCGGCGCTGCCCCCATCGGCCCCTGACATGAACGGGGTAAAGATCAGATCCACCTGGTCAGGCGCAATTCCCGATCCGTTATCCGACACGTTCAAGCACCAACTGGAGCGCAAGGGCTTGAGCGATACGTTGACCTTCGATTGGGTGTGACGAGTCGCGTTGGCCAGCAGATTGTCGAGCAGCCGCGCCAGGAGTCGAGCGTCACCAGCCACTTTGGCTTCGTGGGGCAGCTCGAGGCTCCACTCGATGGGTTCACGTTCGCCTCTTTGCGCCATCTCGACGCGCTGCTGAACGAGGGGGACGAGGTCCATGGATGCAAAGGACTGGCGAGCCTGAGGATCTTGGAGTCGAGCTAAGGTCAGCAGCTCTTCGACCATACCATCGAGCTCACGGATGTCGGTGCGCATGCCCTTGAACAATTTAGGGTTCGGGTGGTCCTCTGCCAAATCGATAGCTGCCGCTAGTCGCGCAAGCGGCGTGCGCAATTCGTGACTGACGCTCGCATGAAGGTGGCGTTGAGCGGCGAGGAGCTCGTGAATACGATTTCCGATTTGGTCGACACCGGCTGCTAAGCTTCCGACCGCGTCCTGACCGGTATCATTGACCCGGGCATGATAGTCTCCTTCGGCTAATCGACGAACCACCGCTTCAGTTTGTCGAAGGCGACGCATGAGCGGCAGCAGAAGCCAAGCTAAACCACCGATGATTCCAATCCCGCCAAAAATGATGCTGATGAGAAAGCGCCTTTTATTGTGCCTCTTCAGGGGTACGCAGAGAGCCCGGCGCCGCTTCGCCTTGCTTGGGATTCCAGCCGAAGAAGTCAGCGAGCGACGCAAGAAGGTGCCACGGTCAGGGAATCGAACGATCTCGTCTTGGCTCGACTCTAGTCGTCGAATCACTCGGCCGCGATGCGCCGGGCAAAGCCGAAAGGGTTGGTCGTCCTTTGACCGCAGCGCCCTGATCCGTTTCTTGAGCGGGCCGCGAGCCTGCTGGAGCTGCCGCTCGAGCGTATTGAGTTGTGCCACTTCAGTTTGGTGCTGCGAGGCGGCTCCATTGGGTCCGCTGGCCGCTCTTCCTAAGAAGTGACCCATCCAGATCGATCCGGCGATCGTAAGCAGCAGCGCTAAGACCCCTCGGATGAAAAAGGGAGCCATACTCAGACACCGACCTGGAACACGTACCCGCGCCCTCGAACGGTCCGAATCCAGACCGGGTTGTGCGGGTCGTCACCGAGGCGTGAGCGCAAGCGTGACACCATCATATCGACCGCTCTGCCGCTACTTTCTAGCTCTTGATCGAGCGCATCTTGAATCTGCTCTCGACTGATCACCTTGCCGGTTTTGCTGGCGAGCAACCAAAGCAGTTCAAACTCCCTCGACGATAAGTTCATCGGCTCGTTGTTGCGTGACGCGTGATGGCGGGTGCGATCGATGACCAGGCTTCCGAGCTCTAGACGCTCGGGGTCCCCCCAGTCCCCTTGGGCTCGACGCAGTAAGGCTTTGATTCGAGCGACCAAGACCCGGGGACTGGCCGGTTTGGTGACGTAGGCATCAGCGCCGAGCTCGAGACCCAGCACTTGGTCAAGCTCGTCGCCGCGCGCGGTCAGCATCAAAATGATACCAGAGTAGTCACTGCGCACCCGCCGGAGGACCTCAAGTCCGTCGATACCGGGTAAGCCGACGTCGAGGACGACGGCGTCCGGATGCTCGGTCACGATTCGTCTCGAGGCGCGTAAGCCGTTGTTTTCATGGTCGACAAAAAAACCAGCTTGCTCGAGGTAATCCCCGAGCAAGTCGGCTAGGCGTTGGTCATCCTCTACGAGGAGCAGTCGACCTAAACTCAATCGAAATCGCCGCCACGACGATGACGTTTTTTGCCGCGGTGCTGGCGGATTTTCTTCGCCACGCGAGCGCGCTGCTCATCGCTAAGAATCGAGAGCACTTTGACCATGCGCTGACGTCTCATTTGCCGATGCTTAGCCTGCATGGCGTCTTGAGCGGCGAAGAGTTCTTCGAGTTGTCCTTCATCCCCGGACTCAATAGCGGCAGCTGTGAGCTGTGCCATCTGGGCTCGTTTCGCCCGGCGCTCGCCTTTGAGCTTACCCTTATGGTTCGCTTTGAACTCTTGGCGCATCGCCTTGACTTGCCTCTTTTGGTCCGGCGTTAGCTGAGCGGTGCGCATGATCATTTTCATGATGCCGTGACCTTTGCCGGCGCGGCGCTCACAGGCTTCGGCTGGGGTCGCTACGAGCGCAAGGCAAAGCGCGCTGGCGACGGCGAGAGGGGTTGCAATGGTTTTCATGGTTTCTCCCTGCAGCTTGAGTGCTGCCACCCTAGTTATGACCACCAAAGGTCACCGAACGATGGCTCAATTGTAACGCTGCGTCACGTCGCCGGCGAGTTGAACTAACCGAGTCGAGCGACGAGCGCCTTGAGCACCGCTTGTGCGTCGTCGCCAAACCACAGGTCTAAGAACGCCTTCTGGTCGCGCTCGGAGGTCGCGTGAAGGATGGCCGCCAGTTGGCGGCGGAACAGCTGCTTGGTGGTGACCTGAGCTTGCTCGGAACAGGCTAGATATTGAGCGATTTTAGCCTCAGCCGCTTGCTGTAATTCGCCGGCTTCGACGACCTCTTGAATCAAGCCAAGCTCAAGGGCTTGATCGGGACCCACCATGGCTCCTCGACAGCCCAAATCTTGAGCCGCAGGCAGACCGATCAAGGAGGCATAGATGTCGGTCAACCCTCCAGGGATCGGGATGCCCACAGCGACTTCATTGAGCCCTATTTTGTAGCGACCTGCTGCCATGATCCGGTAGTCGGTCATGATCGCCAGCACGCACCCACCCGCTGGACTGTGTCCACTGATCGCAGTGACGATCATTAAGTCGGACGTGAAGAGCCGATAGCAAAGGGCGTTAAAGTCTTTCCAAAAATCAGTCATCGCCGCGCGGTCAAGTTGCATCAACTCCGGGACGTCAAGGCCTGCGCTGAACATGCCCGGAGCGCCGGTGAGCAGCATGGCGCGAAGACCCGGCTCAGCCTCAAGTTCATCAATCGCTGCGAGTAATTCGGTCACCATTTGAGTGCCGATGGCGTTGGCGCGAGGGCGGTTGAGCGTGACGAGCGAATACCCGCCGCGATGTTCTAACTCGATATGGCGTGTCATTCGGGCATCCAAGCACCCGCTGGTAAACCCAGACCCGGCCCACGCGGGATCAGGATCCGGCCGTCTCGCTGGGGTCTAAGTTCTGCGCAAGGGTGAGGGTAAATCAAGCTCAGCGTATTGAGACCGTGTGCTGTGCTGTCCAAGCCGAGGGCAACGCACAGATGGAGTAAGGTGGCGATCCCGACGGGCGAGTCATAAAGGCTGGAAAGAACCACCTTCACGCCTCGCGCTCGAGCGGTGCGAGCGAGCGCAAAGGTTTTGCCGAACGAACCGCACAGGTGCGGCTTGAGCACCAAGACTTGAATCTGCCCTCGCTCGACCGTCTCGAGCGCACGTTCAAAGCTTGTCGTCACCAGATCGAGCCCAAGATCGACGACGCCCTCGGGCAGTAGATCGATCAGATCGGAGCGGACCGGGTCCTCGAGGTATTCGACCTTGAGCGCAGCAAAGCGCTCCAGCCACGGCAAAGGGTCCTGACCCAACTCTAGGACCTCATTCATCGCGCCAGCCAGATCAATCCGCAGGGCGATGCCCGGGTACGTGTCTCGCAAGCGCTCGAGCGATTTTAGGCTTTGTTCGAGGGCCGAGTCGGGATCCACTTTAACCTTGAGCGTGTTGATCCCGCGCAGGCGAGCGCGAGCGGCTGCGGCCATGCTTTGACCTAAACTGCAGGTTTCATGAATCGCCACGCTGTGCATAGGAGGCGGCATCGAGCCGCCCATGAACAAGTTCACCAGGTGCGCATACAAGGGCAACTCGGCTTCGTGAGCCGCTTTGACAAATTCAGCCGTCTCGCAGCCAAAGTCATCGACCTGGTTTTGCGCCGATTCAAAGCCAGGTAAAATCGGCGCATCGCCAACACCAAAGGGGGCGTGAGTGTCGCTGCCAAAGGCGTAGACCCAGCGCCCTTCAAAGGCTTCGAAAATACCTTGAGCTGTCGGTAGCGCATGGCGCAGACGCATCGAATAATAGCGCTCTGCAGCGTCCTCTTCATCGTATCGGTCAAGGAGGTCATGTGAAGCCATATGCCATGGCTATGCCTTCAGGCGCATTCTGCCAAGTCTCGCCCCGCTCAGGTCTTTGCACTCGCCCGAAGAAAGCGCTTTAAATGTGCTGATAAAGCGGAGGGATCTTCGAGGATTGGGTTGTGCCCAATCCCTTCAAGCCAGGTCACACGAGCCCGAGGCCATTGATCCGCTAAGGCTTGAGTGCGGTCTTGATCTTGTTGGAGTCGGTCACCGCAGATCAATTGGATCGGAGCGTTGCGTGCGGGCGCTCCACCCGCTCCGCAGGTCCCCGAACCCAAGGCTCGAAGCGCAAAGGCTAAGCCCTCAGGGTTCTGCTGTCGCCTGAGGCTTTCTTGGCGTTCAAGGCTGCCCTCGCCGGCTCGCTCTTGACCCGAGAAGATGGGCAGGCTGCTCCACTGTCGCACCGATTCTTCAAGCGGTTGACTCGCCAGCTTATCGGCTAGTCGCTGATCGCGACGTCGGCGCTCTTGAGCCGTTTGGGCTTCGAGGCCCGGATGAGCTGCAACTAGATGCGCCGAATGCAGCTTGGGTCCGGGCTTCAAAAGCAGCTGACGGAGCACCCGAGCGCCCATCGAATAGCCCATGATGACCGGCGGCTGATCGAGTGAACGGACCAGCTCATCCAGAGCGAAAATTAACTCCGACCAGCCACCCCGCCAGCCGCTTGAGCCACCGTGACCCGGTAAATCGACCGTCAGCTGATGAAACTCGTCTCCTAGCTCGCGGATCACCGGATCCCATAGTCGCCCATCGCTGAAGAAACCGTGCAAGTAGATGACCGGCTGCCCGCTGCCGTGGGAACGAGACGCTAAGGTCGAACGGTTCACGGACAGAACTCACCATCCTCGGGTTGGCAATAGGTCCCCAAGACGCTGCCGCCGCCCGCTCGACGGACCTCTTCGCAGGCAAATCCTACCGGGCAACTCCCGGCGCCTGCTTCGCAAGGCGTCGCGCAGCGAAAGTTAGAGCAGGTGCCGCCGCTGCAACGACCCGCTTGGTTCTGTGCGATGTTGGCATCAAGACAGCTCTGTCCTTGTGGGCATTCACGATCCCGAAAGCAGCCATATGCCCGGTCGCAATACTCGCCGCCTCCAGCGCAGTCGCGGTCGCCAGTGCAGGCTCGTCGCGTGGCGGTTCCAAGACATAACCCGTTGCCGCATTGACCGGCGACCATCTGATTACAAGCCACACAAAGACCACCAGGCAGTCCGTCTCGGCAGCGCCCTTGGCGCCGGTCACAATGGCGACCCGGACCGCAGAATAAATCGACTTGGCAGGCTAAGGAGCAGTCATTGCCCATGCAGATTTCATCAACGCACTGACCGGCTTGGCAGGCTCGATCCAAAGGGCAGTCGGCGTGGGCATCACAGCCTTGCTGGCACCGACCTTCTTGGCAGGTTTCGCCCAAGGGGCAGTTGGCGT
The DNA here is from genome assembly GCA_040260805.1 of Myxococcota bacterium. Lineage (GTDB taxonomy): Bacteria > Myxococcota > UBA4151 > UBA4151 > UBA4151 > CACGMS01. The sequence continues at coordinate 27,158 of JBDQPD010000009.1, read as the reverse complement.
TGTCTGCGCAGCCGGGCAGGCAGCGCCCCGCTTGGCAAATGGTGCCTTGTGAGCAGGCAGCATCGTCTTCGCAGCTTGCGGGCGGGTGGCAGAGCTGGTCCAGGCATCGCCACTGCGCCGGGCAATCGCTGTCTCGTTGACAGGTCGCCTGACAGGCGCCTTCGGTGCAGACGTTACCGGGAGGACAATCCGAGTCGGCGCGGCAGCGCGGGGGCACGGAGCAATCGCCCAAGGCAGGGACGCATTGCGAGGCGTTGTCAAAGGGCCAGCATACGGAGCCTGGCGGGCAGGCGTTCTCATCTTGGCTGCAATCGGTACCGCAAGCACCGCCGGGTAAGCAAAGATCGTTAGCCCCACCACATTCGTTGGAGCGCTCGCAAGGTTTGCACAATCCTTTGCGCTGAGCGCATTGGCCATCGGCTGAACAATATTCGCTCGGCGCGCAGGCTGTATCGCTCGCACACCGATCGTTTTGTACTTCGCACACCCCAGAATATGGGTTGCAGATTTGTTGGTCTGGGCAAACGCCCGATGAGGCGCAGACGCAAAGACCGGTCCAGGAGTCGCAGGCAAACCCTGAGGCGCAGTCTGCTTGTTCCACGCAGTAGACCGGCCCCTCCGTGGTCGGCGCGGCCTCTTCGCCGCCGCAGGCGACAAGCGCGATCAATAGCGTTGGCCAAGCCCGAACCATCTGCCCTCCGTACTCTGTATGCGCATTGTGACGCTAAAACGTTAGGCTGCGCTATCCGTCGTTTCCCGTAGTCTCGTCAAAAACCACCGTTGCACCCTAGGGGTGTGCGGAGTACCTGGGCCCCCGACTGGGGGTGCGCGATGACTGATGAAACACCGGATCTGGCAGGCCGCGCAGTCGCCACCGTGCGCAAGCTCTTGGAGCGGGAGTGGTTTGATGAAGCGCGCCGGGTCCTTGATGATGCCTGCGTGTTGCATCCCAATCATCTCGAGTTGATCCTGCTCAATGCCGAGACCTACGCTCGCCAGTCCCAGATGATCGAGGCCTTGCAGGTGCTCGTCGATGCACACCGCCGCGTGCCTGAGCACGCGGATCTCAAGCTTCGATTAGGCCAGTTCCTGGCGATCGACGGCTTGCATGTGGCTATGGATTTGTTTGATCGGACCGAGGCTCAGCATGAGTTTCCGGCGCTCGTTATTCTCGAGCGGGCGATGACCTTATCGGATCTGGGTCGGTTCCGCGACGCGCTTAAAGAGGTCGAACGCGCGCTGGAGATCGAGCCTGGCTACTGGGACGCCTGGATGGAAATGGGCCGCCTGAATATTGAGCTTGGTGATTGGTCGGCAGCCGTTCGCCCGCTTCGTCGAGCGATGGAGCTCGAGGGGCCGACGGCCGAGCTAGCGGTCGACTTAGCTGCTGCCTACTTGCATCAAGGCTTTGTTGATGAAGCCGAAAAGGTGCTCGACCAAGGCGAGCGTTTAGAGCCCGCCCATCCCGGGTTTGCGTATTACCGTGCGGCGGTAGCCGCGGGACGCGGAGAAACGGGTGACGCGCTCAAGTATCTGCAAAAGGCACTCGACAGCGGACATGAGGGTATTCGGCGCCTCTTGCAAGCCGACCGCTTTTTCGATGCGCTGCGTGACCGCCCTGAGCTCGCAGAACTGAGCGGAACCCCAAGGACCGAAGGGACTTTGCGTCGGTTCGAGCCGCGTGTTGACCGCAAAGGGCCTCGGTCGTGATTATTTTGATGAACACCTCAGCAGCAGCAGCAGCAGCAGCAGCTCAGCCTGCTGTCGATTGGACCTGGGTGGCGGTGGCTGTGGTGGTGGTCGCCTTGATCATCGGGGTGCTCGTCATGATGCGACGCGGGGGCTCTGTGGAGCAACCGGGGCGCTACGACGACCAGCTGTATGACCCTGCAGCTGCCGCGAGAATTGCACGTGAAACTCTTATGGCTGTGCCCACGGCGCAGGCTGAAGAGGCGCCTCTGGATGGCGCGCAGGTTGAGCCCCAAACCTCATCGGAGGGGCAAGAGTCTGAAGTCGTCGACGAGACCGCTGAGCCGGAGCCGGATCCCGAAACCGTTCGACTTCAAAAGCTTGCGCTGGAGGCGGCAAAGAAAGAGCAGTTTGAGGCGAAGAAACTAGCCGACATTGAGGCGCGAGCCGCACGTAAGCTGGAGCGGGAAGAAGAAGCCGAGCGGGCCTTGAGCGCTCGTCAGGATGATCTGGCTGAGCAAAGGACAAGTTTTGAGGCGGAGCGCCGCGCCGCATACCGTATCGGCTTGAGTAAAACGCGCAGCGGGTTCTTGGGTAAAATCGGGGGTTTGCTCTCGGGCGGTGCCGCTATCGACGACGCCATGATGGATGATCTCGAGGCGATCTTGTTCACCTCCGACATCGGCGCACGAACGGCTGACCGTTTACTCGAAGAGCTTAAAGAGCGCCGTCGCCGTGACCGACTCAAAACACCGGATCAGGTCTTTGCGGCGCTGCGTGAGGCGTTGACCGAGGTGGTTGATCTCACGGCGCCAAGCCTGCTCGATGGCTTAGGCGGTGGTGAGTCCAAGGTGGTGATGTTGGTCGGTGTCAACGGCGTGGGCAAAACGACGAGCATGGGTAAGCTAGCGCATTGGGCAAAGTCGGAGGGCCATTCGGTCATTCTGGGTGCGGGCGACACCTTCCGCGCCGCAGCGGTGGACCAGCTCCAGGTCTGGGCCGATCGGACCGACTGCCCGATGGTTCGAGGCGCCGACAACGTGGACCCAAGCTCAGTCCTCTTTGACACGGTCAAGCGAGGCACGGACGAGGGCTTTGATCTGGTGCTCTGCGATACGGCGGGGCGTTTGCATACGCGCGCTGAACTCATGGATGAGCTCAAGAAGATGCACCGCGTGATGGGCAAGGCTTATGAGGGCGCCCCGCACGAGGTGATTTTGGTGCTCGATGCGACCATCGGTCAAAACGCGATCGCTCAAGCGCGCACCTTCGTTGAGGCGATTCCTGTCGATGGGATCATCCTGACCAAGCTTGATGGAACCGCACGGGGTGGGGTCATTGCAGGCATCTGCGATGAACTCAAAATTCCAGTGCAATACATCGGTGTGGGTGAAGGGGTGGAGGATTTGCGTCGATTCATCCCTCACGAGTTTGTCGAAGCGCTCTTTGAGTCGTTTGGTGAAACGCCGTAAAATTTCGCTGATTTGAAATAGCCTGAAGCGCACGGTTGACCTTGAAAGAAACAGGGCGTTACGGTGAGCACAAGCGGTAGGAGTCGCTCGATGGGTCAGAAGCTCGAAGTCAAGGTAGGCAGTCGTCGATTGCGTGTTCAGGTGGGGAACCACTCTGAGGGTGCATTGGTCGCTGCTGCGGATCGAGCCAATGAAGTTCTCGGACGGCTGCTTGCCGCCAATAAAGGAAGCAGTGATGGAGGGCCGACCAGTACCCAACTGGTCCAGGCTCTTTTCACCATCTGCCTCACGTACGAAAACCATCGTTCTGAGGCGCGGAGGATGATTGAGGAGGCGTCCGGTGAGCTGGGTTCAGTTCGCCGGCAACTTGAAGAGTTGATCACAGATTCTGGGGGGCCCATTTAGAACTGTCTTGGTGTGTGGCCACACAGAGTGGATCCGGCCGCATTTACTTTCTTGGGAGTTGGTTTGAAAGGCGTGGAGTGATTGGTTTCCTGCGGGAAACGTACCAGAAGCGCCTCCTCTGACACCCACCTGCTGCAGCAGGTCGAGAGCACCAGGTTGTACATCAAGCAGTTTGGGTCCTTCGGTTCGCTTACACCAGATTTGGAACGATCGCCGGATGGGTTCGGCGCACACCGACAATGCAGGTCCGAAAGCAGGCTTTGCGAACTCGAGAGCGAGCTCGTCGAGCGGAAAAAGACGAGACCTACTGGCGCCAAATCGGTGCCGAGATCGGTCGTTGGCTGCGAGAGCAGCTGCCGGTTCCAACGCATCGACCTCTTGAGGTCGCTGGTTTCGCTGCGCTACCTGGCGAGCCCGTTTTGACGGAGGACGCAGGGATCACAGCGTGGCCCAGGGTGGACGGCGAGGACTTAGTTTTTCATGCCTGTACGCAGGCAGAACTGGTCTCAGGCTGGCGGGGGATTCTCGAACCTCCTGCTGCGGCTGCGGTGGTTGACCCTGATCTTATTTTGGTCCCCGGGTTAGCGTTTAGTGCGTCCGGTGATCGATTGGGTCGGGGCAAAGGGTTTTACGATCGTTATCTTGACGGCTCGCAAGCTCTCACCGTGGGCGTGACAGATTCCGCTGGAATCTATGATCAAATTCCGAAAACCTCCTTAGATTACTCGGTGGATGTCGTTTTGACGGAAGGTCAGATCTACGTCACCGAAACAAAGGAGTTAGACCATGCAGATGGTCGTCGCAGCAGTCGCATTAGCTTTAGGTATCGGCCTTGGGCTCTTCGTCGCCTCTCGCAAAGCAAAAGTTCGCCTTGAAGGTGCTCAAAAACGTTTGGAAAAGCTCAAAGCGGAACGTGATCGCCAGCTCGATCAGCTACGGGACGATTTAGCCGCCGAGCAACAAGCAGCTGAGGATGAACTCAAGCAGAGCATCAAAGAGGCACGCGCAGAGCGCGCAGAACTGCAGAGTCAAGAAAAGCAGCTCAAAGACCAAAAGACGAAGCTTGATACCGATCGCAACAAGTTGATCAGTGAGGAGCAATCTTTAGGTAAGAAAGAGACCCGTCTTACCCAGCTTGAGGCGCGGATATTGGACCAAGAAAAAGAGCTCAATGCGGCGCTCGAGCGTGTGGCAAACCTGACCCAAGAAGAAGCGCTCGCTCGGCTTGAGTCTCAGCTGATGTCCGAAGCCGAGCAGCGAGCAGCGGGTGAGATTCGCCGACTGCAGCAGCAAGTCGCTGATAACCTCAAAGAAGAGACAGCCAAAGTCCTTGCGAAGGCGGTCTTTCGGTATGGCTCGGAAACAGTCGCTGAGATTACGACCACCCCGGTCCATCTGCCCAATGACGAATCCAAAGGCCGGATCATCGGGCGTGAAGGCCGCAACATCCAAGCCTTTGAGCAGGCTACGGGTGTCGACGTGATCATCGATGACACGCCCGAGTTGATTACGCTGAGCTGCTTTAATCCGGTGCGTCGCGAGGTGGCTCGGATCGCCCTTGAGCGGCTCATCGATGATGGTCGTATTCATCCCTCTCGGATTGAAGAGTCGGTCAAAAAAGCCAGCGCAAACTTAGATAAAACCAGTCGCCAACGCGGTGAAGACGCCGCTGCAGAGGTTGGCGTTCATGGTGTTAATCCCTCTTTATTGCTCTTGTTAGGGCGACTTCACTTGCATCAGGTGATGGGTCAAAATCAGCTATCGCTTGCGGTCAACACTGCGCATCTCGCAGAGCTGATCGCCGAGGCTTTGGGGCAACCGCCGAAAACGGTTCGACGGGCTGGTTTGTTGGCGCTGGTCGGTCGAGCGGCGGATCACCATCATGAGGGAAGCTCTTCCCGTGTGACGTCCGATTTAGCGGCGAAGCATGGCGAGAGTAAGTTGGTGCTTGCGGCGCTTCAAGACGTCGCAAGCGATGAAGACCCCAAGTCTGTCGCCGGTATGATTGTATCGGCTGCTTTGAACTTGGCTGAGAGCAGACCCGGTGCACGTCATGAGCAGCTCGGCAAAGCCGTCGAACGCCTGGCGTACCTCGAAGAGCTTGCGTCCTCAGAAGAGGGCGTGCGCAGCGCTCATGCGGTTCAGGCGGGGCGTGAGATTCGGGTGTTGGTCGATCCAGAGCGAGTCGCTGAAGGTCGCCTGCTTGCGCTCGCGCAGCGCTTAGCTCGACGAATCGAAGAGCAAGCGGATACGATGGGTGAAGTTCGGGTTCATGTGGTGCGCGAGACGCGCATCAGCGAAACGGCGATGTAGGGAGCTTTTGCCAATGCTCAGCTTGTCCGACCAAGTGGCAGAACTCAGTCGAGGCTGCGTCAGTCTTCACAGCGAAGACGGGCTGCTCAAACGCCTGGAAAAGTCAGAAAAAACAGGCGTTCCGCTTCGCGTTAAAGCAGGGTTTGACCCCACCGCACCTGATCTGCATCTTGGGCATACGGTGCTGCTTCAGCGCATGAAGCGATTTCAAGACCTTGGTCACACAGCGATCTTTCTGATCGGTGATTTTACCGCCATGATCGGCGACCCGACAGGGCGCTCAAAGACCCGCCCGCCATTGACCACCGAAGATATTCGACAAAATGCACAGACCTACAAAGAACAGGTCTTTAAGATTTTAGACCCTGAAAAGACTGAGGTTCGGTTCAATTCGGAGTGGTTTGGTGCCATGCCGGCGTCTGAGCTCATCGCTTTGGCGAGTCGTTACCCAGTGGCTCGAATGCTCGAGCGCGACGATTTTGATAAGCGCTACAAGTCGGGTCAAAGCATCGCTATTCACGAATTCTTATACCCTCTGGTTCAGGCTTGGGATTCGGTGATGCTCAAAGCGGACGTCGAGCTCGGCGGTGATGACCAACTCTTCAATCTTTTGCTCGGTCGAACGCTGATGAAGCAAGAGATGGAGCGTGGCAGCGCGTTGCCGCCGCAGATCGTGATGACCAACCCTTTACTTGAGGGAATCGACGCCCAGGCCGATGGTGACGGCGTGGTAGGCGCAAAGATGAGTAAGTCATTGGGCAATGCCATTGGTGTGGATGAACCGGCGCGAGATCAGTTCGGCAAGATGATGCGCATCTGCGATCCGCTGATGTGGCGCTATTATGAGCTCCTCAGTGAGCGCAGTTTAGCCCAGATCGATGCGTTGAAAGCTAAGGTTTCGAACGGGTCGCTGCACCCCAAAAGTGCCAAGCTCGATCTAGCCCAAGAAATCACAGCCCGGTTTCACGGTGATTCATCGGGCGCCCATGAGCGGTCTGAGTTTGAGCGGATTTCGCATGACAAAGATGCCTTGCCCGATGATCTGCCTGAGGCTGTGGTTTCAGCCGATTCAGACTATCTGGCGTGCCTTGTTGAGGCGGGAGCAGCTAAGTCGAGAGGAGAAGCTCGGCGCTTGGTCCAAGGTCGCGGGGTGCGCATCGATGGTGAGGTCGCTGACGACCCCTTCGCTGAAGTGCCCAAGACCGAGTGGGTTTTGCGTGTCGGTAAACGGCGCTTCTTTCGGATCAAGCCACAATGAGATGGGTTGGGTTGCTCAGCGTTTTAGTGGTCTGCGGCTGTCCAGCTAAAGAAGAGAAGCCGGCTCCTGTGGCTCCCGTCGTCGTTGAAAATTCAGGTCCGAACGAGGTCGTTTTAACGATTAAAGCGCCGCCGGATCAGTTGGTTGAGACGCCGCAAGGGCTCTGGCTAAAAGCGGGTTTGGGTACTCAAGAGGCGCCGGTCATCGTCAACGATGGACCCGCGAGCATCGCCGAGCTCGGGTTCGCTCGCACCTGGGTCGATCATCCACCCTGCGGCAAACCCGTTGAGGTTCAAAGTCAGGAGTTGGTGGGTGGAGATCGCTGGATCGATCGTGTGCGTATTCGCTGCGGTGAGCGCTGGCAGGGCGAGATTTTCTTTGATCTGACCACGGTCGTGGAGCGACAGATCGAAGCCTTGCGCGGCGCAGAGAACCCGAGGATCCGTTTAGGTCTCGAGTCTGTCCCTGAAGGTGACTAGACTAGGGGCATGAGCCTGGCTTGGCGTCGATCATATTGACGTACACTCGGGTGCCCGTCGCTGGCAGCGCCACCTTTCGGCGCCACGCAATGCCCATCTCAGCGTTGACAACACATACGCTGTGGTTGCCGACCGAGAGGACTTTTGAGGGGTTATCGCCACGGACTAGTTTTCCGTCGATGTAGACCACACCCCAGTCTTCAGGGCGGTCGCGCTTACGAATAATCACCTTGAGCGCTGCCTTGGCTGTCAGCTTTGCTGGCGCATTGCGAGCCGTTTTGGGTTTCGCTTTGGTTGGGGTTTTGACCACCTGAGCGGCTTGCTTGGGTGGAGCCTGGGCTGGCGCCGGACGCTCTTTGGGTTGTTGGACTACGGGCGCTGTCGGTGGCGGTTCGACGGCTGGTTGTTCCGTCACCTGAGTGGGAGCCACCCGGCTTGCGGAGTCGATGTCTTGAGGGGCGTTATCGGTGTTGGACAGGAGCCCGAAAGCGATCAGACCCAGCACCAGCAATCCGCCTCCGAGCGCGAGCGGCAGCCAGGAGGTCTGGTGCTCGGTTGTGCGCCGTGGCGTGGGTGTTGGCGAGGACAGCCGCCCGGCAGCAGCTTGGCTGCGCTGAGACCGAACCGAAGGGTTCATGGCGCTTCGACTGCGACTAATCTTCGTGATTTCTTCGAGCGCCCCGCCGAGCTCACGGCGTTCGTCCAAGCCCGGCAGTTTGGTGAGCTTACCGTCTACCGTGCCCATGCGCTGAACCCATTCAGCCACGGGCTGATGTCCTCCCCGAAAACCCGCTGAGTCCAGGCAGTCGTAAAGAGCAGCAGCGAAGGCTTCACAGTCACGAAAGCGATCCTCTGGAGCGCGCTGCAGCGCTTGCTCTAGAACCTCGGAGAAGGCGAGTGAGCTGTTGGGGTCTAGGCTGATAAGGGGTGGGATTTCGCAAGCCACCACTTTGCGCATGATCGCGAGATCATTCTCGCCTTGGAAGACCCTCGCTTGAAGCGCTGTCTCGTACAGAACGATCGCTAGGGCGAACTGGTCTGAGCGCCCATCTAGAGTGCGACCAAGCGCTTGCTCGGGGCTCATGTAGCCGCTCTTACCTTTGACCATCCCTGTGCGCGTCTTGACCTGATTGGATTCGGCTCGAGCGATACCAAAGTCGACCAGCTTGGCTTGGCCTTGGGTTGTCACCAAGATATTGTGTGGGCTCACGTCGCGATGGATCATGTTCAGGGGTTGCCCCTGGGCGCCTTTGAGCGTGTGCGCATGATGCAAAGCAGAGGAGACGTCGCCCCCCATCTGCAGCAGCACCTGCAGGGGTACGCTCTCGCCGATCGTGAGCGCTTGGCGCGACAGCTTTCGCAGATCGCCGCCGTCGAGGTATTCCATCGCGAGGTACCAGACCTCGTCATCTTGAGCGAACTCTTCGACGCGGACTGCGTGGGGATGATTGAGTCGGGCGGCCAGCCGGGCTTCATCTTCAAACATCGTGATGAAATTATCGTCATCGGCGAGATGAGGAAGAATTCTTTTGATCACGAGCTGGCGTGAAAAGCCCTGAGGCCCTTTGAGTTCCGCTAACCATACCTCTGCCATTCCGCCCACTCCAAGGCGTTCTTTAAGCAGGTATTTGCCGGCAAATAGCTCGGACATAAGGTGCGGACTCCTGACGCGCCAAGGCGCCCTTGCAGGTGCGAGCTTCGCGCACACACGAGGCGCGGGCAAAAACTTCGGTTGACCTTGGACATACGGCCCGCAAGAGCGGCGCCACCTTTAAACCCCAAGGGGAGAGACCATGACTCGGCGTAACGTTCATGTGGTTGGCACGGGCACGATTGGTGAGCCGCTTATCGGGCTGCTCTGTCGTTTCCGAAATGAGTTTGGAATTGATGACATCACTTTTCACAAGCGGACTCCGATCGCTCGTGAAAAAGCTAAGGTTGAAGCCTTGGTTCGACGTGGCGCCAAGCTGGTGGTCGATGCGGACGTCCGCGCCGACTTCGAGGCGCTTGGTCACAAGCCCGCCTTCAACCATGATGAAGCGATGGCTCGAGCGATGGTGGTGATCGACTGCACACCTGCAGGAAACGCCAACAAAGAGCGTCTGTACCGCAACGTCGACGGCCCTCGAGGCTTTATCGCTCAGGGCTCTGAGTTCGGTTTTGGAAAGATGTACGCTCGCGGCATCAACGATGAGTCGTTGGTTCCCGGCGAGGATCGCTACCTCCAGGTGGTCAGCTGCAACACCCACAACCTGACCCGTATGGTCAAATGCATCACCGGTAACGATCAGGGCGGATTGGATCTCAAGTCGGGTCGCTTCCTGCTGATGCGTCGCGCCAATGACATCAGCCAGGACTCGTCGTTCATTCCCAGCCCTCAAGTGGGCGGACATAGCGATGAACGCTTCGGGACGCACCATGCTCGCGATGCGTGGCACTTGCTTCAGACCCTAGGGCACGACGCCGACATCTTTTCCTCGGCGGTCAAGCTGAACAGTCAGTACATGCATCAGATGCATTTTGCCTTGGAGATGAGTCGAGACATCAGCACCGAAGAGGTCCTCGAGCGGATGCGCGCAGACGATTGGATCGCCATGACCGATCGCATCAGCTCGAACTCGATCTTTAGCTTCGGTCGAGACCATGGCTTTTACGGTCGTATTCTCAACCAGAGCGTGGTCCCGACCTCGACGATCACCGTGCGCAACAACCGTGAGGTCGTCGGGTTCTGCTTTACGCCTCAAGACGGTAACTCCTTGGTCAGCTCGGTCGCCGCTGCGCTTTGGTACTTGTACCCTGAAGGGTTTCAAGACCGCATCGACGCGATCTGGCCCTTCATGTTTGACGAGATCTAGTGATCCATTTGCTCTTGACCAGCGCGCTGGTGTTCGGCGCTTTGCCGAAGCCGCAGAGCATCGCTCAAGCGGCGCGTCAGCTCTTGGTCAAAGACGGCAAAAGGCAACTCGAAGCGTTAGCCAGTCTCAAGGGGGTCTGTCGTGGGCCCCAGCGGCATGGCTTCCGTGACGCGGGACCGATCCGGAAGGCGCTAGAGCGTTTGAGCGCAAAGGCAGACGCTAAGCGCCGGGCTGAGGTCTTAGCGGCGGTCATGGACACGGCGCCGTGCTTCTCGTCGGCTAAGTTTCTGCCCTTCGTCGAGGCGCAGCTCAAGGACCAGGACCCGGCGGTCGTCGCGTACGCTGCAGAGACCGCAGGGCGCCTCAATCAACCTGAGATGTTGGCTCCCTTGGTCAAGCAGCTGCGGAGCGTCCAAAAGCCGTGCTTGGTGGAAGGGTTAGCCAAAGCGAACGTCAACGTCTGCGTGTGGTTAGCTTACGCCCCAGGGGCGGTGTTACCGAACGTACCCGGCGCCAGTCAGCGGCAAGAGGTGCTTGAGCTGGTCTTGCCGTTGCTCGATTCGCCCTACCCAAAGGTGCGAGAGGTCAGCGTTGAGACTATAAGTGCGACAGGGTTGGCTGCGGCGATTGAACCGCTGGCTTCCTTGATCGCAAAGGAAGGAAAGAAGGGTGGATTTAGAACACCAAACGACCCTTCGCTCGTCGGACGCTTTGAACAAAGGCTCCTCGGGCTTAAGAAGCGACAGCGCTAAAGGAGAGATGGCGATGCGACCTCTTGCACCACCGTGGTATGAAGGCCTCCCTGCGTACCCACCAGGAAAGCCGATCGAAGAGACGGCACGTGAGTATGACCTCGACCCTGAATCGATCGCTAAGCTCGCCAGCAACGAGAACTCTTTGGGTCCTTCGCCGCTCGCGGTCGAAGCCATCAAGGGAGCGCTCTCAGAGCTTCACTTGTATCCTGATGGTTCGGCTTATTACCTTAAAGAAGCGCTGTGCGAGCACTACGCATCTTATGGGCTCAAACATCAGAATTTGATCACCGCGAACGGCAGCAACGACGTCATCGATTTGATGATGAAGTCGCTCCTCTTACCCGATGAAAAAATCGCCGTTTGGACGCCGACGTTCATCATCTACAAGCTCTGCTCTTGGAGTCATGGCCGTCGCACCGTCGAGGTGCCGATGGAGCGAGACTTTGAGTATCGCATTGAGCCGATGCTTGAAGCGCTCAAAGCAGACCCGACGATCAAAGCGGTGTTTCTAGCCAACCCGAACAACCCCACCGGTTCGTGGGTGGGCGCCGATTGGATCGGCGAGCTCATCGCTAAGCTCCCCGAGGACGTGATCTTTATTCTCGACGAAGCGTATAAAGAGTTTGTGACCGGTGAAGACCAGTCGGATGGTGTGGCGATTGCGCTTGGGCGCCCGCGGACCTTGCTGCTGCGTACCTTCTCAAAAGCTTACGGTTTGGCTGGTGTGCGCGTGGGCTACGGTATCGGCTCGCCGGATTTGATCGCTACGATCAACCAAAGCCGCCCGCCGTTTAATTGCAACAGCCTCGCACAAGTCGCAGGCGCTGCGGCGCTCAAAGACCATGACTTCCTTGAGCGCTCGCGAGATTTAGTGATTCGCCAGGTCCCGGATTTGCACGAGGGCTTTGCGCGCTACGGCTGCACGACCTGGCCTTCGCAGACCAACTTTGTGCTGGTGGATTTCAAGCAGCCCTTTGATCCGCTCTATCCTAAGTTCTTGGCGCAGGGAGTGATCCTGCGTCCAATGACTGGGTATGGGCTACCGAATTGTGCCCGGGTCAACATCGGGACGGACTTAGAGCATGAACGCCTCTGGGCGGCGTGTGAGAAGGTCCTTTGAGCGGGTTTGTGATCGCCATTGATGGACCGGCTGGGGCAGGCAAGAGCTCGGTGTCTAAAGCGGTCGCTCAGCGTCTAGGTTTTGCCTTGGTCGACACGGGCGCCCTGTATCGTTGTATCGGTTACACCGCCGTCCAAGCGGGGGTCTCTTCCGACGACGATGCCGCGCTCGGTGAGCTCGCTCGTGAGGCGCAGATCGCCTTCGTCACCGAAGCCGACCGTAATCGAGTCTTTATCGGCGAGACCGAGGTGACCGGGTTGATCCGTACCCCCGAGGTCAGCGCCATGGCTTCCAAAGTCAGCGCTCAACCGTCGGTGCGTGCAGCGCTGCTCGACCAGCAGCGTCGTCTGGGCGCACGTCCGCCGGGCGCTGTGCTTGAGGGGCGAGACATCGGAACCGTGGTCTTTCCCGATGCCCCACTAAAGGTGTTCTTGACGGCCACCCCCATGGAGCGTGCTCGCCGGCGAGCGGGCGATCTTGAAGCGGCCGGTGAGGTCGTTGATTTGCAGGCGCTCGCCGCTCAGATCGCGGAGCGCGATGCACGCGACAGTGGCCGCGCCATCGCCCCACTCAAGTGCGCTGATGATGGTCTAGAGTTGTTCAGTGATGGTTTGACCATTGACCAGGTGGTCGATCGCATCGTCACTTGGGCAAAGGATCGGGGAGCCTCATGAAGAAGCCTCATGTTCTACCATTTGAGCGGCCCGCCGCTGATTTGCAGGAGCGGATCAAAACCCTGGAGCCGATGGTTGCAGGACACCCAGAGCTCGCCGAGCCACTTGAGCGCCTCAACGAAGCGCACCGTGAGCTCGAAGAGCGCTTGATCGAAGATCTGACGCGCTGGGATAAGGTCCAGCTGTCCCGCCATCCGCAGCGCCCATACACGCTAGATTATGCGGACCTAGCCTTTGACGAGTTCACCGAACTGCATGGCGATCGTCACTTCGGTGACGACGGCGCTATTGTGGGTGGGTTAGCCAAGCTTGCAGGCCGCAACGTGATGTTGATCGGCACCCAAAAGGGGCGCGGGACGCAGCAGAACATGCGCCGAAACTTCGGCATGCCGCGCCCTGAGGGCTACCGTAAAGCGCTGCGCTTCATGCGCCTCGCCGAGCGCTTTGAGCTGCCGATTGTGACCTTGATCGATACCCCAGGAGCTTATCCTGGCATGGGCGCCGAAGAGCGCGGACAAGCCGAGGCGATCGCCTACAACTTAGAAGCCATGATGAGTCTCAAGGTCCCGGTGATCTGTGTGGTCATCGGCGAAGGTGGCTCGGGCGGAGCGCTCGCCATCGGCGTGGGAAATCGAGTCTTGATGCTCGAGCACGCGGTCTACTCGGTGATCTCACCCGAGGCGGCGTCAGCGATTTTGTATCGTGAGCAGGGGCGTGCGCAACAAGCCGCGCAGGCGCTTCGGCCGACGGCTGCCGATCTGCACAGCCTAGGCGTCGTTGACGACATTATTCGTGAGCCGCGCGGCGGAGCCCATAAAGACCATATGGGAATGGCTCAGGCTCTCGTGGATGCCTTGACCAGCGCCCTTGATGGTCTGGCTATGCTAAGCCCTGATGACTTGGTCTCGCAGCGTGTCGAGCGCTTTCGGAAGCTCGGCCGCACCGCTTAGTTTAGTCCCCGGTGAGCAGCTGCAAGGTTAGGTAGATCCACCGACCTGGGTTGAGCTGCCCGTGGTAGGTTCCGTCGGCTCGATACAGTGAGCCGATGTCGCTAAAGGGCATGCTGTCCTGAAAATAGTCAGCCCGGACCCCAGGCGAAAATTCATAAGTGTACGCGCAGCCTGATTGATCATCGAGGGTCCGAATGCGTCCATTTTGGTAAAGGACCTGTCCGCGTGGATAGCTGTCGAGTTGGTCACCTTGATAGGTGATCGGTTGACCGACGACCGTCACCGGTCGCCCGTTGGCATAGGTGATCGGCATCCCTGAAAATGAGCTGGGTCCGTCGGGGCCGTGCGCGAAGCGCCCCCCGGTTTGAACCGTTTCGCCGTCGGCTGTTTCGACAAATCGGGTCTGGATCAGTTGACCGGCTCGATCGTAAGTAAATCGCCAATCTAGGTCGTACCAAGGCGCATCGAGCCGAGCCTGGCTGAGCAGATTGTTGGCATAGCTCCAGTGCACGCTGTAGGCGTTGCCCTCGCTGTCTTGTCCTGTCGCAAAGACCGGTCGTCCCTCGCGCCAGCTCAGGGTCCATCTCATGCTCTCCTCGCCAAACTCTCGCACCAACACTTGGTTCAGCTGCCCACCATTCCAGGTGAGCGCAGTCTCGCTGATGGCTTCGCCATCGCAGACAAATCGGCGGCTCGTCAGACGGTGAGAGGCGCCCAGAGCGGGTGGGGGTAGGGCTCCTGCGTCGGCGTGTTGTTGACCTGCGTCATCTGGCTCAAAGCCAGCGTCGCTTGAGGGCGCCTGCGCATCGATAGCGATCGAGGCATCCATCGCTTCACCGACGTCTTCGAGCGGCGCGTTGCCTCCAGCATCGAGCGCTGAGTGCTCGCCAACATCGACGGTCGCTGCGGCGCCGGCGTCGAGGTTGACGCCCAGATCCAGTCGAGCTGCGCTTCCTGTATCGCCGCCGCCGCCGATGCCGTCGTCATGATCGCTGCAGCTGGCGCTTAGCGTCAGCAAGCTCAGGGTGAGGATGCGCAAGGTGGTCTTCATCGATTAAGGCTCCACTAGAGATCATCGGCGAGCAAAGGACTCGGTTGCGGCTGGAATGCCCCTGTGTGTAGTTAGTGATGGATGATGACTCGCTGTTTGACCTTACTGCTCCTGCTCGCTGCCTGCGGCAAACCCGATGCCCTGAACGAAGGCGCCGATGTCGCCGACCGCGTCAGAGACGCTGCGGTGTTGCCGGCGAGCGACGCTGGCGTCTTGGATACCTCACCCTGGGATGCGGTATCCCTCGATGTCGGGGCAGCGCTCGATGCATCGGCAGGCGATGCGTTGCTTCGAGATCTCGGCGCGCCTGATGTGCCGAGTCCAGATGCCGGTCGTTTGGATAGCGGCGCTCGTGACGCCGCCCCTCCAGACGCCGCTGCCGATACGGGACCTCGTGACAGCGGGCCACCCGACGCTTCGCCCGATGCAGGGCAGAGCTTTGGCTGTGGCGCCTACCCACGCAACTGCCGTGACCGTGAGCAGTGGATGCCTGGTCTTGATGAGCATTTTATGCTCGCCACCTCGGCGTGCTCGTTTGGTTTGATTCCACCGAGTGAAGCGCAATGGACGCAAGGGCGAGCCAGGGCTCAGAACTTAGCCACACGCCTTGGCGGCGCGGTGCCTTTGTCGCGCCTGCGCAACGACTTGAACCGTCAAGGGCGCTCGTCGATCACCAATCGAAACGCCACGCGATTGCAAAACCATCAATGGCAGGGCTGGATCTGGAACGAGGGCGATAACGAGGTCAGCTATTGGTACCCTCAGGGCATGACCGGCTCGTCCGACGCCACCGACTCGGGCACCCATGACGGGCGCCGCTTTCAGCTGATCAGCTGGTACCACAAGACCAACGCGAGGCCGACCAAGGGGGTGCGGGTCTCGCTCGCCGACCGCACCGACCCGCAAGATGTCGACTACCGTCACATGCTTTTGGTGGTGCCCTTTGGTGAGGGCGACGCGGTCAACTACCGCCCCTTACACAAGAGCTTAAACGACACCGATGCGCTGCACGCAGGCGGCATGGCTTGGTACGGCGATTATCTGTACGTCGCCGATACTGCGAACGGCTTTCGAGTCTTTGATATGAGCTTGATCGCTCGGGTCAGCAACACCGACGACACCAGCCGTTTGGGACGCGATGGCAACGTCAGCCACGCCTTTGGTTACCGCTACATCGTGCCGCAAGTGGCGCGCTACGATGCCCCCGAAGAGGCTTGCAACTTTAGCTTCTCGTTCGTCTCGTTGGATCGCAGCTCAACGCCTCACGCGTTGCTGGCAGGCGAGTACAAATCGAGCTCGATTCAGGGGCGCTTGATGCACTTCTTATTGGATGAGCAGACCCACCGGTTGGTGATCCGTGAGGGGATTATCCGAGGTCAAGACGGCAAGATGGGCGCGCAGACTAAGATGCAAGGCGCGCTGCGCTGGCAGGGCAATTATTACATCTCGAGCTCGAGTCAGTGGAACACCTATGGTCGGTTGTATCGGACGCGCCCTGGGCGTGAGAGCTCGATCAGCGCCTGGGTCTATGGCGCCGAGGATCTGTACTACGAGCGCAGCAGCGGCGTGGTCTGGACGCCCGCCGAGTTTCCCGACTTTCGTGACGTGGTGGGGATTCCTCTGCGGGAACCTTAACTGAGCAAATAAAGCTCAAAAAATGCAGCTAAAAAGATCAGAACGACGAGTAGAACGAGTCGAAACACAGCCCAGCCTTCGAACTCGATAACCTCATCGGGTCCTAGGATTTGTTGGTCCTCATCGTCGCTGTAAAATCCAAGCTGAACCAATACGATCCCGAACCGTGTCCAGGGAAACATCGCTTCGGTTTCTTGCTTTGAGCAGGTGACCCCTAAAATAACGGTGCGCTGGCAGGCTCTCGCTTTTGCTCCCGTCTCCCAGCCCCACTCGACTGAGAGCCCAATCGATAACACGTAAAGCCAGCCGAGGACCTTAACAAGGGTGGTAAAAATACCGGGTTCAAAATCGTTGAACTCAGCGTTGGAGCCGATCGCGTAATAGAGCAACCAACCCATGCCGGCCCAAAAGAGCAAAAAGACAGGGTACCAGGCAGGTAAGCCGGTGCGTTCTTCAAAACGGCCGGCAGTGGGTCGAGTAGGCAGATCGATCCGGATCATGTTCCATTACCCGAAGCGCCAGACATCAACGGGCGATCGCTGCAGATAAACGAGGCAGGCGCAGTGGCTGCTTTGAGGGCGGATTGATTCGCTGGGACCTGCCGTGGACGGCTCCAGCCTTGAAGTTGGGCGTAGTCATTCGCTGCTTCTTCTCTAAGCCCCCCCGTGAACCCCAACGCCGAGTTGGTCAGCGCAATATGCACCGATGGTGCGGCGGATGTGACCATCGAGCCCAAGCCCGCCGAGGCAGCACCTAGCACCATATCAACGGCTACCTTGCGCCCATCCACACGACCTAAATTGACGCCTTGATTGGCAATCGAGGCAAGGCCCTCGGCGCCCGCTGTCGCGGCGATTGAGGTGGCCCCTCCGGTTGCGGCAGCGAGTCCACGCACACCAGCCACACCGACGCGCTCCGACACATGACGCCATGAGCTCATCTGCATCAGCTCATGCGTCTTACCTTGCGCCGCATAAAGACCCATGCGCGCCACATCGCCCCAGATGCTGCCAGCAAAAGTGGCGGCGCCAGCCACGGGATTTTCGCCGTCTGGATCTTCAAAATACATGGGGTTGTTCGCCATCGCTGTGTAGGGATTGGTGGTGTCCCAAGGCGACGCCATAAAGTGCTCGGCGGTGGGTTGGTCAAGCGGCGGATCTGGCGCAAGCCAGCGCCCGAGATCATGAGCGAGCCAGCGGGCGCCGTGATCGGCCCAGCCGGTCGCCGGGTTGATCGGCTTATCGCCCCAACCGATTCGGTGGGTCACTGTGTCGCCGTCGAGCTTGTAACCAAAGGGCGTAAACCTGCGCTCTTCGACCAGCTCGCCTGATCGCTCGGTGATCAGACTTGGGCCCGAGCCGACGGTGCGGTGCAGATAAAAGATCCCGGGTTCTTGTTGGTCACATGAGCACGCGTTAGCGGTCAGCATCATGCCCGCAGCGGTTGCGCCTTGGAGCAGCCTCTTGCGTCTTGGACTGCGCGTCAGGGCGACCACACCGAGCATCACCAAGGCTGCCGGTGCCCAAGGCGGAGGCACGGGTAGGGGCCCTAATCCGCCTGCTGAGCGAGCGAGCTGGCTGACCTTGACCAAGCGCCGCCCAAGGACCTCGATGTAGAAGTGGTCAAAGTCGTCCAGCCTAAGGTGGTTGGGGCTAAACCAGAGCTCGCGTCGCTCATCGATGCGCTCGGTCAGCGTGCGCAGGCCGCCGATTCCGTAGCGATGCGTCTGCGTCTCGCCGTCGGCGGTGAGCGCGGTGAGGCGATCAAAGGCGTCCCAAGTGAGCCGCTGCTCGTCGACCGTCGTTGCGCGCCCCGCGTCGTCGTAACCGATGCTGATTGAGCCGGCTTGAGTCGCCCGCCTTGGGTGCTCGGGGGCGAACTCAAAGCGCCCTACGGCTAAGCCGCTGACGGACGCACCGCTGAGCTCACGAGCCACCAAGTTGTTCAACCCATCGTAGCTGTAATTCAAGGTGGTGCCGCTGATGGTGGCGAACACCAAGCGGTGGGCACCATCGTAGGCGAGCTCCATTGATTGATTGAGCCCGCCGCGGTGCTGGTCAATGACTTGAGTCGGTGACCCCAGAGGGTTTCGAGTGATGCTCAGATCGCTCAAGACGCCCCCAGCATTGCGGATCGTTTGCTGGCTGGTCAGCCCGCGGACATCACGCACCGTCTCGACGGTCACGCCATTACCCAACCGTTCTTTGAGCGGCCGGCCTGAGGCGTCGAGTTCGAGCCCTTCCCAGTAGGGCGCTGCGGCGATTAAGCGTCCAGCGAGGTCGTAGCTATGGGTTACGCTGGGCCCTTGGGCAAAGACGCTGGTCAGGAGCTTGCCGCCGGGGCTGAAGGTTTGGTTATGCGTTGCGGTTTGACCGGCGACGCTGCGCTGCGTTTGAGCGATTCGGCCAAAGACATCGTAGCGAAACTCAACGGTCCCAGTGGGTTCTTGAGCCCAGGCGAGACGCCCCGCCGTGCGCGCCGTCTCGTCACCGGATTTCGGCGTGTCGTAATGGTAGGTCCGAGCGCTGCCTTGGTCTCCGGTTTCGCTGATCAGTCGCCCAGCGCCGTCGTAGGTGAAGACGATCTGATCGCCCGCGGCGTTGACGCTGCTGAGCACTCGCCCTGCGTCATCGTGCGTGTTGCTGCGCCGGCCTTGGTCCGGGTCTTGGGCAAAGAGCACTCGACCCAGCGTATCATAACCAAAACGATGCACGGCGCCGCCGGCTTGGAGATCAAGAGTCAGCAAACGCCCTGCGGCGTCGTAGCTGGCGCGTGCGCTCTCGAGCCTGCCGCTGACGCTGCGCTCGGTCAGCACGGCTCGGTCCAGACCATCTCGGCGGCGAAGCACAGGCTCAAGACCTTGTGTTTGGGTTTGGGTGGCTAAGGGGAGGTGGGTGATGCGACTCCACGCACCGCTTGGGTCGACCACCTCGAGCGCCCGCCCAAGCGCATCAAAGCTCGTCTCTACGCAGGGTGAGGACTCGCTGATCGTGGCTGTTAACGTGTCTTGGGCGGCGTAGCTCGGCTCGCATTTTCTGCGCTCAAAGCCTCGTGCGTCACGCTCTATTTGGCGCGAGATAATCCATCGATCTTCGCCGAGTTCGGTCACCGTTCCAAGGGGTTCACCGGCGCCATTAAACCAGTGCTGCTCGGTGTGTAGACCTGCTGCGCCCTCGTTGCGCACGGTGGTGACTTTAGGGGTAGGGGCTTCGAGATCGTAGCGGGTCGTGTGGTACGGACTTTGACCCAGGATCGAGCGCGTCAGCGGTCGGCCTAAGCCGTCATAGGTCAGCGCATGCTCGACGCCAGCGGGGTCGGTATGGCGCACCATCGTACCCAAGACGGGGTGCCATTGTGCGCGATAGGTCAGCCGAGCGCCCGCCTCGGGTTCGACATGTTCGGCGAGGGGAAAGGTGCCTGTCTCGTCGTACTCGATGCTCCGCCACACCCCTTGTTGGTAGCTTCGAATCGGGTTGCGAAAGGGGTCGTAGTCCTGCGCGCTCAGCAGCACCCAGCGTTGCTCGGATTCGAGCCAGCCTTCGACGCGCCGCAGCCAGCCTCGAGTCGCCTGACCTGTCGGTAGCGGCTCCATCTCGCCGTCATAGGTGAAGCGTGAACGACGCACCAAGCGCTCATCCAGTTCGTAGATTGAGCGCTCACTGGGCAGTCCCCAGACATGGTATTCACCGGTCACGTAGATATAGCTTTGGCGCACGACCTGCTCGTCCCCGACTTGATTGGTCCGCCCGAGACGTCGCGTCTGGGTGACATCGCCTTGATCATTGTAGCTCCATCGGGTGCTCAAGGTGACCGGCTCATCCGTGCCCTCGCTGATGCTGCGATTGCGCGTGGTCGCCACCGCAATTCCAGCGAAGGGCGCATCGACGAGACCTTCAGGGACTTGGATCTGCCAGGTCGTGGTGGTGCGCTCAAAGACGCTGCCTTCGGCGTTGCGTCGCTCGGTCAACAGCACTTTACCGCGCAGGACGCGCTGCGCGCCGAGCCCCGCATGAAACCAGTTCTCCGTGACCTGCGTTTGGGCGTCGTTGGCTCCGAGCTGATGCTGGGTCACTCGAGCGAAGCCCGCGAAGCTTCGCTCCAGCGGATCCCAGAGCGGATCGGCGGCGACCAAACGCATGGAGCGCGCAGGGGTCATGTCGTCAGCAAAGCTGATGGTATGCAGGGTCGCAATGGGCAGGATGCTCGCTAGGTGATGCGACCACGGGTTGCCTTGTTGCGCCGCTTCCAGGGCTGCTTGCGCGGTGGAGCTGTAGTTGATGGTGACGGATTGACCTAATCCGGTGTCGATGATCTCGAGTAAGCCCTGACCGATCACACCGACGAGCTCGACAGCCCAGAGCTGATCGCCCTGACTCCAGACCGCATCGAGGCTGCCGTTGCCGTTGAGGTCGGCGTAGGTCAAGCGGCTGGTGTTGTCAGCCTGCGTCGGCGCTGCGATGGTTCGAGCCTCGCCAAACGAGCCGTCGATTCGCCGGGGGAACCAGCGCAAGGTGGCGTCGATAAAGATCGCCAAATCCACCGTGCCGTTGCGGTCGAGGTCGCGAAACTCACAGGGTCCGTAGTCAACGATTTGCTGCGGCAAAGGCTGGCGAACACCGACCGTAAACCGCCCATCGCCCAAGCCCTCAAAGAGGGTAAAATGCGTGGGCTCAAGCACCACATAATCGGCGAGCCCGTCCCCGGTCATGTCTTGGATGCGCAGGCGAGCGTCGCGCAGCTCGTAGCCGCTCAGCTCGGGCGGCAGCTCGACCAACCGCTCAGCGCCCAAGCCGCCGACTTGCCCATCAAAGATCGACAGAGCGGTACCGCTCGAGCGCAACAGCTCGGCGACTCCATCGCCGTTGAGGTCGGCGAACCGCTGGTTGCCACCTAAGCTCATGCCATCGGATCCGGCGATCGGTTCGGCCGCTTGGTAGCTGCCGCCGCGCCCGATCCAGGGAATCCATGAGCCTTGTTGGACCACCAAGTCGGCTAAGGAGTCGCCGTTGATGTCCATCGCTCGAAGGTTGCCCTCCGAGAGCGCTTGGGCGGGCCCGGCGAAGGTCGCCGGCGGCGCAAAGCCGGTGCCCGTATTACGCGCCCATTGGCGATCGGCGCCGCTTAGGCGCACCAGGTCCGGTAAGCCGTCGCCATCGACATCGGTGAGGGTGACGTTCGGATTGGTCAGACTAAAGGGCAGCGAGCCCTCAAAAGCCAGGCTGCTCGGTTGGCCGCTCGCTCGGCGATAGCTAAAGCGCTGCAGCGGCAATTCAAGCTCGTCGGTCTGCCCCGAGCGCTGCACCTGGCTCAGGCGCGGGACTTGGTCGTCGTCGATGTAGCTGAGCTGCACCCGCCCAAAGCGCTCCCCGTTGACCGTGATCTCGAGACGACTGAGCAGCTGGGTCCAGCGCTGCACAAAGCCGGCGCGCCGAATCACCAAGCTGTGCGCTCGGTCGGCGTAACTCAGCTGCGCGCTGCGCCCGGCACCCCAGGTGATCGTTTGCAGGTAGGCGCGCCCGTCGACGAGCTCGTAGCTGTAATTGACCGCTTGGGCGTTGGGCTGCTGGTGGGTGTTGGCGAGCCAGGCGAAGGTGCCGGCCGGTGTGGTTTGGCGGGTTTGTTCTTGGTAGCCGAGCAGCCACATGCCGCCATCCGGTAGCAGCACACGAAACTGGTTGTTTTGGAACATAATTCGGACTCGATCGCCTTGGCCCAGGACCCGATACTCGCCGTTTTCGAGCCGAATCAAACGCCCGGATGCGAGGCCTAGGCCGATGGCCTCGAGCTCGTCGGCTTCGGTGTAGCTGGGCAGCCCATGGCGCAGGCTGCGCCGGATCTGCGGAACCGCTAAGGTCCAGCCGGGGCCCATCGGTCCGTCGCCGAAGTTTCCGTCATAGCGAAGGGTTAGCTGCGGGCGGGTGCCGCCTGGCCCTTTGGGCACTTGGATGGGGATCTGATGCTGCGCTTGTCCGCTAAAAGCCGAGAGCTCAGCTGCCTGCGCTAAGCCCTCAAGCGAGCCCGGCGCAGCGGGCAGCTTGAGCGTCTCGACCGTGAGGCTGCCGGGAGCCGGACCTAAGACCGCTTGAGCGGGCTGGGCGAGCAATAGGGCGCCTAGAGTAAAGGCGAAGTTAGCGCTGCGGCGCAGCAGCCGAGTTGTATTCAAAGCGCAGCAAAATGTCCTGAATGCGTTCGAGGTGGAGACCACTGGAGTTGGCGTCGGTGGCGAGCGCAGCGGCTGGGAAGTACAATCCATAATCACCAAAGAGTCCTGTGCCCGCAAAGGTTCGATTTCCTGCCACTGCATCGCCATTGAGCGCATCGACGCTTTGATTTTGCAGCACTTGATACGGAATCTCCGTGTACGCATTCTTATTGCCGTCGGATTCTGGGTTCAAGCTGCCCCACGTTCTTAACGACTCCGAGACAAAAGCGTCACCCTCTGTCGAACAGTTTTGACTGATAAAGGTGTTGCTCTTGCGCACGTTGACCATGGGCAAGCTGTTCGAGCCCTCGAGCATGGAGCGAGGTCCAGTAAACGAGATCGCAAAGCTCCATAGACGCTCTGCACAGGTTTGTGCGTTGAACAAGGGGTCGCTCGCCATCGAATCGGGTCGAAACAGGTTCACGGCTTGATAAGGGATTAGGCTAAAGGGGATATGGTAGCCGGCGAGGGCTCCATCGTCGTTATAGATCGCGTGTTGGGCTCGGGTCAGAAAGGCACCGAAGGCCTCATCGGTGCTCAAGTTCTGGTATTTTGGATTCAAATCGCTCGCATCTTGCATGATCAGTAGATGGTCCTTGAGACTAATGACCGCAACGATTCGGCTGTCCCCAATCGCCCGACTTTGAACGCTTTCGCTGAGAACAGCCTCGTTCAGACCGTTGACCAAGGTGCGGAGGTCCTCTGTGTTGCGTGCCCCCAAGGCTGCTCGGCGTAAGCTGGCAAGCGTGCTTTGCCGAGCAGATTCGAGCGAACGCACTGCAAGATAAGCAAGCTTGCGAGCGCTCATCATACCTTGCTCATACTGCTCGACGATCTCAGCTTTGGCGCGCTGCGCAAGGTGTGCCGTTGGCCGGCGTACTGCACGACGCAATTCGGCGCGTGCGCGTTTGACTGTACGCACTGCTTGGCTGCCCATATTGCGCAGTCTGGTTTGGGTTTGCTCGAGGCGTAAATAAGCTTCTTCGATTCGATGGGTTGCGGTGCGCAAGCCGGTCAGACTGCGCTGCGCATTGATGTAGCATAATCGAAGCGATGACTCAGCCTGGAGGCGCTGCATCGAGGATTGGTGGCTTCGTTCCACTTGCGCCATCCTCGCTCCGAGTAATAAACTGCTGCCGTCAGCGAGCGTAGCCGCTGCTCCTTTGCCGCCAAAGGTCAGCACGTTTTGAACATCGACATTATTTTTGACCACCATAGCCGCTAGGTCAGAGCCCAGTTTCAATGCGCTCAGCAAACCCATCGTGTCATCATGTTCACTTTGCATGGCTGCACGCTGGTCTTCGGTGGCGCGTTGTTCAAGGCATGAGCTCATCGACAGGTTGTAGTCCTCGGACAGAGCAGCGACTTGGGCTCTCGCTGTTTCGATCTGTTCGGCTGCTAATAAAACCGAGATCGCTTGCTCACCCAAAGCGCCGCGGTAGCAGTTGGCTAGTGCATTGACTCCAGTATGGGGCATGTTCAGTGTTTGACGAGCCGATGGCAGCAGCGCGCCGCATGCCGCGCGCGCTCGCTGCTGGTCGGGCAACTCGGCTCGAGCCGACGCTCCCCTTTCATTGAGAATTGCACTTCGTAACCGGTCAACGCGTGCCCTGACCCAGTCTACAACGTTCTCTGGGACTTGGTCATTCCAGGCATTGACCAACTCATTGAGCTGCTGGTTTCGAGTCTCAAGATCGTCGCCGTAGTTGCGTTTGAGTTTAGCCATCACACAGACTTGATAGGCGAGATCATCGGCGCTGAGCTCAGCTAAGAACTCGTCGGTATTGAGCTCGCACTCTCGCCGGTCGTTATCGACAAAGCATGCGCTGATCGCTTGCTCGATATCAGTCTGGCTCTCAGCTGCGATCAACTCCGTATAATCGCCATCGCCGCAGAGGTTGGTTAGACCGTCTAGGTATCGAGCGCTGATGTCTCGGCTGACTTGATCAAACTCAAACGAGCGGTATTCGGTTTGGAGTTCATTCTGCCATGCAGCGTCAATCTGGCGCTCTAGGTCGTGGACCTCATTACGTTTGGTTGCGAGTCGGTCAGCGAAGCGTTTGACGTTCGAAAAGTAGCGCGCAATACCTCCCGTTTCGTTACGGTCTCGCAGCAAGACCAAATCAGTGTCTGCAATTCCGAGAGGATTTGAACCCGAGCGCAACCAATTGATTTGGGCGGAGAGCCGCTGGCGCGCAGTGCGCGCCTCGTCAAGCGCTGCATCAAAACCTGCTCGCCAGTTGCCGCGGCCGGTTTGCTCGGCGAGCTCGATAGCCAGCGCCTCGATAAAGGATGACTTGCTCAAAAACGAGGTCGCTTTCGAGGTTTCAATCGTGTTCTCGGGTAAGAACCGCTGACGATAAACGGACTGTTCAAAGAAGGCGATCTGCCGACTCAAGCCCTCGATAACCTGCTGCGCAAGGGGTAGCTTTTGCGGGTCGCGCTCGTTGTGGTCTCGAACACCAAAAGAATTCCGGTAATCTGGTTCGATCAAAAACCGGCTCGGGATTCCTTTCAGGGCGGTTTGGACTCTGGGCATTAAGAACAGTTCCCAAGATCGAGTCAAAGCTTGAGCCACGTCATCGAAAGGCGGAAAGCTCAGAACGGGCGTGCTCAGCAGTCGACTGATCCCGTGCGCACGCTGAGTCTCGTCGGCGAGCATGGTGTGCAGACGAACCCAGCTCGCCAGTAAGTGCTGAGTCATTTTCGCGCCCGCTTCATCGCCGGTCTCGGCGTTGCGACGCCCTGCTGCGACTAGGTTCCGCATAGCGTCTTCTAAAACGGTGTGGAATCGGGCGGGTCCAAAGCAGATGCGTTCAGGCATTAGAACGGTCAATGCGCTACGTCCGGGGCGATCAAATTCTGGTAAATCGATGATGCTGAGTTCGTCCAAGCAGCCATTGAGCAACACCGCTAGGTTCGGACCACCGGCGCGTACATCTCGGACTGTTAGACCAGGAAAGGTTTGTTGCAGCCTAGCACCACCACGAGCGTCACATTTCGGATCGCCTGAATCGCTACCTGGGGTTTCTAAAAATTCGGATGAGTTGAGTTCGTCGTTTTGGTGACCTTGGTAACACATAAGATACTGCAAGCATTGGTCACGAGACGGTGATGGAAAGCCGCAATACCAGTTGCAATTCATGCCAATACAGGTGCGCTCGCAGTTGCAACCGGTGGCCTGCTCCGCTTGTTGACAAGTGTCTCTATCGCCTCCGAAGCTCCGACCGCGCTCTGAACCACAAAGCGCAATGCTGCCGACGTTTTGCCCATTGAAATGTTGGTCAGGACTTAGCGCCCAATCGTCGCTAAAGCTGATGTCGATATGCTCTTTGACTGCAACCGCAAAGGCATTGATATCGTCGACGCTCGGCGCACTTAGCGCTGCGGCGTTGACCGTTGGAGGAGCCGATTCTTCAACCGTGAGTGCTCGTATCCAGCGTGCTCGAAGCAAGCCGGTGCGGACGACCTCAGTGCCCCCATTACTTGCGGTTAGCGAGAGGCTTGCGCGAACTAAACCATTTTCGATGCGCGCTAAGATAAGACTCGGCGTCAAGCGCATCGCCAACTGACCCGGTTGCGATTCTTGCAAGGTGACTGACTCAAAATCGCCTGAGTAAATTTCACCGGAGCGGTTGATTATTCCTTTGGTGATCGTGGCTGCACCAGCGATTCGACTCAGAGCGTTGCCGTGATCATCGCGAAGAACAAAGTATGCTCGGCGATCGTTGATGGGGATAATCAGCAAGCGAATAGGGTGACGGTCGTTCTCGAGTTCAATGGTACCTTGGTAATGGCCTTCAAGCGGTCGCTCAGGGAGCGGATCGTCTTCGAGCGCGTGCAGATCAACAATAGCTTCTCGACCTTGAGCGACGAGCCGTAAGTTCCAGTGACGACGAGGTCGCGCTTGTTCGGCTTGAGCGCGATAGGTCACGGCGGTCGTTGCCCGCGCCGTCAGGTTATCAAGTCGACAATGCGCAGAGAACTCCTGATCAGGCTGACATCGGACCTCTGAGCCTGGTGATGCAAATAAGCTCAACCGCTCGACACTGTGATCTGCCGTTCGAATTAAGACGCTGTGCTCATGTGTCGGGCGTGTCGTGACCAAACTGGTCTCAATAACTTCAAAGAAGGGGCTACTGGCTGCGCTAGGTAAGGGTAGACCATCCCCTTGCTCCTCGTCGACGCATTGACCATACCGGTTGCAAAGGGCTCCATCGCCGCATTCGCCCGGTTGGCATTCGGCGACGCAGGCTCCTTCAAGACAGCGAGCACCGCAGGGACAATTCGATAAGTCCCT
>JBDQPD010000027.1:0-36561 GCA_040260805.1 Myxococcota bacterium | reverse complement strand
CCCTCGAGGATGAAGGTGTGGTGACGGTCGGATGCGTGGGGGTAGCGTTCGCTCAGCGCGCTGCCCTCGTCGTGACCGAAGACCTCCCGGTGCCACCCTTGGTCCAATGGACCCGCCGATTGCACGAGCGAGTTCAGACGCCCGTTTGGGTGGTCGATACGGCGTGCATTCTACCCATGATGTTTGTCCAAGAGCCGGTCGACCGTGCCTTTATCTTTCGAAAGAAATACGATGCGCGACGTAAGAAGCAACTGCGCGCAGGCTGGTCGGATCACCCGGTCAAACAGCCTGCCTTTATCCCCATCGATTTACCCTATGAGCCGGTGAACTTGACGAGCCAAAATACGGCGGAGCTGGTCGCTCAATGCTCGATCGATCACAGCGTCTCGCCGATTACCGCGACTCGGGGCGGGACACAGGCCGGCTACGCTCGCTGGGAAGCCTTCTGCTCGGGCGGAGGCTTGGAGCACTACGCCGCGCGCCGAAACTCCCCATATATCGACAGCGTCAGCCGACTCTCAGCCTACCTTCATTACGGCATGATCTCCCCGTTTCGCCTGGCGGACCAAGCCCGCCAAATGGGAGGCAAAGGACCGGAGAAGTGGCTCGACGAGCTGCTGATCTGGCGTGAACTAGCGCACGCTTGGTGCGCTTTTCAGGCCGATGTCCACAGCATGGAGGTGCTGCCTGATTGGGCCCTCAAAACACTGCGCGCTCACCAAGGCGACACGCGCCATGCCACCTACACCGATGAGCAACTGCACCAAGCCCAAACCGGCGATCGCCTCTGGGATGCCTGCCAACGCTCGCTGCTGCGCCATGGCGAGCTGCACAACAACGTTCGGATGACCTGGGGCAAGCAGATCGTTCAATGGGCAGCCTCTCCAGAGCAAGCAAGGCGTCTGCTCGTCGAGCTCAACAACCGCTACGCTTTGGATGGTCGCGACCCCAACTCCTACGGCGGTTTGTATTGGTGCCTCGGTCTGTTCGATCGCCCATTTAAACCCGAACAACCGATCCTTGGCACCGTCCGAGGGCGCTCAAGCGCAGCGCATGAACAGCGAATCGACATCGATGCCTATGAGGCTTGGGTTGATCGCTTGGTCTAGCCCTTATCACTTACGAAACGACTCGTCCGGCGTGCCCTTGAAGCATTTGAGCACCCACGGAAAACTGCTGGTGATATAGTAGCCGTATTGACCATCGACCGTCATGCCATTGCACTCGTCGAGATCGCCAGATCCGGCGTTGTACTCGTAGTCATCGGTAAAGCGCCCGTTGTACTCTTCACCTTGAAACGCACCCCCCGAACCGCTTGGGTCATAGGTCGACCCGCTAAATGACTGCGACGCCCGGACGCCCGCCTTGAGGCGATAACTAGAAGTCGCCCTGCGCACATCACCGCTTTGTGGGTCCGTGAAAAAGGGGCCAAAAATCGGAAATCCATCCGCAGCAAAGCCAACCACGGGAGACGGACTCGAGCTGTTGCTCTCATCGTGCATAGCACGTGGGTCACCGTGGTAATGATATTCGCCCCCAGGCTGAGTGTGCGCGTTGTGGGTGTCCGTGCCAAACGTGTTGAGCGGCGACATCGGATCGTAGCGAAACGGCTGACCAACATCCATGCAACCGATCTTTTCTTGCCCTGCTGCCGCGTTCCCCACGCCATAACAAGCAGCTGCTAAGAGATCGAGCTTGATGCCGTTGATGAAAATCGCGTCGTCATATCGAAGAGTTAGCCAGGTGACTGAGCCAGCCTGCGAGGGTGTAGCCGGTATGGAAAACGAAACGTCCACATCACTAGATTCGTTGACAAAGGGCCTCGCGCCATCATTGAAATCATGGTTCGGGATCGAGTTTGACGAGATGGTGCAAGCGCTCCCTTCGCTCGTGATCGATACTCGACCTGCGAAGGTCACATCACGTGCGACATCACGGACCGACGACTTGTAACTGCCCACGTGGCCCACGCAGGTCGGATCCGACTTGGTCAAAAACGTATTGGTGATATCGATCGCGTTGGGGTCCTCTTCGTCCCCACAAGCGCCCGCCGCCGCCAAGCACAAAACGACCATCGAATTTTTGATCAAACTCATGCCAGCACCCCTCATTTAACGTTGCGTAATGCTCACATCCTTCTCGTTAAAACTGCAAAGAGTCAGGCTTAAAATCGGCGGTTCGAGTTTGTGTAGCGATCGATTCTGAGGGAGTGTTTACGCAATGAATGATGTCTCGGGCATCAGACCAACTTGAAGAACCGCAGTGCTTACACGTCGGACCCAGCGGCAGATAAAGCCGCCTAAGGAGACTCATCATGAACACAAGCAGCAAAGTCTTGTTGCCGGCGCTGGCTCTTGGATGCTTAGCCTGTGGCTCAAATGACCAACTCGCTTTGAGCTCGATGGACGTTAACGGCTTCACTCGAGAGTACGGTATCGTGGTCCCGACCAACCCGCCAAACGGAGCGATGCCGCTGCTTGTGGCGGTCCATGGCGGGGGCGGGCGCGGCAGCTTTCCTGAGATGTCCTTGTTTGCCGAGCTCGCTGACCAAGAAGGCTTGGTCGTGGTCTACCCACAGTCCAACCTACAAGATGGCAACGAGGGCGAGTGGCAGCTCAACACCCAACCCCAATCGCGCCAAGACTTAGACTTCATCGAAGCGCTGATCGACCGAGTGTCAGCGGACCATATGATCGACCCGAGCCGTGTCTACGCGACCGGCTACTCATTGGGCTCGATGTTTGTTTACGAGCTCGCCTGTCATCTCGGCTCACGCTTTGCGGCGATCGCTTCGCATGCGGGAACGATGCCTGTGACGACCCATGATTGCCCTGCTGATACGCCCGTTGCGCTCATGCACTTGCATGGGGTTAACGATACGATCATCCCTTACGCAGAGTCATGGGACTGGAAAAGTTGGGCGTCCGTCGGGCCGATGCTCGCCATCCCCAGCCTGATCGATTTTTGGAGCGACTCGTACAGCTGCCAGGAACAACGCCAGCCTGCTTCGAGCTCGTCACAACACACAGTCCATGAAGCCTGCGATGGCGGCGTTCGGGTTGAACACCACCGCTTGACTGACGTGGGTCACGAGTGGCCCGAAAAAATCAACGGCATCCAAACTCATCGCTTGATCTGGAGCTTCCTGAGCGGCTTTTCAAAGAGCTGAACAGCCCATGAGCTATCGCTGCTCGAGCCATGGACGGCTCGAACCCCCAGCCTAGTCGGCGCTGTTCTCGATGGCTTCGTGCAGCCAGGCGGCGTGCTTGGGGGCGCGCTTGGTGACGCTCCACTCTTGAAGCATCGCAGGGGCGACCTCATGCAGCTGCTGCATCTGCTCGGGCGTCCCCACGTTGGCGGCGAGTTCGATGCGGTGCCCGTTTGGATCAAAGAAATAAATCGACTTGAAGATGCCGTGATTAACCGGTCCTAAGACCTCAAGCCCCTCAGCCTCGATATGAGCTTTAGCGCGGTTCAAGGCGTCCATGCCCTCGACCTCAAAGGCGATGTGCTGAACCCATAAAGGCGTCTGCTCGTCGCGGCCCATCACCGGTGAGTTCGGCAGCTCAAAGAAGGCTAAAACATTGCCCATCCCAGCGTCGAGGAAGACATGCATATAGGGGTCAGGCGCCTTGGTCGAAGGGACCTCATTCTCGGCAATAGCCAGCACAAAGCCCATGTTGAGCACGCGCTGATAGAAGTCGACCGTCTTTTTGGCGTCCATGCAGCGGTACGCCACGTGATGAATTCTTTTGAGTTCAACCGTCATGATCTTCTCCTAGCTGGCGTCATCGGAGAGGGCGCCACGGCTCATCTGGTCTCGTTCGATCGACTTGAAGAGCGCCTCAAAATTGCCCTCTCCAAAGCCCTCATCTTCTTTGCGCTGAATAAACTCAAAGAAGATCGGACCGATCGCCTTTTCTGAGAAGATCTGAAGCAAGAGTCGAGGTTGTCCGCCCTCGGTGGAGCCATCCAGTAAAATACCGCGACGGCGCAGCTCATCAGCCGGCTCACCATGCCCTGGTAAACGCTCATCGAGCATATCGTAGTAGCTATCTGGCGGCGGGCTCATGAACGAGACACCGATCGACTTGAGTCGATCCCAACAGGCGATCAGATCGTTGCAGGAGAAGGCGATGTGCTGAATGCCCTCGCCTTTGTACTCACGAAGGTACTCCTCAATCTGTCCGACGCGTTCGGATTTCTCTTCATTGAGCGGAATCCGAATCAAGCCGTCCGGTGCACTCAATGCACGAGAGATGAGTCCTGTGTACTCACCCTTGATGTCGAAGAAGCGAATCTCTCGGAAGTTGAACAGCCGCTCGTAGTACTCAGCCCAATAGTCCATCCGCCCTTTATAGACGTTGTGCGTCAGATGATCGATGACTTGGAACCCGCAGCCTTCAGGCTTACGATCGACCCCTTCGAGGAACTCGAAATCGACATCATAAATCGATTGTCCCTCTTCGTAACGATCGATCAAATAGACCGTCGCCCCACCGATACCTTTGATCGCAGGCAGTCGAAGCTCGCTGAACCCGCAAGGAATCTCAACAGGCTCTGCGCCCTTTTCGAGCGCTTGCGCATACGCCGCTTTGGCGTCTTTGACTCGAAACCCCATGGCGCAAGCAGAAGGTCCGTGCTCGGCAGCATAATATGACGCCAGACTGCTCGGCTCGTAGTTCGCAAGGATGTTGATACCACCTTGACGCCAGAGGTCGACGTCTTTGGACCGGTGACGGGCCACTCGGGTCATGCCGATGCTTTCGAAGACTGGCTCCAAGATGCCCCGCTCGGGCGCGGTGAACTCAACGAACTCAAACCCGTTTAGACCCATCGGATTTTCAAACAAGTCAGCCATGATGATTCCTTAGTTGCGATGCTTGTGGGTTTCATTTACCTTTAGTTGTCATCAAGTCAAGTTGTGATTGCAACTAAGTGGGTTCAATGGACGAAAAGAACACCAAACACCCAGCTGTACTGCCTTTAGATCAGTACTGGCCCTACCTCGTCACGGTCCTCGCCGATCGAATCGCCCGGCGAACAGGGCGGCTCGTGAAAGAGCGCGGACTGAATTTATCCCAGTGGCGAGTCCTTGCCGCCATCGCTGAAGTCCCCGGACGGACCTCAGCTGAGGTGGTGACCATTACCCCTATGGACAAAGGGATCGTCAGTCGCGCCACGAAGGGCCTGCTCGAGATGGGTTTTGTTCGGCGTGAGGCGTCACAATCCGATGGTCGGCTCAGTCACCTTCACCTCACCGATGCCGGCGCCACAGTATACGACGAGCTGATCCCTACCGTTCAAGAGGTGACCCAATGGGCGACCGAGCGGTTATCGCCCGAGCATCAAGCTCGGCTGAGTACGGACCTGGGCGCCCTCATGGAGGTCATCCCTGACCTAAGGTGAGACCGCATCCGGCTGTTGGTCGGGATGCGCATCAACGAAGGCAGGAAGCTGACTCAAGCGCTGCTCGATCTCGAGGAAGAGCGGGTACTTTTCCAGATCAACCGCAAACCGCCGTGCGTTGTAAAGCTGCGGGATTAGAAACAGGTCAACCATGGTCACCGAATCGCCAAAGGCGTAGAGGCCGCTGTGCTGTTCGATCAAACCGTACAAGGCGTCGAACCCAAATTCGATCCAGCCCTTAGACCAAGCCACCTGCTGAGGCTTC
Organism: Myxococcota bacterium; assembly: GCA_040260805.1. Taxonomy (GTDB): domain Bacteria; phylum Myxococcota; class UBA4151; order UBA4151; family UBA4151; genus CACGMS01. The sequence continues at coordinate 30,887 of JBDQPD010000027.1, read as the reverse complement.
GGCGTATCAAATTCCCGCCCTAGACGTTGCATCACGCGCAGGTTCTGGATCGGCTGAATCCCACTGTTGATGATCTCAGCCATCTGCCGAACCCTCGCCCGGTCAAGGGCTGCGGCCGGGAGCAAGCTTGGGCTCGGATGCGTCTCTTCTAGGTACTCAAGAATGGCGACGCTCTGAGCGATCGGCTGACCATCCACCACCAGGACCGGGAGCTCACGCATCGGATTGTGCTGACGATGCTCATCACCATGCTGCTCGCCGCCATCCTTGACCAAATGAACGGGCAGCGTCTCAAAGGCGAGCCCCTTCATGTTCAAAGCGATGCGGACTCGCCAAGAGCACGAGGATCGCCAATAGCTTCTAAGCAGCAGCGTCATGGGGTCCCGCTTACAGCTCTTTTTTCGAGACGGTTTGCTCTATGCGACCAAACAGGCTGGCGCCCTCAGCGTTGAACATTTCGATCGCGACTTTGTCGCCGTAGTTCATGAACGGGGTCGTGAACTCACCGGTGTCGATTTTTTCGATCATGCGCTTCTCAGCCAAACACGACGAGCCGCGGCTCCGATCGACGTTGCTGATCGTTCCGCTGCCGACGATGGTGCCGGCGCTCAGCGAACGCGTCTTGGCGACATGAGCGACGATCTCAAAGAAGCTAAAGTGCATCTCTGGCCCAGCATCGGGGTCGCCATACTTCTCGTCATTAAGGTGGGTGATCAAGGGCAGGTGCAGCCGACCATTTTGCCAGGCATCGCCCAGCTCATCGGGGGTGATCGCAAAGGGGCTAAATGCCGACGAAGGCTTCGAGGTAAAGAAGCCAAAGCCTTTGGCGAGCTCGCCGGGGATGAGATTGCGCAACGAGACGTCGTTGCAGAGCATCACCAGCCGAACGTACTGACCGACGTCCTCAGCCTTGACGCCCTGCGGGGTGTCATCGAGCACCACCACAACCTCTGACTCAAAGTCACAGCCCCAGGCTGTATCCGCCAAAGGGATGTCCTCGCGCGGGGCCAAGAAGGTGTCGCTGCCACCTTGGTAAACCAATGGATCCGTGCGCAACGTAGCGGGCGGCTCGGCGCCGCGGGCTTTGCGGACCAAGACGATGTGGTTGATGTAGGCGCTACCATCAATCCAGGCGTAGGCCCGGGGTAAGGGGCTGTGCAACTCGTCGGCATTGACCGCAAAGGCGCCGGCTTGCTCGCCGGCGTTCAAGGCGGCGTACATCGCCTCAAGCTGCGGCGCCTTAGCCGCCCAATCGTCCATGACGCTTTGCAGGGTCGGCGCAACAGCACCTGCGACCACTGCGGTTTGGTTGTCTTTTGATACGACTAAGAGTTCCCCGTCGCGCGTCTGATTCTTCCTGGTTGCCAGCTTCATCGCTACCCCTTGAGCAGGTTCTTTTCAGGTGCACGCACTTGATCCGAAAACGATTTAAGACAAGTTTAAAATGGCGGTGGGTGTCGCTGAGGATCGGGATCAAAGCGTGACCGCTTGGCTAGAATGCGAAGGCTCCCTTGTATCGGTTCTCGTCAGGATGAACCGCTTAATTCCGACCAAAACGACCAACTGAGTGCTATTCGCCTTGCATAATGATAAATTATCGACCAAAACGGCCACGTTACGACTTAGGAATACACCATGAACCGATTGGCTATTTTAGCGCTCTCCTTGATCTTTGCGCCGAGCGCTCAGGCGAAGAAGACCACCTCGACCGACAGCCCGATCAAGCTTAGAGCAGAGCTCGGCTTTGCCGCCATCTTGGATCATAAGATCCAGTTTGGAAAAGAAGGTACAGCCTTCGACTACATCAAAGAAGGCGGGCAGGATAATCTGTTCGATTTCCTCCGCCTCAGCGTCGAGGTGCCGCTCTCCGATCGCCATGAGTTGGTGTTTCTAGCCCAGCCACTGCTGCTCGAAAGTTTCGTCCGCGTGCCTGTGCGTCCGGACGGAAGCCCCACTCGCTTTGAGGACGTCTCGTTCCCGGGCGGCACGCCCATGCGGGTCGTGTACGACTTCGGGTTTTGGCGTGGCAGCTACCTTTATCACACCGTCAATACGCCAAAACATCAGGTGTCGTTTGGCTTGTCGCTGCAGCTGCGCAACGCCACGATCGAGTTCTCATCAGAAGACGGCACCCTGCTGTCGTCGAATCGCGACATCGGTCCTGTTCCGATCATCAAGGCTCGTTGGAACCACGAGATGAACAACGGCTTTCAAGGAATCGAACTCGACGGGTTCTACGCCCCAGTGAGCTACTTGAACGGTGACGACAATGACGTGGTCGGTGCGATCCTGGACGCGAGCTATCGAATCGGGCGCCACATCGCCCCTGAAGCGATCGCCTACTTGAACCTTCGCTATTTGGGTGGAGGCGCCGAAGGGATTAGCGACGACAACCTAGAGCAAAATCAGGCCAATGGCTTCGATGACGACGGATTCACCGCCAACTGGCTGCACACCATGAGCGTCACGCTAGGCTTCGGCTACGACTTTTAGATCGGAAGACTCGCCAACATGTCCAAGCAACCCGTGACGCTGCAGTCTAGACGTTCCATGCTTCAGCGCCTGGCTTTAGCTTCGCTCGGGTTTGCCTTATCGTGCGTTCGCCCCAGATCCTTGAGTCCCGAAAACAAAGGAGGCGCCATGAACAACGAGTCCTCCGAGCGTCGCTTTCAAGCGATTCATCAAGTGATCACGGTGCGCGAGCGCCACTGGGTCGGCGATGGATTTTACGTCAGCACGGTGTTCTCGCCGCATCGCTTGAACCCTCAAATGCTCAGTCCCTTCATCTTGATGGATTACGGAGCCCCTCGGCATTTTCCGCCAACCACCGAACGACGTGGCGTTGGGGAACACCCGCATAGAGGCTTTGAGACGGTGACCTTTGCCTATCAGGGCGAGGTCGATCACAGAGACTCTTACGGCGGCGGGGGGACGATCCAGGCCGGTGATGTCCAATGGATGACTGCGGCTTCAGGCGTTGTTCATGAAGAGTTTCACTCCGAGGAATTTAGCAGGCGTGGCGGATGGTTTGAGATGGTTCAGCTCTGGGTCAATCTACCCGGAAGTCTCAAGCTGTCTGCGCCTCGTTATCAAGCGCTCAAGGGCGCATCGTTCCCGCAGATCCGCTTAGGCGGCGCCACGGCTCGTTTGATCGCAGGCTCGCTAGGCGGCAAAAAGGGTCCGGCGCTCACGCACACGCCGATCACGATGTTCGACATGGACTGCAGCGACAGCACGACCGCCGACTTTGAGCTGCCACTCGGGACCACAACCTTGATCTTTGTGCTGAGCGGTGAAGCGGTCGCTCAGGAGGCGCGCACCCTTCGTGCGGGCGACCTGATGATCATGGACCGCGACGAGCACGGACGCGTTCAACTCAAAGCAGAGGCTGGCACCCGCGTCTTGGTCCTCAACGGCCAACCGCTCAACGAGCCGGTGGTCGCGCATGGCCCCTTTGTGATGAACAGCCGACAAGAGATCGTTCAAGCGATCCAGGATTATCAAGCGGGCAAGATGGGAACGCTGGCGCCCACGCTCTAGCTCGCCAGCCGAGTCGCTAGGAGCGCTTCAAAGCCCAAGCGGTAAAGGCGTCGGCGTGACGCTGGATCCGCCGCAGGCTGTCCGGATCACGAATTCGGCCGCGCTCCACACAGTTCATCGACTGACCAACCAACAGCTCAGGGCCGGAATAGACGCTCGCATTCATACCCATCAAAATGGTCTTAAGGTGCATCTGAGCGCGTGCGCCGCCGACAAAGCTTGCCGCCGCCGACAGCACCCCCACAGGTTTACCCGCAAAGGGTGACTTAAAGGCCGGCCGGCTCGCCCAATCGATTGCGTTTTTGAGCACACCGGGGATCGAATGATTGTATTCAGGCGTTGCGATCACCACAGCGCTCGCCCGGGTGATTGCCTCTTTAAGCCCAAGGACTGACTCAGGCGCGTCCTGGTCCGAGTTAAAGAGGGGGACCTCGCGGTAATCATAGAGCTCAAAATTGACATCGTCCGCCAGCGCGTCCCCGAAGGAACGAAGCAACGCAGTATTCGTCGAGGCTTGCCGTAAACTGCCTGACAGACCAAGAATTGTAGTGGGCATTATCGACTCCTTAAGAGCAGCTAAAGGCGCTGATCAGACAAGCGCCAACGACCTGCTACGATCTTGCGCGCTAAAGTTCAAAGACGCTGGAAGCCTTGCCTCTAGAGAGGTCACGTGATGTCTTAACGTTACACCAAGGCTGGGACGTACAATACCGATGAGTGAACCCAACCTGTATCGCCTCATCACCCAAGATAATTGGAAGTTGGCGTGCCTGTCCGGTCACATCCCGCTTCACGACATCGATCATCACGACGGCTTCATCCACCTCTCGACCGAGGACCAATGCCTCGAGACTGCGAATCGCTATTTCGATTCGAGTCAGCCACTCCTCGCGCTCGAAATCAGCGCGGAGTCGGTCGCCGGCTTGATCCGGTGGGAGGAGGTGCCGAGCCGAGGCAGCGCTTTTCCCCATCTGTATGCACCCAATCTACCCACCGAAACGGTGCACGCTTTAATTGCCCTCGAACGAGGAGCTGCGGGCTTCACCTTTGCCGCACGCACTTCCATCGAGAAGAAGCCATGAGAACTCAGTCTTCGGGCGTCCGAGCCATCGCTTGTCTGATGCTAACGGCGGCTGCGCTGAACGGTTGCGCCGGCCGCATATTAGGCGCATCAGTTCAATCAAAATGCCCTGAGCGCGTGCTCACGACCGAGCAAAGCCAGGGCTTGTACGATCAAGTGGGTGCGCTCATTAACCGTGACCACGAACACCACCCTACTGACGCTCTGCGCCGGGCTTTGCCCTTGCTCAAGAGGGCGGCTCTTCATGGGCATGCTGGAGCACGCCACGACCTGACGAGCCATCTGATTCAGGCCGGTATCATCGAGATGCACAATGGCCCGTTCCCTTGGCGCACTTCGCTTAGCGTTGCCCAAGAGGGGATCATGTGGATGATCCTCAGCGCCCACCTCGACCCCAAATCAATCGGAGCCTACGACCGAAAGACGTTTGAGGTCTTGCTCGACCCGAGCGTCCCGCTACCTCAGGGCTTCATGAAGCAGTCGAGTGGAACCGCATGGATGTTTCAGATGATCAGCGAGTCGAGTCTTGAGCGAGCGCGCCAGCAAGCCTTCGCCTGGCGTCGATGCTGGGGTGACTCCTGATCGCCATATTCGGACATCAGACAGGTCGCCCCACCAGAGGTCGAGCGCTTGCTCATACCTACAAGTCCTGTGCTAGAGCGGAGGGGATGGAAACCAACGCTCAAACTCAACATTCGATTGATTACGGGTTCAGGCGAAGGCTGACGCGAAACCTAGCCATCGGCGCGTTTGTGTTGGTCATGATTCCCCTGCTTCCCCTGCTGATCAATGCGATGCTCGATACCCTGGCTGACTCTGAGGTTGGAATTATGATGTACGCGCTCCAGGCGCACATTCTGATCATGACCCCAGTGATCGTCTTGCTCATCGCCATCTGGACCGTTTTCTTCGTCCAATGTCGAAACCGTAAACTCACCGTTCCGCCATGGGAGCCATGGCTCTGGGAGGGTATAGTCGTCCCGTGTTTGTTCATGAGCGCGCTGACCTCATGGACCTTTTTCGGTATGCTACGCCGACAGCCCAGAGCCGTGTTCTCATGACGACCAACACGACAGCCGGACTCACCGAAATTGCTCAAATCCTAAGCGCTTTAGAGGCGACAGCCGATACGAAAGAGTATGTCTTTTGCTCACTCCCTGAGGCTGTCTATGGCGAGTTAGCAGCTGCTCAACCGCTCGCCTGCATGACCGAGCCCGAAGGCTTATCACTGGTCCTTGAACGCTCCCAAGCTGAGCACTATAATTTGCCATATGATGGCGTTTTCAGGTGCATCACCCTTGGAGTTCACTCGAGTCTAAACTCGGTCGGCCTGACCGCTGCCGTCAGCGCTGAGCTTGCCGGTCATCAGATCAGCGCCAACCTGATCGCAGGGACGTACCACGACCACATCTTGGTACCGGCTGCAGACGCAGACCACGCGCTCAAACTGCTGCACAACTTGAGCGCTAATGCTCAGTCTGCGGTTGGATCCTGAGCTGACGCTGACCTCCTCAGCTTGTACACGTTAATGGGCTCTGGAACCCCCTTGAAGTACTGCGCACCCATCGATTCGATCGGCAGTAAGAGGTGCTCGGCGATATCGGCAGAAAACAACAACGCTTCGCCGGTCTTACTGGTTAGACCCTGCAAACGTGCCACCACATTGACCGAATTGCCCATCACCGTGAAATCGAGGCGCCTTGATGCGCCGATATTTCCGTAAACAACGGTGCCAAGATGCGCCGCAATACCCGCTCGAAGCGGGCTCAATCCACGATCAACTCGCGTCTTTGAAAGCTTCTCAAGCTTAGATAGAGCGTCGAGAGAGGCGATCATCGCACGCTGGGCTGCGTCAGCAGGAGGCTTGGTCTCGCTGATTCGAAAAACCACCAACATCGCATCGCCCATGAACTTGAGAATCTCTCCACCTTGAGCCCAAATTGCTTCGGCCATGGTATCAAAATAGTCGTTCATCATCTCGATCATTGCCGAGGCATCAAGCTGGGAGGTCATGGCGGTAAAGTCGCGCAGGTCACAGAGCCACAGCGCCGCTTCAATCTCTTCGCCTTTTCCGCGCAGAATCTTTCCATCGAGCACCATTTTGCTCGTGTGGCGACCTAGATAAGTTTCCATAACGGTTTCAGCTAGGCGTCGTGTTTCGACCAGATTGATCAATAAGCGCAGCGCCAGGAACGATCGCTGCACACCGGCGACCTGCTCGTCGCTCAAACCCTCGGGATGGCGCGTGCACAGACTGAGCACCGCAACCCCCTCACCCCCATAGCGTATGCACACGCCATAGTAGTCCGTATACCCTTGCTCTCGAAACTCCTCTAAAACCGGAAATCTAGTGACATCGTCGGGATCGTTCAGATCAAAGCGAACCTCCCCACCCTGCTCGACCAACCAACGAATTGGGCTCTCGAGGTAGGTCGGTGTTTGGGTATCTTCCCGGCGAACAGCGACCTCGATCGCTTCCTCCATTCCCGGCTCCCAGATCACCGCGTAGCCGGCCATCTCGGGGTGCAGCGCAAAGACGCCCAGGTTGACTCGGTGCAATGGCAAACCCGCCTCGCACCAGCGCACGCACAAGCGGTGCGTCAAGTCTCGCAGCCTTGGGTGTTGATCGCCAGCCTCGAGCAGCCAATGAGCGACCTCATCATAAGCTTCATGCACGTCGGCAGCTCTCCCGTTTACTGGCGCTCATTCTCAAGCCTTGGCAGCTTCATGCTTGGGATCATCTTTCGCAAGCCCCTAGCTAAGAACACACTAATGTCGTCGGTTGCCTTGATTTGAGTCGGGATTAGTGGCTCTTTAACCCTCACTTGGCACCGAGGTGGACCCATGGACATTCGACCCCACTCCAGATGGCTCGTGTTGATAGCGCTCCTAGCAGGATGTCCCGACACCAGTGAAACCAACGACGTGACCTGCGCAGTCAATCAGCACGTCATCTTAAACAACTGCCAACCCTGCCCTGCCGGCATGACCAATGAGCCTGGAGATCCAGCCGCAGGTGAAGACACCGTCTGCAGCCCGCTGCTGTGCGGCGACAACGAACACGTGGTCGACCACCGCTGCACCCCTTGTGCGCAAGGAGCGACCAACCCGGCAGGAAACAGCGCATCCGGACCGAACACGATGTGCAACCCAACGATCTGTGGTCCGGATGAACAGGTCACCGCGCATCAATGCACGCCTTGTCCGGTCGGGACCAGCAATCAGGCCGGCGATCAAGCGACCGAACCTGATACCGTTTGTGACCCCGTGCTCTGCGGTGACCATCAGCGTGTCGTGGACAACGCTTGTCTGGACTGTGCGCCGGGCTTTACCAACGAAGCCGGCGACGACGCTGCGGGTGATGAGACGCTCTGCGACCCCTGCCCTGAAGGCACCTTTGATGAGGGCGGCCACACCTGCGTGCCATGCGCGGGCGGCTCGATCTCTGAGGCAGGACAGACCGAGTGTACGCCCTGTTCGGCGGGTACCTTTGCTTTGGATAATACCTGCGCTGACTGCCCATCAGATTTAGTCTCCGCTGAGGGCGCCAGCGCATGTCATGTCATCCCAGCAGATTCACTCTTGAGCGCACGGGATTACGGGTACTTGTTTTGGCCGACCAATCATTGGCATCGCTGGCGCCAGTACCTCAACATCCAGCACGTCCGAACGGGCTATTACGGGCTGACCTTTGATGTGGGTCGAGCGAGTATCGACACCCTCGGACCGATCGTCGAAGAACACAGCCCCGATGAAGCCTTGTCCCAAGACAACTCACTGCTCGAAAACCTACCTGCAGCGGCGCTAGAGTATGCGGTGATCGACGGCAACTCACGGCATACAGCTCAAGGTTTTTACGGTCGTGAGCGCGCCCACACGAACCCTTCAGAGCTCATTGATATGGGTCGGTTCATGCAGCGGATCGAGATCCCCGAGGTGACCTACTCAAGCGACGATTTGGTCGGCAGCATCCAGCTGGCCGCGATGCCGAGGCATTGGGTCTTAACGCAGCGAACCCGAACCCAAGCCGGCGGACGAGAGCTAACGCTCACCACACAGTTATCGGGGGATGCCTTAGCAGCCTATCCTGAGGTGGAATGGGTCGAGCCAGGATCTATGGTGACCGTGCGCAATGAGGCGGGCGAAGGCTGGACCTTTGTCGTCCAAGCGCAGCAAGGCGAGGCGAGTATCGTACGCAGCGACGATGGCAGCTTGAGCTTTCAAAATCGCTTTGCGCAGACCGCGGCAGGGCAAGAGCTGGTGCTGTCTGTGGTCGCCCTTCCCTCGACGGCAGCGAGCTCAGCCCAGCTTCGATTCTGGCAAAATCGAGAGTCGGTCATGGGGGTCCAATACGCCCAGCTAAGACGCGATGGGTCGCCCGCCCATGAGCTGGTCGATGCGACCTGGGATGCTGAGCGCGGCGTCTACCGTGTGCAGCTTAGAAACTTGAGAAGCGTTGGCTTTCCTGGCGGCAATGCCCTGACCAATCCAGCAGCTCACAACTGGTACAACCGACATCGGTTGATCATCACCAACCGCGACGAAGACGCGATCTCTGTGCCGATCGCTTTTGATGGCGGGGGCAACGCGACGGCTTATATCGTGGGTGGCAGCCCGCTGCTGCGAACCCCTCAAGGCGAGCCGGTCGGTGTCCCCGTTCAAATCTCGAAGAACTGGCACGACGGTCCGGCGTGGTACCATCTCTACAGCGCGCTCGAGCTCCAAGCCGGCGCCCATGAATATGAGCTGACCTTTGCCCACTCGAAATGGGGTCAAGCGTATGCCGTTCAGCACGCCCAATTATCGTTGGTCGGCTGGGGTCAAAACCAGCAATGGGACCAATCCTCAATCGGCGCCAACGGCGAGTCGATCACCTACGACCCTGACCTGACGCTCGGCCGAGCCATGATCGATGATGTACGCCCCTTCTTAGTTGACGCTGGCACCCGCTGGCGTTGGACCGGCAACGTCGGTGGCGCTGACTTTTTGCGTTACTTTGATGACCAAGGGACCCATCAGCGCTTAGGTCGCCTGCGCACCCATTACGAATACACCGGACCAAATCTAACCAACGTCGTCTACAGCGGGATCACGCGTGACGGCGCCATTCGTGCGACGCTCAAGACGCAGCTAGGGCGTACAGATGACCTGGTGCGTGCGTATTACCATTTGGACTACGAGGTGCTCGAAGACATCGAGTACAACCGCTTCGCCATGTTCCAGATGGCGGCCGATCGCTACGCTGACAATGGGTTCACTCGGTACGCCTATGGTGATGGCGCCAACCTGATCCTTGATGCCGAGATTCCAGACCATCGAACGACCGGCTATTCGGGCAGGAACCAGCGAGGAATTCCAATCGACGGCGCTGCGCCTTGGGTGATGCTTTATGACAACCAGCGCACGGGGGATAATCTCCCGGAGCGACTTGCGAACATCGGGTTCATTGTCCGTGCATACCGAGCGACGATCGGTCAGCAGGTGGTGACCATCCCGCACATCAACATCAACCGCACCTTCAACGGAGGCTTCTCACAAATCGGCTTTGAGCTCGGCATACCCTTTGATGAAGCTCATCGTGTCATCCCTGCCGGCAGTCGGCTGACCGCCGTCATCGAGTATGTGGTCCCACCGGCTGATAAGAGCGCTTATTACGGTGACAGCGACTACTTGAGCGCCATGCCAGCCGAGCACTATCAAAGCACCGCCATGCTGCAACACCTTGCGGCCGAGAACCAGGTCATCGCGCAGGCGCTTGTGGGCTCGACACGGTCTGATCAACCCGTCGAGCTTGATGCGGCGACGGGCGCCACCGCCGTTGAGTTTCGACTCAGCGGAGGCTTAGGGTTTGTGCCGGTCACCATCCGCGGTTTGGCGCGCCCGGATGGCTGGCGTCTCGAGCGACTCGACGGTGAGCGATGGAATTTAGTCGATCAGTCGGTCGAGGGTAACGACTATTGGCAAGCCTACCATCGCGTCGCCAACAACAGCTATGATCTGATCTTCAACCTCGCCAATCAAAACACCCAAACCTATCGTTTGGTGCGCTAGCTCAGCAGTGTGGGTATGACTCGGTCGCCCAATCGGAGCGTACCCGTCGCACGAGGGATCAGATTGATTCCAAAAATCACCCCATCATCGGTGCGCCGAGTCTGCGCCAACGCCTTGAGCGGCTCCCCGTCACTGCGACGTGTTCCGGTGCGGTGATCACGGGTGGTCATTTGGCAGCGCACGCAAGGCCCTGCGACGGTAAAGTCTAGCTCGCCAATGCGAACACTCGACCACGAGTGCTCGCTAAAGGCTTCCAACCCACTAACCACTATATTCGGACGAAAACAGGCCATAGCGACCGGTTCATCGATCCCTTCGTTAAGAGCATCCAAACTCTCTTGCAGGGTCAACAGCACAGGGTAACCATCCGCAAAGCTGACGATATCGCCAGGCGTCGAAGCGGCGCCCGAGACCGGACGCTTGGTTTCATCCGGCATATAGACCACACGGCATGATCGACCCACGACTTGGCTGATCCATTGTGCCGCTTGGTCGCCCATGTCGAGCGCCGGGCAGCGATCGCCCCACACCTTGACTTGGACCGGTGAGGACTCAAAGCTAGGCGCTGCGGTCACGTCATCAGCGAGCCCGGCGCAACGCAAGACGAGCTCACCAGCGGACCCAGGCTCAGCCTGAACGGTGAGCAGCGCGCCGTGATGACGCGCCGTCACGAATTCGCCCACCTCATCAACGACCATCCAGCGCCGGTCATCGAGTAAACCTCGCTGACTGAGCTCGGCAGCCTCGACCGACCAACCAGCCGTTGATTTCAACGGATAGCGCATCAAACTGTTGAGCTGACCGTGAGCGGACACCTTAGCGAAACTCAACTGAGCTTGGGTACACTACCGCATCATCAAACGAGCTGGTCCCCGTCTCGCCCAGACGATTAATGCCCCAGCACGAGATGCTCTGGTCTTGATGTCGAGCGCAGGTGTGGTTCGCCCCGGCGCTGATCTCGCGTGCATCGTTGATGCGACCGACGAGCCGGGGCAGCGGAACGGACAGGTCCTGACGCCCCAGCCCCAGCGCGTGCCCTGCGCTCGAGCCCCAACACATGACTCGCCCACCATCGAGGACGGCGCAGGTGTGGAAGGTCCCGGCAGCGACGTCGATCACCTCGGGCAAATCGACACGAAGCGGTGAGCTGCTGCACCCCCAAGTACCCAACCCGTTGCAAGCCTCGACGCGATCAAGGGGCACCCCGAGCTGACCGAACTCATGATTTCCCCAGCAATACAAAGCTCCGTTCCCCACCAGGGCGCAGGCGTGCTTTCCACCGACCGAAAAATCGACCACTCCGTCGAGACCTTGGACACGCTGCGGGGTCCGCACACATTGTGCATCGTCTAAGTACCTGTGCGTTGCAGGGCATAAGACCTCGTTGCCTGGAGCACGCCCTGTCTGTCCCGACTCATTCAAGCCCCAGCAATACAAGTGCCTAGCTTCGGTCAACGCACAGGCCGTGTAATAAGACGACGAACCCTCGACGTAGAGCACGTGATCCTCAGCCGGCCCGACAGCGATTTCTACCGGCTCGGTGAAGGATCGGTCATTGAGTCGTTGGTGCGGTGTGTTGCGCCCTAGTAAGCCGAACGCCCCATCGCCCCAACCGTAGAGTGAGCCCTCGACGAGCGCGAAAATCGAGCGAAACACGACCGCGACGCCATCCACTTGAGGTAAGGTTTGTGGTTGGACCCTGCGCGGCGAGTCTACGCAACGAGCTAGAGGGTTGGCAGGGCACGGCACATAAGGACCTGGAATCTGCGACGCAAAGGTGTCCAGTCCTAAACACATCGGCCACCCCCGCGCATTGGTCATACACACCAATGAATCGCCGAGGGACATGCTCTTGATGCCGTCATCAAAGCCGGGGATACGGACTGGGCGGCGCATGCAGCTTTGTCCTTGGTTTCCGTACCCCTGACACATGGCGAGATGATCTCCAGCTGGTCCAAGAACAGACCACCCCGCATCGCCTGTGCACCAGGCGACACCGTCTTGCCGATAGCAGGTATTTTGCCACCCATTGAGCATCGAGCGTCGCCACTCACAGTCGTTACGGCAGCTAAAGCCACCGATGCTTGGATCGGCGTAATCACAGGACTCATGATCCTCGACGACGCCGTTACCGCAAGTCGTTTGAACCCTGATCCGGTAACTCCCTTGTGTAGCCTCTGAGGACAACGGCTCAAGGCGTAAAAATACGGACTCACCTGCTCGAAGCGTGACCTCAAACCGACACTCAGGATCGGCCGTGAGCTGCTCAAGAGTTCGACCTTGGTCATCGACTAAGCTCGGCGCCATCGGGACGATCTGACCAGCCCCTCCAGCGACCGCCTCGACCGTGAAAACATACATCCCCGGCACCTCCGCAGACCAACGTAACGCGTCGACATCGGCGCGCGAGTGGATCGCCCCTGTGGCTCCGCTGGAGGTCATCGCCGTCGCCAGCTCTAAGGCATCCGCATGATCATCTTCTCGACATTCGATCGAACATCCATCCATGGGTTCCGCGTTGCCGTCATCGCAAGCCTCATAATCCTCGTGATCCAAAGCTAAGCCCGTACGAACCGACCCGTCACCGCAACGCGCCAGCGTGCAGGCAAGGGTGCATTCGTCTGAGCCGTCTTGGTTCCCGTCGTCGCAGGCTTCGCCAACTTGACGAAACCCATCACCGCAGCTCGCCAAGCTGCAATCGCTTAGGCAGTCATCGTGTTGATCGTCGTTGCCATCATCGCAAGCCTCACCCACTTGACGAATACCGTCGCCGCAGCGCGGCTCGCTGCAATCGCTTAGGCAACCATCATGCTCATCATCGTTGCCATCATCGCAGGCCTCACCCACTTGACGAATACCGTCACCGCAGCGCGGCTCGGTGCAGTCGTTTAGGCAGCCGTCTCGTGGGTTGGTGTTGCCGTCATCGCACGCTTCGCCGTCGTGCACGATGCCATCGCCGCAGCGCGGCGGCGCGCACAACCGAGTGCAGAGATCATCGTCGACCGAGTTGCCGTCGTCACACCGCTCAAAATCAGGGTCACCCTCCGGCAGGTCACGACGAACAATTGCGTCACCGCAGCGAGCCAGCAAGCAGCTGTTCGTGCATTGATCGCGTTCCTCGATGTTTCCGTCATCACACCCCTCATAGCCAAGGGCGCCAGGCTCTAGATCGGTGCGCTGAAGTCCATCACCGCAGCGCGCAAGCTGACAGGTGTTGGTGCAGCTATTCAGCGCGTCCTCGTCACCGTCATCACAAACCTCTGCGTTGTTGACGATCCCATCGCCGCAGCGCGCCGTTGCGTCTTCAAACGCTGGCAGAGGGCTCGTGCACGACGCCACCAGAATCAAAATTATGGTTTGGGATTGGGCTAAGCGCACGCTCAACCCGTCGTTGAGCGTGGTCGAAGGCGAAGCCAGCGTCGCTTCACGGCTTGGCTCCAAAGCGAACCTGGGCGAAGGCTAAGACCAGCATTTGCCCCTGACGATGCGCCGCCGCGTCGACCAAATAACGCTGCGCTACCGTGCCTAACGTCAAGCCTTGTTTGGGCATCCAGCCCGGACGCCAGGCGGCGACGAATCCGAGCAAGTGTCGCCTCAAGTCATCACCTTGTGTTCGCTGGAACTCATAGCTCGGCCCAACCAATAAGAAACGTGGTCCAGCGAGCGAGCCCATGGCGACGTAAGCGAGCAGCGCCTTGCTGACGCTGAGTCGATCGTCAGCCGCCATCATCAAGTTGGTTGAGCTGTCATACCAACGCACCGCGTTGTCCGGCAGGTTCATGGTCATCCAATGATGCTCAAAGCTCGCCTTCGCCAAGACCCGCCCAAGCTTGAGCTGCAAGGTGGCCGAGACCATATGGTCAAAGCCGGTCGTCAGACTGCCTGCTTCGTCAGCCGTTCGGTCAGCGACCACCTCTGGGTTCCAATAGGCACCAGAGCCGGAGCTTGCGTCGACTTCAGCCTGATCAAAGGTGAGGGCATGCCCTAAGACCCCGAGGTAGGTCGCTTGGCTGCTCTGCGCACGAAAGACCAAGGGTGCGATCGGCACCCATTCGACATGGACAGAAGGAAAGAGGGAGACCGGCGTCACGATTAAGCCGCCGCCGACCTCCAGATAGGTCGTTTTCCACAAAAGGCCCGGATCCGAAGACAGAGGAATCCGCCAGCCGGCTGTAGTGTTCAAGCGCAAACCCGTGGGGTTTAAACGCAACCCAAATTGCGAGCTACCGTGGGCATAAGCCGGGGGTCTAGCCGGCTCGGCACTGGCGGAAACCGGTACGCAGACCAGGCTCAATATAGCCCCAAAGGCAAGCCGATTACCGATCATCATGCGTCCCCCTGCCGGACCCATCTACCCAAAGCATCGACTTGTGGACCAGAGGCTATCGACAACCGCTCCGACGCGGTGAGACCTCATCGATGAACCACTGCGCAAAAAACAAACAGACAAGACCTGAGCTTGACACACACCGGGTGATGCATTGGATAGACACGTGTCCAGACCCCCCAGAAAGGCTTCTCACCATGCCGACGATCAAAGGAATTCCGAACACAGGACCGAATGTTCAACCCGTGACACCACAAACGGCCGCCGAGCCAGCAGGCATCCCGACACCGCCCAAGGCTCCGGCGATGCCTGGACTCGAAGGGTTGCAAGGTCTTGAACGACCGCCAGGGTTCGAGCTGGACGCAGGCTTAGGGAACCAGGGTGTCAACCGAGGGGGAATCAACGCGATCAATC
Organism: Myxococcota bacterium; assembly: GCA_040260805.1. Lineage (GTDB taxonomy): Bacteria > Myxococcota > UBA4151 > UBA4151 > UBA4151 > CACGMS01. Next base: position 15,474 of record JBDQPD010000027.1, on the reverse strand, counting down.
TTCGACTCGACTCGGCGAAGAGCACGAACCCTGCGGGCGACTTCCGCTTCGCCAAATATTCGGGACCAGATATCACCTTTCCCTTGACCGCCGATCAGGCCGCTAAACTACGCAACTGCAACGCCGTCAGCCCGGTGGTGTCGAGCGACCCTCAGGTCGTCGTCAAACCGGACTTCCTGCCCAAACCAACCCATCCTGGCGACCCGGGTTTTTGGGGTGAGTTTGAACAGATCATCGACCTACAGTTCGCGCGTCGAAATGGTGGTCAAGCTAAGGATATGCTCGATGTGCCAAAAGTGTTCGAGGGCTACAGCATGGAGCAAGGCTCCGAGGCTGTGCGTGCGGACTTTCCCAACAAATGGCCGACGGCGCTCGCTGAGCAATTCCTCAAAGAAGGCGCTAAAGTCGACTCGTCGATCATTCCGCAGCGCAGCCAAGCCGACTTCGTCAACGGTCCGGTTCTTTTGGCGCGCACGATCGGCTGGGCTGTCTCTGAGGTCTCCCCTTCTGCCTTCGCGTGCAAATGGAGTGAAGGCAGGGCTCGCCCAGAGTCTGTGGCTTGGGCGGTGCACAGCGGCGAGCTCGAGGCGCCGCAGCATATCAAAGATAAAATCGCTCAGATGAACCTGACGAAAGCCGAAGACTTCACGGCGTACGCAGAGGGCTGCCCCCGCCATCCAAGCTGGCCTGCCATGCATTCTGCCGCCTCAAGCTCTGCGCTCTACATGGCGGTCGTGATGGATCTCTCACCCGAGCAGATCGCAGAAGCCAAACGTATGGACTATGCCGTTGCGACCTTCCGCAGCGCCGCAGGTGTTCATTACGACACCGACAATCGCGCCGGACTGGCTTTGGGCCAAGAAGTTGTCGCCAAGCAGTTACCTGAATTCCTCGCTCAATACGGTGCGGATCCAGACGCCGTGCGGGCGAAGATCGAAAAGGTTCGACACGACTGGTACGAATACGACGGATATTCGGCTGATAACTAAGGGCCTAGTCTTCTGCTGACTCAGGTTTCCAATCATGAATGACCGGTGAAAACCGCGCCAACCTGGAAGCCATAACCGCCAAAGACTCGGGGTTGGAGTCGACTAACGTACACTGCCGGCCGAGCTCCATGGCTGCCTCTCCGGTCGTCCCACTCCCGGCGAAAAAATCGAGGACACGATCACCTGGGTCGCTGTGCACACTGATGATACGCTTGAGGATGCCCAAAGGCTTTTGCGTAGGATAACCTGTTCGTTCCGCACCATTAGTGGGAACGATGGTATGCCACCACACATCGGTCGGCGTCTTACCTCGAGCTGCCTTTTCCGCGCTGACCAACCCTGGAGCCATGTAGGGGATTCGGTCCATCGCCTCGAAGTTAAAGACGTAATTTTGGGGGTCTTTGACGTAAATCAGAATAGTATCGTGCTTGGCTGGCCACTTCTTTTTTGACCGGGCGCCATAGTCATAAGCCCAAATGATCTCGTTCAAAAAATTGGCCCGACCAAAAATCGAATCCAGCATGACCTTGCAGTAATGCGCCTCCCGAAAGTCGATGTGAAAAACCAAAACACCGTCGTCGGTGAGCAGCCGGTGAGCCTCCTTGAGTCGAGGCTCGATGAACTTTGGAAAGTCATCAAAATCATCTGCGTAACTCGCGCTACCGAGCGCCTCGGTCCGATAACGCTTACCGCCAAAACCCTTGCGATCACCGGCTGTGTCGTCTGCAACGGTTCGGATTCGGGTATGCCGCTGGGTCCGGCCAGTGTTGAACGGAGGGTCGATATAAATCAGCCTAAACGAGGAACCCTCCATCGCTGCGAGCAAGGGAAGGTTGTCGCCATGGAAGATGCTCAGAGGTCTAGAGCTGACCGGATCATGCATCCCTAAATCACCCATCCCTTAACGGCTCAAACGCTTTGGCGCCTGACGCACTTTGAAGACAACCGATTAAGCCCCCGGCAACCGCACGAATGCAACAAAACAATGATGAACATAAAAAAACACAAGACAAGCTCGTGCATTGCGCATAGGGGCAACTCGGCGTTGGCATCCGGCTAACGTATTTTGTCTATCGTGCGAACAGCACATCAGGATTTGATATGAGCTCGAAATTATTTGTTGGCGGCCTTGCGTGGGCTACCCGTGACGAAACCCTCCTTGAACACTTCGCCCAATGCGGCGAAGTCACCGACGCAAAGGTGATCATGGAGCGTGAAACCGGTCGCTCGCGCGGCTTTGGCTTCGTGACCTTTGCCGATTCGGAAACTGCAGCGAAAGCCCGTGAAGAGTTGAACAACTCCGATCTGGACGGTCGCTCGATCCGTGTCGATACCGCAACCGAACGCCCCAATCGTGGCGGCGGCGGCGGCGGCGGCGGTTTCCGCCGGGACTAAGCCTAACCAGGCTTGATCCCAAAACATAAGCAAACGAGCTCGGCGTCCTAGACGCCGTGCTCGTTCATGCTATTTAAGCAACCAAGAACACAGGAGCATCCCGTGCACGGTTGCAAGAACAACAATTTGCTCTGGGGTTTGGCGTGCTGCTGGGCCCTTTTAGGCTGCCCTGAATCCCCTGTCGTTGCCGACACCGGTCCCGCCCTAACGGCGGACGCTGGCCCGGCTGACGCGGGAGCCGCCGACGCGAGCGGACCGGTCGATGCAAGCGCTCCTGACGTCGGGCCGCCGCCGACCGGTTTGGCGTGGTCACGGGATCTTCCCAACACGTCGTACGGCTCGCCGCGACGGTTTGAGTCGGAAGACGGACCCGAGTTACTGCTCAGTTTTGGTGCGGTCTTCGGAAATCGCACCCCTGGCGCGGTCATCGGCGGCGCCATGAGCGTCAGCGCAACCAGCGGCGAAGTGGCATGGCAGATCGATCGTAACGCCGAGCTCTTCAGTCTGGCGCTGCCCGTCCAAAGTCACAGCGGCTTTGATAACCTCTACCTATTCGGTGGCAAACGCGGCGTGCTGATGGCCGTCGATGTCGAAACCGGGGTGATGCATTATCAAACCGAGCCCTATGGTGACGCCTCAAGGACAGCGGGTATCTGGAACTATTATACCGGCCTTCAAGCGCGCGACATCAACGCCGATGGCGTCGGCGAGATCGTCATCACGAACGGTGGTGATGATTATGCTGATGTCGGTGATCCTAGACCTCCTGGCTGGCTCGAAGTTCTTGATGGCACCACGCTGGATGTGATTCATCGTCTGGCGGTGCCTCTGGCGGCAGAGACTTACTCTTCGCCAACCCTTTGGGTTCGTGCAGGGGTCGCATACGTCATCTACGGCACCGGCGGAGAGACGCTTCCAGGCAGCCTGTTTATGGTCCCCATGGAGAGCATCTTGGCGGGCACTTTAGACGGACAGGTCGAGCTGATCGAACCGATTGCAGACTTTGGCTGCATCGCCCCACCAGCCTACGCCGACTTAGATGGCGATGGCGCTTTGGAGATGATCGTCACCCCGTTTGATGGCCGACTGATTGTTTTCTCGGGAGCGACCGCTGAGATCTTATGGGAGCGAGAGACTCAAGCGCGTCGAGAGACGGCGGCGAGTCCGATCGTTGGGGATTTCGACGGAGACGGCGACCTCGACATCTTCACCAGCCTGACTCAGGGGCAATTTCCAGTGTGGACTGGCTCTGAAATCCGTGTCTTTGACGGACGAACGGGTGAGGTTTTGTTCGAAGATTCTGTCGATGGGGACATCCTGATCGGAACAGCGGTGGCCGCCGACGTCGACGGAGACCAAGTTGACGAGGTCCTCTTTGCGCGCTCTTCGCTACCTGAGACCATGCAAGACCCCAACTGGAGCGAGCTCTCGATTCTGCACACGGACGAACAGCGTATCGAAGTCATCGGTGAGCAAGAGGGTTTGGTCGGCTCCGCAGGCTGGGTTGGTGATGCCGATGAAGATGGCTACCTCGAGTGGTACGTCACGACCAACAGCATCACCGTGAGCCGATTGGTTCGCTACAACCTCTCCGGTCGTACGCCTCAGCGGATAGCCTGGGGTGGTTACTTGGGCACCCGACACGACGGTAAGTACTGAGCGGGCTCGCTCCGCCGGTTGCCCTAACGGGCACAACCAAGCAGTCTTGCTGCCGAAGACGTGTTAACGTCAGGAGTTTACTGTGTCTGATCTTCGATTGACCTTCACCGATCCAGCCACCCGTCGCACGGTGAGTCTAGATGCGCAGCGTTCCACTCAAACACCCGACAAAACCGATGGTTTTGTCGACCTTGGACTCGACGGCTTTGATGGCGCTGTGCGCATCCCCGCCTCAGATCTTAGCGCAAACGATACGGCGGCGCTCAAGCGCGCGCTGGCTAACCCGGAGCTCGCTGGTCTCAAAGTTGAAGACACCCTCGCAGGTGCTACCGCCGCAGTGATGGTGCGCAGCAGTGATCTCGGCGCAGAGGTTGGCGACCACGTGGCGCCCGCCCTACCCGGCGTCAATCTCGACGCATCGGGTGCGCGTCGAGCGGTCTCGTTTACCGGGGGGCGATTCACGGCTGAGCTGGGCGTCAAGCCGAGTACACCCGGGCAAGTAGGCCAAGGTCTCTATGCCGCGGCGAGCCTCATCGACGATGCCCCGGGAAATGCGATCGAAGCCATGGCGCTCAACCCGAGCCAACGAGATACGCTCCTGACCCATCTGAAATCGGATCTATCGACCGCCAAGGTGGGCGCTACAGTTGACGGTTTAGATGCTCGTCAAACGCTTCAAATGCGCAGCTCAGCGAGCACGGTATTGCTCGAACTGATCACCGCCGACGGCACCAAGCCTGAGACTCAAAAGGCAGGACTCGCCACCTACATCCAATCGATGCAGGCCGAGACCAACCCGGTCTTGCGCGACAGCATGGGTTGGAACCTGTTGCGAACCGCGCACACCTTCCCGCGCGAGCTGCATCAGACCATCGGCGAGGGCTTAGCGCCGGTACGCTCCGAGTATCCCCCTTATGATGCTTGGTTCAAAGGCGAGGACAAGACGGTCACCGTCGACTGGAGCGCCGGTCCGGAGAGCCTCACCGATGATAAAAAGCGTCTGCTCAAAGAAGGCTTCGTCGCCAAGGGTCAAGACGGTGGCGGAGCGCTGTTTGAAAAGACCTACGAACGCAACGGCGAGGAGACGACTTTTCAAGTGCGCTTGCGCTCGTTTCGCTCCGATATGTTCAAACGAGTCGATGATCCTGACACCGATATGGTGATCTACACCGGGCATTCAAACTGGGGTCGCAACATGCGCGACAGCCTCAAAGAGGTCACCCATGACCAAGGCGGAAAGGGTAAGCTGATCCTCGCTGATCTTTGCGTGGGCAAAGGCGAAATGCAGCAGGTCAAAGACAAGTTCCCCGGGGCTGACTTAGTCACCACGCACAACTCAAGTTACTTCATCCCAGGCAGCGCAACGCGTGAAGCCGAATCCGAGGGGATCAATACCATTCTGACCACATTTGAGGGGATTGCGAATCGTGCGCCCTACAGTGAAATTGCTGAAGGCGTACGCCGAAACAACCCGTGGGGCAGCACCCACTCAAGAAACGGTGTGGACAACAACTTTATCTTCCCTGGTGACGAGATCGTGCGCCGTCGAGTGCTCGATCGTGATCACGACGGTCAAGCCGACATCTTAGACCGAGTGGTCGACTTTAACAGCTTCGCACCCGAGACCGACGCAGCGCGTGACTTTGAGGCGATCAAGGGTCGCCCTGCAGCGATTATGGACGGCACCAAAGCGCACTTTGCCGCAATGACCGTGACGCGCTTAGGTTGTTATTCGGAAGAGCTTGCTAAGGTCACCAAGGACGGCAGAGTCACACCAGCCGGTCTCTTTGATCCCAAGCCAGGTGAGACGCAAATGTTCCGCTTCGAGCGCGGTGATATCGAAGGCCGGCCCGGCATCACGATGAAGATGAATGCGCACCATGCGCACGCATCAGAAGAGGCCTTGCGCGCCGCTGCATCTTACGAGTTCGCTCGCTTTGTTCAGGGCGATCAAGGCGATCCACTTCGAAACCGCCTCAACGCATTGGTCTTCGCGAGCCACAGCCTACACACGGATGCGGGCGGTCGAGACAGCCAAATTTGGGACGCCTTCTTGAAGGCTAAAGGGCTACCACAGATCAATCGTAGCGACGTCGAGTCAGCCAAAAAGGCGGATAAAAACTACTACTCAGGTTCCAGAGCTGCGTCAGCGAAGCTCCTCTCCAAACTAGACGAGGAGACGCTCGCATCGTTGGCGCAGATGCCCTAGCGAGCCGCTCGAGTCCAAATTTGAACGCTCTCAGCTTCGAGCTCGAAGCGGTGCCCAGCTTGCGGATCCATTTGCGCCTGTGCGCCGCTCAGCGCTTCAACCAAAGCACCGTGCAGACCCTCTTCGATCAAGGCTAATTGTAGGCTACGCGCCGGCCCCCGGTTGATAATCACCAACGCATCGTCTGCGCCGCCCGTACGAACGTAAGCCAGCGTCTGCTGGTCGGCGACCGCAGGTGACGGCCAAGCGCCGCTGCGCAAACTGTCGACCTGTTGTCGAACGGCGGTGAGTCGAACGACCTGCTCACGCAACCAGCGCTCATGATCACTCAACGCTTCATCAAACCGCATCATCCGCCGGTTATCGGGGTCACCTCCTCCAGGCATTCCAAACTCATCACCGTAGTAGATCATCGGCTGTCCTGGGATGGTGAAGGCGTAGGTCAAAGCTTGGAGCAAACGCTTGTAGGGATGAGCATCGTTGGGCGCGACGGGAGGTTGGTGCCAACCCAAAGCTTGGTTCGAACCCATATCCCACGCTCCACACAACTGAGCGGAAGCGAGCGAAGTAAACCGAGCGATGTCGTGATTGCCGACAAAGTTAACCATCAGCTCTTGGCTGTAGTTTGCTTTGATCCCGCGGACGTTGGCGTCCATCTCACCTAAACCAAGATGCCCTTGAGCGAAGGTTTCGAGCAGCTGGTAGTTGGTTGGAAAATCAAACTGAGCGTGGACCCCCGTCTCACCGACATAAGAAGCGACGGACGCGGCGTCACCAGAGAAGGTCTCGCCGATGGTCCAAAAGGGCTGCCCCGCCAGCTCATGGCGAGCCCGCATTGCATGCCTCAAGTCCGTCAAGAACCGACGATCCAGATGCTTGACCGCGTCGATCCGGAAACCATCGATAGAGAACCGCTCCGCAATCGCCAGAGCTTGGTCAACCAACCACGAACGCGCCTCTACGTTGCCCAAATTCAGATCAGGTAAATACTCCGTGAACCAGCAGGTCTCTGGCGCATCATCCCAAGCGACCTCACGGCCGCAGACCTGGGCTGGATAGTTAAACCAAGAGCGCTTTTGTTCGTCTTGAGCGATCGGGTGATCTTCGTGGAGATGATTGGCGGGCAGATCCAGCAAGACCGCGATCCCGCGCTGATGAGCCGCGTGCACCAAAGCTTCTAGCTCAGCCTCGGTACCAAACCTTGGATCGACACGCTGCAGATCGGTCGGCCAGTATCCATGAAAGCCGGTGTATCGAACAGCTCTTCGCGGAAGCGACTGATCATACGGGTTCAAGCCGCAACCGCGTGGTCTTGGGTCAAGCTCTAGGCGCTGCCCCGCCATCGAGCGGTCCGGACCCAGCATCGGCCAGGTCAACCAAATCGCCCGGGCTTGAAGATCGTCCAAGCCACCGCGTTCCAGCAGCTGGGTCACCCCAGCCAAATCACCGCCCTGATAATTGAGCGCCTCGGGAACGTCTTCGAAGGGTTGTTCATTGTCTAAACGACCATTCACGAAGCGATCGATCATGGCGAAGTAGAGCGTCCCTCGCCGCCAGTCCTTGGACGGCGACAGCTCAGGCCCTACCGTCAAGCGTCGCTCTGCGCCATCCGCCCAGCGCAGGGTCAAGGTCGCTAAATGGGTCAAGCCAGCACCGAACTGCAGGCTCAACGTTCGGTCGCCCTCGAGTGACCAGTTGAAGCCGCGCAACGTCGCGCCGTCGAGTTGCACATCAACCAAGCCGCTCGGGAGCAGGTAGCTCTGCTCGATCAAGGCTGAACTCTGCGGATCAAACTGATGAGTCAAACGAACGATGGCGTCGGTGTTGGTGCGACACTCATGACGCACCAACGAGTTCGTGTTCCCCTCGCCATCGTCTCGCACTCGGGGCTGACCTGGATCCATCATCCACGTCGCCGAATCGACGACTATTTTGTACGTATAGTCACCCTGCTCAAGCTCAGCGTGGGTTGCGAAAACGCCTGACACGAGCTCGACCATGGGCGTCGTATCCGTTGACCAATCGTTAAAAGCACCGGCGACGGCGACTTGAGTCGGTATCGGATCGAGGTGGCGCAGATCGACGACCCAATCCAGCCGACATGAATCCACCCGTCCTGCATCTCGGCTCACGCCCGAGGCGTCTTGGCTCGCGCTGATATCCAACGTGGCCGCATCGGTCAGTAGACCGGTGTCCGGACGCTGGGCATCCGTTGAATTCGGTCGCCCGGCATCAATCAGAACAAAGCCAACATCCGACTCATGAGTAGGTTTCTGGGAGTTACAAGCACTCAAACAGCACAAAATAGCGAAGAATCGATAAAGCATATTCCCCTCCTGCCAGCACATCTTCTTCTAGACAACTCGAAGCAGCGCGACTTAAGTGCCACGATCTTTGGAGTCATCGATGCTACCTATTGTCTATATCACAGCCGAAGTAGGTCTTGATTGTAGCCTGGCGACCTACTCCGGTGGGCTTGGCGTTTTATCAGGTGATCACGTGCGCAGCGCCGCCGATCTGGGCTTACCCTTTACCTGCGTCAGTCTTTACTACCGACAAGGATATGGTCAGCAGCGCTTTGATGAGTCAGGGCAGCAGGACATGTATTTCCCCAGCACCGATCCAAGCGACGTCTTGGATCCGGCTGGATCCGTGGCGATCAACACAGTCGATGGCGAGATCCAACTGCGCGTGTGGAAGCGACGCGTCGAAGGCACATTAGGAGGCGTTGATGTCTTGTTTCTCGACGCCGACCTTGAAGAGAACCCTGAGGCTTGGCGGCACGTGAGTCGGAAACTCTACGGCGGTGATCAGGCGCTTCGCCTCCGTCAAGAGCTGGTCTTAGGTCAAGGTGCGATCGCGTTAGGACAAGCTCGTCATGACGACCAGTTCCAGCTGCATCTCAATGAAGGCCATTGCGCAATGGCACCCGTCGCATGGCAGATCAGTGGGCAAAGCGAAGACTCCATTCGATCTCGATGCCATTTCACAACGCACACGCCTGTAGCTGCGGGACATGACCGCTTTGGTGCCGACTTGTGGCAAGAGCTTTGTACCGACTCATTCCAGCGGTTGATTGCGTCACATCTAGGCACTGATGAACTCAATATGAGTCACCTCGCAGCCCATTATGCGCAGAAAATGAATGGCGTCTCAAAGACCAACGCTGAGGTCGCTGAGCCGCTCTTTCCGGGCCGATCGATCGAGGGGCTCACCAACGGGATTCATCACCGTAAATGGTGCCTACCGACTATGGCGGCGCTCTTTGATCGCCATCTCGAAGGCTGGCAAGCCAACCCTGAGCTTTTGGCCCAGGCAGCGCGCATTCCAGACAACGAGTTGTTGGCAGCTCGTCAGCGCTCTAAAGAAGAGCTCTGCGATTACGCCAATGCCACCACTCGCTCGGCGCTGAGAAGTGACCGACTGACGCTTGGGTTTGCTCGGCGCATGACGCCGTACAAACGCGGTAACCTGTTGTTTCACAACCCCGAGCGCTTGCTTGAAGCCGCAGAGAAACTCGGCGGCCTTCAGGTGGTCTTTTCGGGCAAGTCGCATCCGAAAGATCATCAAGGTCAAGCGATCCTTCGATCGATTTACGAGCAAGGTCAGTTGTCGGGCGGCCTTTTGCGCGTCGTTTTAATCCCCGATTATTCGATGTGGCACGGGCGTCTTTTGACTGGAGGCGTGGACCTTTGGCTCAACAACCCGATTCGTCCACTCGAAGCCTCCGGCACCTCAGGGATGAAAGCCTCGATGCAGGGGGTTCCCAACTTGAGTATCTCGACGGCTGGTGGGTTGAAGGGTGCGAAGATAACATCAACGGGTTCGCCTTTGGAAGTCGCTTGCCCGAGCGCGATGATGAAGGCGACGCTGAAGCTCTTTACCGTTGCCTGATCGAGCGCGTGGTACCGGTTTGGGCGGATCCAAAGGCACGACTTGAGATGCAAAAGGCGGCGATCGCAACCGCTGCACACTTTACGACCGAGCGCATGGTGTCAGAATACAACGAGCGTTATTACCGTAAGGCTCGCTAGCATTGACCGGTGAATAGGCTTTCTCGAAGTGATGAGAGGGGTGGTATCGACGATGAAAAATTTCCTGGTCGTAGCGACTATTATGGTGATCTTAGGTTGCCCCGAAACCGACCCCGTACCTCAGCGATACGCCTCAAAGTCCCACGCTGAATCGCTGTCTGCGGATGCGATCGAAGCCCTTGAGCATATGGGACCGGTTCTGTTTGATGACGGGGTCAACTTCGCGATCTATTCAGAACGCGCAGAGCGCATCGACCTGCTGCTGTTTGATGACCCAGAGTCTGATCAAGCGACGAAAACCTTTCCGATGCATCGCTTCGGTGACGTGTGGAGCTTGTTTGTCGAAGGTATCGGCTTAGGTCAGCACTATGGCTTTCGGGCGTGGGGACCCAACTGGAAGCAACATGAAGACTGGTTTCCTGGCTCAATCCACGGATTCGAGGCTGATGTTGACGCTGAAGGAAACCGCTTTAATCCGAACAAGCTCCTCATCGACCCCTATGCGAAAGCGCTCCATCGCGATCACGACTGGGGTCGCGCAAGCCTGGCATCCGGCCCAGCACGCACGGTCAATACCTATGGCGCATCGACGAAGAGCGTCGTGGTGCGCAGTGACTATGAATGGTCGCAAGCCGAGGCAGACTGGCAAGAAAAACGCCGAAGCGGCGCCCACGAAAACCATGGCCCTACGGATCTGATCATCTATGAAGTGCACGCCAAAGGCTTTACCGCTGATCCTGCCAGTGGCGTCGACCACCCCGGCACATTTCGCGGGGTTGGAGAGAAAGCTGCGTACTTAGCGGATCTAGGAATTACCGCTGTTGAGCTGCTTCCGATCCATGAAAAAAGCCTGGACGGTGGGTACTGGGGCTATTGGAACACGAACTTCTTTGCGCCCGAACTGAGCTATGCATCAGACGCTCGCCCGCATCGGGTCCTGGATGAATTCAAGTGGATGGTCGACCAGCTGCATCAACACGGTATCGAGGTCATCATTGATGTCGTGTACAACCACACGGGTGAAGGCGGCCTATGGCGCGAGCGGCTCTATCTAGACGATCGAAGTCTTGACCCTGGAACGAGCGCTGCATCCATCAACTTTGACCCTCATGAAACCGCGAGCATCTATTCCTTTCGGGGGCTGGATAATGCCGCCTATTATGCGCTCAACGAGGACAAACGAACCTATTGGAACAACACCGGCGTAGGCAACCAGACGCGTCCAAACCATAAGCCCATGCGGCGGTTGATTATGGACAGTCTTCGCTTCTGCGTCGAAGAGCTCCATATCGATGGCTTCCGATTTGACCTGGCGGGTATTCTCGGTGAACGAGACGGGGACTACAACAACTGGGACGACCCTGCGAACACGGTCTTGCAGGATATTATCGACGACCCGGTCTTGCGCGCCACCAACACACGAATCATCGCCGAACCCTGGACCGCTGGAGGGAACTATGGACCCTTGATTGGAGCCTACCCAGCAAGCAGCGACGGAACGACCGGCTGGCTCGAATGGAACGCACGCTTTCGCGACTGGTGGCGCGCCTTCATCAATTTCGATGAGTGGAAGCTGAACAGCCAAGAAGCCGACGCCGACGGCGGCTACGTCATGACCGCCATGCAGCGTAACTACAACCACAACGGGCGAGGCCCAATGACCGCCGTCAATTTCATCACCGCTCATGATGGATTTACGATGTATGATCTGGTGACCTATCAGGACAAACGCAATGGTTGCACGCCCCTGAACCCAGTCTGCTGCGACAGCCCCGCCTCTTCCTGGTGTGAACAAGACAGCGGCGACAGCCACAACCGCAGCCGCGAATGGGGCGCCGAGAACGAGGTCTTCAAGCGGCAGCTGATGCGCAACTTCTTTACCGCTATGATGATCTCTCACGGAACCCCGATGATGCTCGGCGGCGATGAGTGGATGCGTACACAGCTCGGAAACAACAACGCCTACAGCACCGGAGCAGACAACGCCTACAACTGGTTCCGTTGGGGGCTTTGGCAAGCCGATGACCACCGCCACCGAATGCATGATTTCGTGCGTCAAATGACCCGCTGGCGACAGTCCATGACCCACGCGGTGGCGCCTGCAACCTACGGGGGCGGCGCGCCCTTTTCGTGGAAAAGCCCGGCGAACGAAGAGGCGGTCAACTGGGGCGGAAAATCGGTCATTTTGCATTACTATGATGCGTCAGCCGGTCCCGAGCTCGCGGTCCTCATCAATATGGAACGACAGAGTACAACCTTTACCTTACCCGAGGGACGCTCATGGCATCGGATCGTCGATACGCAAGCCTACTTTGATGACCGCTCTTTTCTCTCCGAAGACGACCGTGACCTTCGACAAAGCTACAATGTGGATCTGAACGCCACCGTCTCACTCGGTCCGACCTACGACGCCGCAGGCTCATCGATCGTGATTGTGCAGGCGATTCCATGAAGCCGTTGCTCGCTTGCCTTACGCTGCTTTGCGCTCAACCTGCTGCCGCCTTCGTTGATCACAGCAGCACCAGCTTAGGTGGTTACGCTCGCTTACTCGCTCGTCCCGACTTAGCCGGCGGACAAGGACAGCTCGGATTTTGGAACCTGTACGGCCGTCTGCTCAACGAGGGTCCATGGATCAGTCTGGACCCCCGTCTTGCCGTTCTGCGTAAGTCGTCCGGTGCATGGTCTGATCTGCACCTCAAGTTCGAGGGTCCGGGCCCACTCGGCGCCGATGGTTCACGCGGCTCGCTCGCTGCGATGAGGCTCACCCAGGCCTATCTACGCGCGGGGACCAGCCAGGGCTCAAAACATACCGTACGTGTAGGTAGCTTGAGCACTTGGTATGGCGATTTAGGGCTCTACGATATGCGCCCAGCGAGGCTCTTTGACGGAGCGCTCGGGGTGGCGGTGGAGGGGCGCAGGGCTAATTGGTCCTACCTTTTAGGTTTGGGCGACGCCGGCTATGGACTCAAAGGGGATGCCTACAACGCCGTTCTCAACGCAGGCGCCTCACTACACTATCGCAACCGACACGTGGTCGCAGGCGTGGGCGGCGAAGTTCGCTTTGAACCCAGCGTGGCGGGCAAGTCGACAGCGCCGCACGCGACACCAGGCGTGGCGATCGAAGACCTGTTACGCGGTGAGGTCGTTGAGCGCTTTCTTGAGGGGCGCCCCGGGCAAGAAGACTTTTTCCCAAAACCCGAGACTCGTGATGCACGATCCTACGCGATCGTTGCTGAGTTGGGCTTTAAGGCGGGTCGGGTCATCAAATGGTGGCAAAACTTTGCTCGTTTCGAGCGCTTACATCCGCAAAGCCCAGTTCAAGAGACCCATAATGGGCGCGAGTTTACCATCTACCTGCATGATCTGAGTGATGAACGCTTCCAAGCCACTTTAGGTAGTGAGATTCAGCTGCAATTGATCCCGAAACGTCTGGATCTATGGATCGGCGCTATCGGGCTTTGGTCAAGCGATGAGGACAACACCGTCGCCCCCTCGGACGAATCGATGCAGATGCTCTCGGGCGTCGCCCGAGCCCAGTGGTATCTCGACAGGCAATGGCACCTGCTGATCGAGGGATCGATCGCTAGCGAGCACAGCGTCCATGGGAACCGGTGGCGAGCCACCCCGCGTTCAATCGAGAGCAACACCGGCGGTCAAAGTGATCTTAGGGGGCTAGAATACGGTGACCTCGACACCCGAAAAACACGCCAATTTAAGGGTGGCCTGCTCTTTTCGCCCAAAGGAAGAGGGCTCTTCGCACGCCCGGTAATTCGCCTGTTGTATGGTCTTCAGCACAGCAACCAAAACAACGCTTTTGGGAACCAATTCGAACAACGTGAATCCAATGAAAACACCTTCGCCCCGGTGGAGCGGCGCCTACACCACCTCGTGGCACTGGAGGCTGAGACATGGTTCTAAGTCGTGCCCTACCCTTTGTGCTGATCGCCTGTGCGACCGCACCAAACCTGTCCTCGGTCGCCACTCAGCAATCGATCGCTCTGGCATTGATCATCGATGGCCCTGAGCCTAACCAAGCAGCTCAGCGCGTTGCGTCTGCCGATGAGTTGGCTGAGAAGCTGCACAGCAAGAACGGCGCGCTCAAGATTGTCTCGTCCAAGGGGCTTGATGACGTGCGGTCTCAAACGGAGCGCCTTAATCGACTTCGGCAAAAGGCTGAAACCCGCTGGGTGACCCTAGTCGAAGTCAACCCCCGCTACCTCAACCCAAGCGCCGGCCGTTACCGCTGGGAAGTCGCCGTACAAGTCAGCGTCGCGGACCAGAAATCCGGCGAGGTCATCGCCTCGAGCAACTGGAATCTGGCGGCGCATCTGACTCGAAGCAATCAAGACGCATTGGATGCGCTCCATGCGGTCGTTGATGAGATCGCAGAACGACTAACGATCGTCCTGCGGCAAGTGGCCGACTCACCCAAACCTGCCCGAGCTCAGGCTAAGGCAGCGCCTCGACTTTTCTACTTAGCCTTGGTGGACCGTTTTGATGACGCAGATCCGAGCAACAATCACGGGGTAGAGCGTGAGGATCCCCAGGGATGGCACGGCGGCGATCTCGCTGGGGTGATGAAACGTCTGCCTCATCTCAAAGCGCTTGGCGTGACCGACCTGTGGCTGACACCGATCTTCGCAAGCCGCTCGGATAAGTTCCATGGACACGGCGCCTTTCACGGCTACTGGACCCATGATTTAGACAAAGTTGATGACCGGTTTGGCGGCTTGAGCGCTGCACAGTTATTGCGTCAGGCGACCCAGCGAGCAGGTCTCAAGCTGCACCTGGATTTGGTCACCAACCATGTGGCTTGGGATGCGCCTTTGCGAACGCAGCACCCCGACTGGTTTCACGCCGATCAAGCCATCAGCGACCCCGATGATCAAGCTGAACGCGAGACCGGCTGGGTCCACGGGCTCCCGGATTTAGCTCAAGAAAAACCGGCGGTGCGTGACTACCTAATCGGACAAGCCAAAGCCTGGCAGCGCCGTCTCAAGCCAGACGGTTTCCGACTCGATGCCCTAACTCACGTGCCCACCGAATTCGTCCATGCGCTCCGGCGTGGCTTGGGTGATGAGATCGACTTGCTGGGTGAAATGTACGAGGGTCGTGCCCATGTTTTGGCAGAGCGATGGCGTCAAAGTGGGCTCGAGCATGTCTTTGACTTCCCGACACACTTCGCCTT
>JBDQPD010000023.1:0-39120 GCA_040260805.1 Myxococcota bacterium | reverse complement strand
GCGCAGCTCTCCCAGCTCAATTTGAGCCGCACGACCTGTCCGGGGCCGGTCACGACGCCGGACCAAGCCTTCGCGGTTCCGGTGGTGCACAGCCGCGAGCATTTGGACGCCAGCGGCGCCACCGCTCGACTCGCTGAGCTCGAGGCCGAGCCGCAGTTTCGAGTCGACCCTGAGTACCGCGCTCAGGCGCTTGGCGCCGTGCAGCGATTGATCACCGAGCACCCCGTCGACGCCGCGCTGTTGCAGGAGATTTCCGGCGCGATTCAGAGCCGCTGGGGCACGCGCCGGGTGCGCCTGCGAAGCAGCTCAAATACAGAGGACTTACAAGGGTTTAGCGGGGCGGGTCTCTACCGGTCTGTGAGCGTCGAAATTGGCGATGATGAGCGACGAATTGATGACGGGTTGCGCGCCGTTTGGGCGAGCCTTTGGTCAGCGCGTGCTTATGATGAGCGGGTCTGGTTTGGCGTCGATCAAACGCAGCTTGGGATGGGGGTCTTGGTCCACGCCGCCTTTCGCTCCGAAGAGGCGAACGGGGTCGGTATCTCGCGCAACGTGTTAGACCCCAATCGCGGTGACATTCACTACATGAACGTCCAAGCCGGGGAGGCTTCAGTGACCAACCCAGCGCCTGGCGTCACCTCTGAGAGCTTCTTGTTTCGCTTTGGTCGATCGCCCGAGGTGGTCTACCAGAGCCGCTCAAGCCTGACGCGTGGCGCGCCGGTCCTGCAAACCGTGGAAATTCGCCAAGCGATCTGTACGCTCGCCGGGATTCATAGCGCCTTTAGACCCTTGCTCGATCCGGATCGAGAGGATCGCTATTTCGCCATGGACATCGAGTTCAAACTCGTGGGCGAGGCGCGCGGGTTAGTGGTCAAGCAAGCCAGGCCCTTTAGCTTTGGTTCGCTTGAACCCGTCGGTGATTGCCGTGAGTTCTAGCTGAGCAGCTCATCGACCCAGGCGGGGATGAGCTCAGTGGCGGGACCTAGCCGTCGCCGCTCAAACAAGCTGCCGCCAGCCGAAGACTCCAGGTTGAGCTCAAGGGTTTGTGCGCCCAGCATCCGCGCTTGCTGAACAAAGCCGGCCGCAGGGTAGACGTTGCCTGAGGTGCCAATCGAGACGAAGAGGCCGCAATGCGCCAACAAGTGGGCGATACGTTCCATCTGGTAAGGCATCTCACCAAACCAGACGATATCAGGGCGGGTGCGCGGCTGACCGCATTGAGCGCATAGATCCTCGGTGTTCATGACCGCTGGCGCAGTCCAGCGTGCGCCGCAATGCGCGCACAGCGCGCCGGTGAGCTCACCGTGCATATGAAGCACTGACTTAGAGCCGCCGCGTTCGTGCAGATCATCGACGTTTTGGGTCACGATGTCGACGTCATGGCTCCACTCTTTTTCGAGCTTTGCTAGGGCTCGATGCGCGGCATTAGGTTGGGCTTTAGCGGCGTGTGCACGCCGGGCGTTGTAAAATCCATGAACCAAATCCGGGTTGCGCTGAAAAGCTTCGGGCGTCGCCACGTCTTGAATATCGTGCTGCGCCCACAGCCCCCCTTCATCACGAAAGGTCCCCAAGCCGCTCTCGGCCGAGATCCCAGCGCCCGTCAGGATGACGATGTTCATCGACGCCGCCGAGAGCCGATCAAGGCGAGCAGCCAAAGCAGTGAGCTTTGCGGGGTGGCGCCGCACGATAAGGGCGGGGTGGTCTGCTGTGTGGCGCCCAGGGTAGCCCACTGGCTGTCGCAATAACCGTTGTCAAAGCCGCAGTCCGGCTCAAGGCTCATCCATCGCTCAACCACGGCCTCAACCTCGCCGCGATCCCCGCGAGCCCAATAGCTCTTGAGCGCCGTCATCAGCTCGACGCTGGCGGCTTGAGCGGCGTCGGCGAGCGGCGTCACGCGCAGGTCGTTGCACTGGTCGAGCACATCGCTGTGCCTTGGTCCGTCTCGATGCGCTTCATGATCAGCGCTTAGGCCATCGACAAAATTTGCCACCGCAAACACTCGGGCGCCGTCGTCGCTGCGGTAGGTGTGTGGGAAGCTGTCTTGGATCGTATGCAGCGCACGACCCATCAAAAATGCGGGCTCCCAGACTTCAACTTGTATTGTGCCATAATGTTCTAGCCAAAAGGGCACCTTGGTGAGTCGCTGCCTGCCCGAGCTCGCCGAAAACACGGCTCGCGATTCGTCGGCGAGTTCAAGGATCAGGTCTTGGGCAGCGGTCAGCGCCGCCTGGTTGCCCTCAGCCCCGTCCATGTCCACCCCGCGCAGGCAGTGATCCTCTTGACCGATCTCGCTCATGTGCAGCGCACGAAGGGCGGTCAGGTCAGAAACGGCGAAGCCCTCTTGGTCGGGGTAGCGCACACCCACAAACAGACTCATCAGCACGAGGCGCTGCGCATCGTTGGTGTAGGTCGCGTTGACTTGCTCGGAGAGATAATCGGCGATCTTGGTAAAGGCTTTCCCATCGGGGAGCTCAAAATCGATGCGTTCCAGATCGCTCAAAAGAGCGTTTTGGTATGCCTGGAGGGTGATGCGTTCGTGGCAAAAGTCAGAGATAGCGCTGCCGATGGAGAACCCAAAGGCGGGGGCTGGAAGCAGCAAAGCGATGACGAGCAGCCACTTTACCATGAGTAGGCGTAACCAATGCCGTGGCGGTATTGCCTATGAATCAGCGGGATCCCACTCAGGACAGGCATGACCAGGTGGATGCTGCCTGGATCGACGGTCAGCGTGCCGCGGCGTAAAGGCCAGCTCAACAAGACCGGCTCAAAGCTCAAGAAGGCGCCAACCGTTCCTTTTGAATCGATGGGTGTATCGAACAAGAGCATCGAGGGCCCCGCGCTGACCGCAAAGCGGGCGCGGTTCATGAAATAGCGGCGGTACCAGCCAGCGCCTAGATTCAGGGCACCCGGCTGAAACGCATCAAACCCGGCGACGCTGATCCAAGGGTTCCACTCAAGTTTTGCCTCAAAGCCTGAGTTGATCCCTCGGCGTATTTTGGCGGTGCTGGCGATCGACAGGTTCGACGCCGAGACAGCGACGCTGAGCTCAGCTTCGGTTGGAGCCGCCAGCAAGAGGGCAAAAAGTAAACAGTTCATGCCGGCGTTTTGGACTGCTTTAGGGCGGCCGACAAGGCTTGTGGCTCAGGAGCGCCGCCGCTGCCTCAGGGTCTCGTACACCGCAATCGCTGCGCTGTTGGCTAAGTTGAGCGAGCGGATATGTTCGCTGTGGATCGTGAGTTTGACCAAGCGCTGGGCGTGCTGGGTGCGCAGCTGCTCGCCCAAGCCTTTGGTCTCGCGACCAAAGATTAGCACCGCCGGGTCGGGGATCACCACGTCATGAAAGTCCTGCGTGGCGTGGGTTGAGAACCAGAGCGCTTGATCAAAGCCAGGGATGTTCTTTTGCGCATCCTCTAGGTGCTCGTGAACGGTCAACGAGACGTGCTTCCAATAATCAAGGCCAGCGCGTTTGACGCGCGCATCATCGAGCGAGAACCCGAGCGGTTTGACCAGGTGCAAATGGGCGCCAGCAGCGAGGCAGCTGCGCCCTATATTCCCTGTGTTTCCAGGTATTTCAGGCTCGACTAGGACGACGTGAATCATGACAGGATCTCAAGCACGTCCTCGGGCGGACGGCCTAGACGAGCGCCCTTGTCGGTGATCACGATGGGGCGCTCAAGCAGCTCGGGTGCGTCGAGTAAAGCCTCGATGATTTGGGCGTCAGAAGACTCGCTCGAGAGCTGGTGCTCGGCGTAGGCTTTCTCTTTGATCCGCAGCAGGTCGTGAAGGCTGCAATGACGCGCTCGAGCCAGATCGCGAATTTCTAGTTCCGCTAAGCCTTGTTTGAGGTATTCGACAACCCGTGGTTCATGACCCGCCTCGTTGAGGAGTTTGAGCGTCTGCCGACTCTTCGAGCAGCGTGGGTTGTGGTAGAGTACAGGTGGTTGGGTCATCATAGGCTCGACTAAAGGAGCTTCGCGGTTGCTTGATAATCGGGTTTGCCGTCAAGATGAGGATGATGAAGTCAGTGGATAACAAGACCCAGATCACAGGGACTCGATGGATGGTCCTGTGCATAGCACTTGCGCTGATTTTGGACCCTGCTCCGGCGAGCGCGCAAGAAACGGCGGATGGCTCGCAAGCGCAGACCGCCTTTGCGCTGGACGGCGCGTTAGTAGCCAAGCGCAAACGCAAGCGACGTCGCCGCCGCAAGAAGCGGTCCCGGCGCAACAAGAAAACGGTCGTCAAACCCGTGGTCGCCAAGCCTGAGCCGAAGCCTGAACCCAAGGTGGTGGCTCCGGCGCCTGCGAAGTCTCTAGCCAAAGCGGCCGAATCCGACGAAGAGCAAGAGACCGGCCTCGCCGTCATGGATCTGCGCCTCGCCAAAGGCATTGACCCGAGCGTGGGGGCGCTGCTCAACGAGACCATCATCTCGAAACTCGATGCGATGGGGCTGTTTACGTCGATCATCTCAGGCTCGGACATGCGCGACATGATCGACCTTGAGACCCAGAAGATGGCGCTCGGTTGCGAGCAAGATAGCTGCCTCGCCGAGCTCGGCGGGGCGCTCGGTGTGCCCTTTATGATGGTCAGCAACCTCGGGCGCTTTGGAAAGCAGTACATCCTCAACATCAAACTCGTAGCGGTCGAGGAGTCCAAAGTCCTCGGACGCGCCAACAAGATTTTAGCCGACGAGGCGAAGGTGCTCGAAGCCTTGCCGAAGGCCTTGCAAGAGGTGGTCGATGCCGGCCTCGGCTCTGACGAAGAGGAGTCAGCGACGCCAGCGGCGGCGGTTGCTGAGGCAGCGCCTGCTCCTGCGAGCCCTTCGGTGGCGCAGCCCAGCGCATCAGGTGGTTCGAGCGGTGCGCTGACTCGCCCTTTGCTTTGGGTTGGCGTCGGCGTGATGGCAGGCGGTGCGGGAGCGGGCTATTGGTCGCAGCAGGCTGTTTTGAGCGGTAAAGACAACTACAACGCAGTGGCGGCGGGGACCGATCTCGAGGCGTCGAACGCGGCTTGGGACGATTGGCAGAGCGCCTCAGATCGCCACGCTTGGGTTCAGTCGGTGAGCAATGTGAGCATGGTGTTGGGCGCTAGCTTAGGTGTATATTCTGCGGTGTTTGGGGGCTCGTGATGCGTATTGGTGTATTCACTTTACTGCTGTGCTCTGGTTGCTTTGCGGTCAGCGACGCCGACCGCCCAGTCGAGCGTTCGCCCGAGCATCAGACCTTGCTGGATGCTGGAGTGTTGAGCGATGCGGGCTCGCCAGGCGACGCGGGGGTGCAGCCTAGCGACACCCCGTGTCAGCAGACGTGCACCAATGATGCTGAGTGCTTTTGGACCAAGACGGGCGAGCAGTGGCAGGCGCTGTGCGCCGAACCCGTCGAACGAGAAAACGATTGGGATTTGATCAGCACCTACGCTCAAGAGTGCGTCGTGCTCGGTCGAGACTGTGGCACAGATCAAGCGGGCGAGCCGCGCTGCGACGAGCCAAATCATCCCAGTGAGTGTATCGAGGATCCTGATCAGCCGAACCGCTGGCGCTGCTACCAGTCTCGAGGCCCCTGCTCGGATGACAGGATGTGCCGAGACGAAAACAACAACTCCCTGTCGTGCGTCGCTACGCCGCAGCAGGCGAAGCACTACAACGAAGCGTTTCAGAGTCGATGTATGATGCCGGGTTCAGGTTATGACGAGGCGGTCGGGCAAGGACAGATCGGTCTCTGGATTAGCGTGAACGGTCAGGACGTCTGCGGTCTGACGACCTGCGATGTTTTGAGCGAGACCTCGTCATGCGAAGCCTACACTGAAGGGCTGACGCACCTCGGCAACCTCGTTGATGTCTTTGCAGTGTGCAGCGGCTTGGACGAGGCAGGCGAAGAGGCGCTGACCTGCGACTGGCGCGAGTGCCAAGAAGATGTGCAGTGCGTTCGGAACTACCGGGTCGAGGACGCGCAATGTCATGAAGGTTGGTGCCGGCTCGAGAACTCACAGCCACACTATTTGAGTATGTTTGCGCACGGTGATGGCATACCCAGCGATGGACCTAAGGGACTACCTCAGTGTCAGTACGGTGACTCGCACAATGGATTCGGCGGCTGCCCTGAGGGTCAGATTTGTACGTACGATTCAGTCCGCTACACGCTCGATGGCTGCTTGCGATGTGAAAGTGCAACCGATTGCCCGGACGGCTCACGTTGTTTGGGCGACTATTGTCGCTTTGGGTGTCAGAGCGATGACGACTGCATCGGCGGTCGAGAGCAGTGCTCAGATGGTGGTTATTGCGTTGAGCGACACCATCACGGCGGCGGAGGCGGTGAGCATCCAGAGTTTTGCCATGATTTGGAGTGTCAGGACGGTACGTACTGCACCGAGATTAACCTCTGGGTGCACCAGCGGCGAAGTGAGGTTCGCAGGGCAGTGTGTGTGAAGGACCGTTGCGAAAGCACGGATGAGTGCGCTGCGGGTACGGCGTGCCTCCAGTCCCGATGTCAGTTCTCCGGGCTGTGCAATGACGCAAACCAGTGCGGGATGGTTGAACAAGATGGTCGGGAGTGCACCCCTTTCACCGACGACAGGGATACCAATCAAGTCCTCTGTCTTTCACCAGACGATCACTGCAGCGAAGACCATGAGTGCCGGGATGATGGGGCAGGCTGTTATCTCGGATTTTGCGGTCAAATGCGCCAAGATACAGACGGATGTGATGAGGGCGGTGGGCGATACACGGTCTCGCACGTAGGATATTGTCCACGACGGTTTAACCGCTGCGCTGCGCTCGACGATGGGTGGTGCGGCGACGGACGGTATTGTCATGACGCTGAGGTGCGACCGCCAGGACAGGATGACAGCGGAGTTCATGGTGCGCTGTGCTTGCCTACCGACAATGAGTGCAATCCGAATTTAGCCCTGGGCAGCGAAGGCGACGCCTGTCCGCTAGGCTCAACCTGCGCACAGGTCAACTGGGGTCAAGGCTTGCAATGGCGGTGCCTCTTTGACGAACTCTGTGACCCGACCGCTCGGGAGCCGAATTGCGAGCCGGGCCAGGTGTGTGATCCGATGATCACGGGCGATCGCTACTGGTGCATTAACCCTGACTCGCTGTGTGGAGCCGGAGGGTGCGGCAATCAAGACACCTGCGTCGCTGGGTTTTGCGGTGCCGCTCTAGCTTCTCAATGCAGCGGTGATCAAAGCGTAGCCGTCGGTACCTGTGTCGATAGCGAGTTAGTCCTTGAGCATCCTTTCGCCAACGAAGAGCAGGACTGCCCTGAGGGGTCAACCTTTGAGCGTTTTGATACCGTGGCTTGTGTGGACCTGCGAGCCCCCTGTAACAATGACCGAGGATGTTCCGGGATGGTGCCACCGATGCACACTCAGTGCATCGAGGGCTACTGCGGCGTGAAGGCTGTCTGCCTGCCGGGTTCCGGCTATAGTGATTTTGCCGGCATGTGCGAGGAGGCTCAGGCCGGCTCCCCCTGCGACCGTATGCGTTGTGGCCAAGACGAGATCTGTCAGGAGACCGTGCATCGCTGGGGGGACAACACCCTCACCAGCGCCGTGTGCACACCTGAATCCTGTGAAGACCATGAGGACTGCGGTGTGGGCATGCGATGCGATCAGAGTGAGTGTGGGTTTGGTGGATTTTGCCAGAATGAAGCGGGCTGCATTGGTCAAAGAATGTGTACCTGGCAATCGAACATGGGTGGAGGCCAGAACTGCCTCTCGACGGTGCGCACAGCTGTGGGTGGCTGCGAGCAGGGTGAGGTGATGATCGCCGGGTTCTGCGTTCAGCCACACGCTCAAAACGTGGCGTGTCAGCAGGACAGCCTCCCAGTGGATGGCACCTGTCAATAGTCGGTCTTTATCGTGATTAAGTACCTCGGCTCGAAACGCCTCCTGCTGCCGGCGCTGCGCGCAGCGGCGTGTCAGTTGGCGCAGCCGGGTCAATCGGCGCTCGACCTGTTTTCGGGCACGAGCCGGGTCGGTCAAGAGTTCAAGCGGGCAGGATTTTCGGTCCTGAGCAACGACCTCAACGCCTACGCCGCCACGATCGCGCGCTGTTATGTGCAAGCCGACGCTCAAACCGAGCGCAGCGCCGCCGCCGAGGTCTTAGCGGTTCTCGCCGCCGCTGAGCCGGTATCTGGTTATTTTACGAAGACCTGGTGTGAGGAGTCTCGATTCTTTCACCCCGACAACGGCGCTCGCATCGAGGGGATGCGGCTGCGGCTAGCCGAGCTCAACCTGGCGGAGCCGCTGCACAGTGTGGTGCTGACCAGCTTAATGGAGGCTGCTGACCGGGTGGATTCGACCACCGGCGTGCAGATGGCTTACTTGAAGTCCTGGGCGCCGCGTGCGCTCAAGCCGATTGCGCTGCGAGTCCCGGAACTGATCGAGGGCACCGGGCAGGTCACCCAGCTCGACGCGGCGCTCGCGGCGAAGCAGGCTGGGCCGGTCGAGCTGGCTTATCTAGACCCGCCCTACAACCAGCACAGCTACGTGGGGAACTACCACATCTGGGAGAGCCTCACGCTCTGGGACGAGCCCGAGGTTTATGGTGTCGCCTGTAAGCGAACCGACGTGCGCGAGCGCAAGAGCCCGTTTAACTCCAAGCGTAAAATCCACGCCGCCATGGCCGAGGTGCTCGACGCCTTGGACGCGCGCACCCTGCTCGTGTCCTTTAACAACGAGGGCTACATCTCGGAAGAAGAGATGATCGAGCTCCTGAGTCCGCATGGCGAGGTGGCCCTGACGCGCTTTGACTACAAACGCTACGTGGGCGCTCAAATCGGCGTGCACAACCCCAAAGGAGAGCGCGTCGGTAAGGTCGGTCATCTGCGCAATCGTGAGCTTTTGTTTGCGGTCGCCCCCAATTCGAGGCTTGCTAAGGTAGCCGTCGACGCCGCTGAAGGCGCGATGGTCTAGACGCTGGGTCCCTAAGACCCTACGAGGGCGGCATGAAGAACGCACCTCCTCGCGAGGCAAATCCTGGTGGCGCTGGCAGTTTGGCGATCGCCTCTATATTTTGCTTGGTCTTTACCCTCTACATCGGTTGGCCGGCGGTCAAACATCTGCGCATCACCAACCATATGGTGGCCCACGGCGTCGAAACCCAAGGGGTGACCCGGGTGTGCACCAAAGCGCGCGGTCACGCCAAAGTGGTCTTGGTCGATTTTCAGGACAAGAGCGGCAAAGAGTGGACCTGCGGCGGCCAGATGAAGGCCGAGTGCGGCGCCGCCAAAGAGCCGCGTTTCGTGGTCTATGACCCTGATAATCCAGTGCGTTGTATGATCGGTCCGATGGTTATGTTCAAGGCGCTAGCGACGGGCGTCATCGGTCCGGTCGCCGCGTCCGTAGGCTTCTTTGCGAGCTTTATTTTCTTTGGCGTGTACGCCGTTCGAAGACGTCGCGCAGCGCGCTTGGACGCAGGGAAATAAATTCCACCGCATTTTGCAGGTTGAGAAGCCCATAGGGCTTTGCTAGGGGGCACGCCCGCAGCCCAGTTTTAAGGGCCTGCTCTGGAGCCTTTCGTGCCTGTTCTACCGCTGCTCGCTTCTGCGCCACCCGCTGCTCAGCCAAGTGGGTTTGTCACCTTGATGCCCCTGGTCATCATTGTTGCGGTGTTCTACTTCTTGTTGATCCGCCCACAGCAGAAACAACAGCGTGAGCACGCCTCGTTTCTCGGACGGGTCAAAGCAGGTGATCAAGTGATCACGAACAGTGGCCTGATCGGCAAAGTGACCTCAATTGATGCTGGCGTGGTAACCCTTGAGGTTGCCCGTGATACCAAGGTGCGCCTGTTGTTGCGCAGCCTGTCCGGGCCCTATGCCCCGGCCGAAAAGTAAGGACCGATCATGAACCAAAATGAGATTCGCGTGCGCTTGATGGTGGTGGTCGCCACGATCATTGCAGCCATCGTGTTGGTCGCGCCAACGGCGATCTATTTCGATCTGAACGACGAGCAGATGGGCAAGGTGCGTAAGCGCGCCGAAGCCTTTAAAGAGTTCGTCCCTAGCTACTTGCCGTCCAAGCACGTCAACCTAGGGCTCGACCTCGCAGGTGGTATCCACTTGGTGCTGAGCGTTGATCTTGAAAAGGCGATGGACAACAAGGTCGATCGTCTCCGTCAGCGGATCACCGATCGCTTGGGTCGTGACGAGATTAAGGGCACCGCAAAAGTTCGCGACGACGCCCGCACGATCTCGGTCGTCTTTGACGACGCCGAAAACCAGGCAAAATATTTGAAGACCCTTCAAGGCTTTGAGTTCGAGATCATCGAAAAGGGTGAAGCGTCGATCGCCATGGGCCTTAAAGATGACTTCGTAGATCGCTTGAAAAAGGATGCGATCAGCCAGGCGATGCGCTCGATCCGAAATCGTGTGGATAGCTTGGGTGTTGCCGAGCCGCAGATCTCGGCGCGTGGCATCGATCAGGTGGTGGTCCAGCTTCCGGGTTACGACAACCCAGAAGAGGCTCGCCGCTTGCTGGGACGTACCGCTCAGCTTGAGTTCCGCATGTCGCTCGACGAAGACACGACCGTGACCCAGCTGACCGCCAACGAGATGCCCGCCGGGGTGGTTCGTTGCATCTCGACCTACTCCAAGCCGGGTGGGGGTTCTGGGAACGACAACTTTATCGTTGGGCTCGATCGCGATGAGCTGATCGAGACGCTCAGCGCCAAGGTCACCAGCGAGCGCATGGTGGCGATTAAAGAGATGGACCCGAGCCGTCGGCCTGGCTTGTCTCGGATTTGTGAAGGCGAGCTCCCGGGCACGCCGCAAGAGAAGCTCTACCGCACCTACATGCTGACCGCTTCGGTTCCGCTCAGCGGTGACCACGTCGTGGACGCCTTTGTCGGTACCGATCCACGCAGCGGGCGCCCAGATGTGCAGCTGATCTTCAATGAGGTGGGTAAGAGCATCTTCGGTAAGCTGACCTCGAAGAACGTCGGTAACCGATTTGCGATCGTGCTTGAGGGTATGGTCGATTCGGCGCCGGTGATCAACGAGCCGATCATGGGCGGCAGCTGCCAGATTACGCTCGGCACGCTCGGCGAGCGTCAGCAGCAGTTCCAAGAGGCTGAAGGCTTGGCGATTGTGCTCAAATCAGGTGCGCTGCCTGCGCCGGTCACCATCGCTCAGGACCGCACCGTGGGTGCCTCCTTGGGTGAGGATTCGATCGCAGCGGGACGAGCGGCGATCACCATCGGTGGCATCGCCGTCATCATCTTTATGATGCTGTATTACAGCTTCGCTGGATTCGTAGCGAACATCGCCTTGGTCCTGAACCTTGTCTTTATTATGGCGGTGCTGAGTATGTTCGGCGCCACCCTGACCCTGCCGGGTATCGCGGGTATGGTGCTGACGGTCGGTATGGCGGTGGACGCCAACGTCATTATCTTTGAGCGAATACGTGAAGAGCTCTTGATGGGTAAAACCTCACGAACAGCGGTGAGCGTAGGGTACCAGAATGCGATGAGCGCCATTGTCGATGCGAACATCACCACCGGCATCGCCGGTCTGGTGCTGTGGCAGTACGGCTCGGGTCCAATCAAGGGCTTCGCCGTCACCCTCGTGGTCGGTATTATCGCCTCTTTGTTCACGGCGATTTATGTCACTCGTACGTTCTTTGAAATCTACATGCGCTCTGCCGACCGGGACCTGCCCATCGGTATTAGCCTGAACCGTGGGGGTGCCTGATCATGCAGCTGGTCAAACCCAATCCTACTTTTGCTTTCCTTGAGCGTGCACGTGGCTTCGGCGCCATGTCGATCGGCTTGGTGATCATCTCGATCTCGTTGCTGGTCATCAAAGGGCTCAACTTTGGTATCGACTTTCAAGGCGGTACCGAGATGTTGTTCTCGTTTAAGAACGTCCCGGAACTCTCAGAGCTACGCAGCGCGGTCGAAGAGATGGGGTATGAGAACGCCTCGATCCAGACCTTCGGCGCTACGGGCAACCAGATCATGGTGCGTGTGCGCCAGGTCTCGAGCCTTGATGAAGCGACCCAAGCGAAGCTGTCAGAGGCTACGACGAAGGCTTTTGGCGACGAGCTGCTCGGTTACGAGATCAAGCCCGCTGGTGGCTTGATCACGGTGGTGCTCAAAGCGCCTAAGGCTCCTGTGGTGGAAGAAGCCTCTCCGGCTGCACCAGCAGGTGACACGACGAAGACCTTTGACTTCGGCAAGCTGACCGGCGGTGGAGCCAACGGGAACACCTTGCAGTTCAAAATGGGCGATGACGGCAAGCCCGTCTTTGTGAACCCAGGCGAAGCACCCGCCAAAGACCGTCTCGTGATGGCGCAAGACACCGAAGCAGCCAAAGCGGTCGCAGACGCTGTTGTTCCTGCAGCCGTTCCGGTTCCCGTCAAAGCTGCTCCGGCAGCCGCTGGCAGTGACTGGGGCACCGATAAGCGCGACCGCATGAAGAAGCACTTCGAAGGTTTAGACCTGCGTTTGGCGGGCAAGATCGATCTGCTGCGAGCCGACGGTCGCAACGAGTATCGTGTGGGCTTTGCTGGCGTGTCGGCCGAGGTGCTCGATGCACTCAACAAGCAGTTCCCCGACTCGGGTATCTCGAGCGAGGGAATTTACTATGTGGGGCCTCAAGTGGGTGAGCAGCTGCGCAATGAGGGTATCCTCTCGGTGATCTACGCGTTGCTCGGCATTTTGATCTACATCGCGCTGCGCTTCGACTTTACCTTCGCTCCGGGCGCGATCGTCGCGTTGGTTCACGACGTGCTGATCACCATGGGTATCTTCAGCCTCTTCGGGCTCAAGTTTGACCTGCCGATCATCGCCGCGCTTTTGACCATCGTCGGCTACTCACTCAACGATACGATCGTGGTCTATGACCGCATCCGTGAAGAGCTCCAGCAAACCAGTGAAGGCACCCCGCTTTTCAAGACCGTGAACCACGCGCTCAATGCCTGCTTGTCTCGCACCTTGCTGACCTCGGTCACGACCTTGGTCGTGGTGGGTGTGCTCTGGGCCTTTGGCGGCCCGATGATTCGTGAGTTCGCGATCGCTATGACCATCGGCGTGATGGTGGGTACGTACTCGTCGGTCTTCGTGGCGTCGCCCGTGTACTTGCTGCTCGTGCGCTGGTGGGAAGCCCGCCAAGAGGCGCTCGAAGCCGCCTAGGTAGAGTCTGAATAAGCAGCTCCTTAGTGGGAATAGATCGACGCTGTGGCGTGTCGCTTGGTCGAGGGCTCATTCGACAGAATGGGCTGCCTCCGATAAGAGGGCGATCGAAACGAGACCATTGTGATCGACTTACATATGCATTCCACCTCCAGCGATGGAGAGTGGCGACCCACAGCCGTCGTCAATGAGGCTGTTCGTCGTAAACTCACGGCGATTGCGCTCACCGATCATGACACGATCGGCGGCATCGCCGAGGCGCGTCGTGCAGCCAAAGATACCAGCTTACGCGTCATCCCTGGTGTGGAGCTAAGCACAGACTATGGCGGCACCTCGCTGCATGTTCTGGGCTACTTTGTTGACGATGAGTGCCCGGAGTTTCGCGGCAGGCTTGAGCTCGCGCAGCAAGCGCGCGACGCGCGTAACCCGCTGATCATTGAGCGGCTCAACGCGCTCGGGATCGACATCACGCTCGAGCAAGTCGCCAAGCTAGCCGATGGCGTGATCGGGCGTCCCCATATTGCGCAGGCTCTGGTGAGCGCTGGAGCAGCGAAAGACGTCCGCAGCGCCTTTGATAAGTTTCTAGGTGAGCAGGGTAAAGCGTACTTCCCCAAGAAGCGTATCCCGCCGCGCGCCGCCTTTAAATGGATTCATGACGCGGGAGGCGTGGCGGTGGTCGCGCATCCGCGCACGCTGCGTTACAAGATGCCCAAGCTCAAATACGGTGATTGCATCGGGCGGTGGGCGCTGGAGGGACTCGACGGCGTCGAGTGCCATTACTCCGGTCACGACCCCGCTACGGTCAAAGAATTGGTGCAGATCGCCAAGCGAATGAACCTTGCGATTACGGGGGGAAGCGACTTCCACGGACCCAATGTACGCAAAGGGGTTCAGATCGGTGTCGGCTACGGTTCCATGAACATACCTGATTCTCTGCTGGACGGATTGGTCGAGGCCTGGCGTAAGAGGCATGGTCATTCGGCCTCGGAGTCACCAGCGTGCTTACATTAACTCGATGTGTTGCCCTCGTTGTTTTGGGTCTGGCCTCGCCGGCAGCGGCGATGGACTCAAACTTTCAGATCGCCTTTCCAGTCGGGATCAACCAAGTCTCCTCGGATGATGTTCGCATCATTCAGTCGCCTCCAACGGAGATCGAAGTTCCCGGTGGGTTCCGAACTGGCTTGCGTTTGGGCGTCAATATTAAGGGCTACGTTGGGATTGAGTTTAACGTCGACGCTCAAGGCTGGGACTTGTTCAAAGAAGAGCGCGGCGGATTAGGCTTTGTTGGCGGTGGCTTGCGGCTACACCCAGTGCAGATCGCTCAACACTATCAGCCGATGCTCAAAGATCGTGAGTGGGACATTAGCTTCGGCTACTCAACCGGTTGGCACCTGTTAGGACAACAAGCTGATGGTGGCTGGGGGCGCGCCTTTGAGGGCTCGTATAACCAGTTTGATTTAGTCGCTGAATACTATGTCACGGATCTGTTTACGGTGGCCTTAGAGTTGCCGTGGCGTCTGCCCACTTACGATCCACATGTGTACAGCAACTATGAAGAGGGTCGTGGCTTTTGCTTTGACCGACAAGGCGACCCTTCGAATATGCTCTTTAGTGATCCTGTTGAGCGGTGCGCAGGTCGCACGGCGCCTACCGCCGCCATCTTCAGCCCAGCCGTGTCCTTGAACTTCCGAATCCCACTGGTGAAGAAGTATAAGCGCCGCTCGTCCACTCCGGTGCGCGAGGAGTAGCTTTGATGGCGCAAGCGCTTGCTGGGATCTCACTGTTGCTGGTTGGGTGCGCTCAAGTACCTCTGGCTCAAGACGACCCTGCGGTCTTTGGCGGTCAAACGATCTCAATCCCTGCGGGAACCTTTACGATGGGCTCTGCCGAGGGTGAGCCGGATGAGGCACCCGAGCGAACGGTCAGGCTCCCTGGCTTTGCCATCGATCGCTATGAGGTCGCCAACGCAGCTTATGATCGTTGCGTTGACACCGGCTTGTGTCGGGCGCGCTTGTTCGCTGATCGCACCGAGTTGAGTGACCCGAGACAGCCCGTAGTCGGCGTGTCTTGGTACGATGCCGCTCGGTACTGCAAATGGGTCGGTAAGCGTTTGCCCAGCGAAGCAGAATGGGAACGAGCGGCTCGCTCTGACGACGGACGCGTTTATCCTTGGGGCTCTAAGGAGGAGTTCTTTCGAGCCAACCTTCGAAGCGCTCAAGACGGGTTCGCCGCCACCGCTCCGGTCGATGGGATGATCGGTGGAGTGAGCGGGGAGGGCGTGATGAACTTGGCCGGTAACGCGGCCGAGTGGGTCGCCGACTTTTATGATCCGACGGTCTATCAACGCATGGTGGCCGACGACGCCCCCAGGCCACGGCAGGGCCGCTCTCGTGTGACTCGAGGGGGTTCTTATCGCGACGTCCTTTATTCGGCACGAGGCAGCACGCGTGATCGGCGCGACCCTGGCTCTCGTTGGGATACCGTGGGGTTTCGGTGCGCTCAATAGGGGCCACTATAAAGTGATCCTCAGCCAAACTATCTTGTGGTTGGCCTAAATTAAATAAGCAGAGAAGACGTTAGTCAATGCATGGCCCATGGCCAGTCGAAGCCGTGAAAGTAGAGTTTTCAAGGCTCATTATTTTGACCCGTTTGGGGGCCCTTCGTAGGTTCATCAAGCGTTACGGAGAAGACAATGACCAAGCGTTCTGATCAAAAGACAACCACTACGACAACGACTGTCGATACCGCTGCAGAAAAGGTGCTGCGCATGCGACGAGGGGCGACCGTTGGTGATGAGGTTGCGGTAGGACCTGCAGAAGGTTTGGCTCCCGATACCCTTGCAGAGCTTGAGCGGATTCAGGCGCAGGTGTTTGCCAGCTACGGCATGAAGGAAACGACCCGAGGTAAGATCGTCAATCGTATGAAGCAGCTCGACGAAGACTAGCCTCGTCACCCGCCTGATGATCACGAGAAAAGGCGCCGCCAGGCGCCTTTATCTGTTTTAGGGTGGGCGATGACTCGCCTAGTCTTTGGATGCCACCGCAGAACGAAGTCGATCGGTCAGGACCTTGATAATGCCGCGAGCGATCTCTGGTTTCTCTGCCATGATGTCGTCGAACTCGGCTTTACGGAGCTTCAGGAGCGTGACCTGCCCCGACGCAAAGCAGTCGGCGTTGCGCGGCTCGGCGTCGAGGATGCTCATCTCACCGACGAGCTGCCGCTCGCCCAGTGACGCAACGTCACCCACGCCGCGGACATGAATTCGAGCGCTGCCTTCGATGATCAAGAACAGGGCGTCGCCATGCTCACCTTGGCGAATAAACTGCTCACCCTCTTCAAGATGCAGCTCTTCGGTCACCGCAGCGATGCGAGCCAGATCATTTCCAGGAATTGCTGAGAACAGATCAACGCTCTTGAGAAACAAAACCCGCTCGACGGTACTTAGCATGAGGCAGCCTCAGGGATGATTGAGGCGACAAAACGACGAACCTCATCAGATGGATCATTAACCAAGCGACGGATCGACTCAAGCGCTGAATCGCCGTGACCACGATGGAGCGCTTGTGCCGCAGCTTCTCGCACCAAGGGGCTTCGATGATCGAGCATAGGCTCGACAATCGCTTGATCATTGTTGCTCTTCCGAAGACCCATCAGGTGGAGCGCACAAGCGACGACGAAGGGCTCTTCATCTTCTAACAACTCGACCAGACGTTCGCCGCTGCTGCGCCGAGCAAAATGAATCTCTTTTTCCACTACAGTCAGCTTGTGGGCTGCGTCGCTACGGTCCATCAAATTGACCAATGTTCGACGAATGGCTGTGTCTGCGAGATCATCGATCACTTCCACGGCGTTGTCCCGAACGGTGGCGTCAGGCGACTCTAAATTTCTTGAGATGGTCTGAATTGTTCCTGGGTCATGGATCAGCGCCAGGAGCTTAAAGATGCGTCGCTTTTGGTACATGAGCCGATCATCAAGCGCAGCGATCATCGGCGCCAAATCAGGCTCTGATTGCAGATCTGCTTGAATGCTCAGGCTTCGGTATGCGCCATGAAGTTCGTCTTCGAGGTGTTTGATGACGTTGGCTTTGTTGGGCACCAAGCGAGGATTAACGGTGCGCAGGCGTCCAAGGGCTGTAGCGATACGATAGCGCTGAACGCCTTCTTCGCGGTCGAGCTGCGCGAGCAAGACCTTGATCGCTTCTTCAGTGCCGATCCCGCTCAGGATTCGCGGGATTTGAGCTCGCACTTGAGCGCTCTCGCGCGAGTTACCGATCACCTTACCCAAGAGGGGAACGACAGCGTCCCCCATGCGCACGAGGGCTCGCGCCGCGGCGGCCGATAAGCCGCGACGATCAAGCGCGTAGATGACCGAAGGGATAAGCTCCGGCGTCGCCATGGCGCCTGCTGCTTCGAGCGCTGCGCTGGCGACCTTGGGGTCGTCATCATTGATCAGCCGCAGGACGGGTTGATAGAAGCTCGCGACTTTGATGGCTTCGAGCACTTGCGCGGCGCTGACGCGGTCTTCGGCGTCTTCGCTCTCGAGCAATCGCTTAAGGGGCTCAGCCGCCTTGAGAATTCCATCGAGCCCGCCGTGTTGGATCAACCCTGCGATCGCAGCCTCGCGGACGTGTGCGTCCACGTCGGTGAGCAATCCCGCTGTTGAATCAATGGCTTTCTCACGCGCAATCGCGCAAAATGAGGTGGTCGCTGCCGCTCGAACTTCGGGCTCGTCATCCGCAAGTCGGCCGTGCACCGCAGCGAGGTGTTGCCAGGCCCCTCGTCGACCCAAGGCGATCAACGCGCCGCGCCTAATTTCGGGGACCTCATGAGCCACGAGTTTAGCCAGCAACTCATCGAGCCCTGGACTGCGAACCTTTACGGCAATCTCAAGTCCATTGAGGATGCGCCTGGGCTCGTTCGCTGCGAGCTCTTTTCTGAGCGTGCGAATGGTCTCAGGGTTGTCCATATTGGGCTCGCCCGAGGCAAAATCGAGTGAGCGTCTCGCTAGGGTCGACATCAGCGTGCGCACATACTCTTTGCGCACACCGACGAGGAGGACCACCCAGAGGGCAGCGAAGATCAAGGTACCCCAGCCGATGTGGCTGACGTGCTGATCTTTCAGACCCATGAGGTTGGTGAGCAAAAGCAGCATCAGACCTGCAGCGCCGATCGCTAGAGGCTTGAGAATGCCGTCGATGAAGGCTTTGGCTCGCGAGCGCACCGCCGAGGCGATCGGTGTGTACATCAGCTGCATGGTGGAGTCGTACACGGTGTAGCGCAGACCCATGCTTGCGCCTTGAGCGATGCTCGCAACGATGAACAAGACCGTGACCCCGACGCCGAGCACACCAACGACCGCTAAGGCTGAGGAACCCAGCAGCAGCGCCATTGGCAGAATCAGCAGGGCGACCAGCACGCCAAAGTGCTCCAAGAGGCGCCGGGTGATCAAAAACTGAAACAGCACCGAGATAATACCTACATAGCCGTAGAAGTTCCCAAAGAAGCCACCGAGCTCGTCCGAGCTCCCCTGGAATTCCTGTTGCGCGAGCGCCTTGAACGTAAAGTCAATGAACTGCGTGGTCAGGAAGGTGATCATGACGATCAGGGCGATGAATCGAACATGCTTCGTCGGGAGCGATCGAGCGAGCATTCCCGCCAAGCCGCCTTCATTAGGAGCCGCTGGAACATCTGCCGTCGCCTTGACCGATTTACTGCGTCTTCCGGTAAAGGCTCGACTCAGCGCCTCTCGTTCCGATCGACCGAGCAAGACCACCGCCCCGATGCAGATCATCAAACAGGCGGCGACCGCAAGGATGAGGTCTTGCGTGGGCAGCTCGAAATACTTGACCAGTGCGCGGCTACCAAAGCCGAAGATGATGTTCGCCATCGTACCGCCGCCCAAGATAAAGGGCAGCAGGCGCTTAGCCTCTCGACTCGTGAAGATATCACCGGCGAAGGTGAAGAATTGGATCATAATGAAGGCGCCCATCACCTCGATCCAGACGTAGAAGAAGGCGAAGAACCAGTGGTTGCGGACTTCCCCGCCGCTGTTGATCGAGCTGATAAACAGCCAACTCAGCACCATCGTCACGATAAAGAAAGCCGTCAGCCCGACGATGAGTTTGTCGCGTCGGAACCGCTCGGAGAAGCGGGCGTAGATGATACTGGGGAAGGCAACCGCAGCAAAAACAGAGACGTAGAGCCACGGCAGGATCGAGAGATCCGATTTGGAGAGAAAGAGCGCATCTCGGACAATGCGACCACAGATGAACGCACCCACCACATTGAGTGAGTAGAAGAACATCAAGTAAGCGCGCAGGCCTTCACCCGAGCGGATATGTAGGGCGCGATTGAGCCAGGCCAACAGCTACCTCACCTTCAGACGAATGACGTTAGGAAGTCGCTCGACTTTGGTCAATGCGCAGACCGCCTATCAGGCGGCTATTCGGGGATTTTATTTATTTTCCCGGCGCTCGGCCAGTTCATCGAGATAGTTTTGGAGTAAAAGATTCATCTCTTCTGGGAACTCAAGCGGACCTGCGTGGCTAGCATCTTTGATAATGTGGAGTCGACTGTCCGGAAGCGCTGCGTGCATCGCATGGCTGAGTTTAGGCGGCGTGAAGGAATCTGAATCACCAGCAAGAATCATGGCGGGCACATCAATTTCCGAGAGCCAGGGGCGAGCGTCATGCTCTGCTGCTCGAGCGAGCACGGCGAAGAAGACCTCGGGGTCCATATCTGAGAGGCGCTCGAGGTAGGGCATGAAGTCCGCAGGGCGAATGCGCATGGCGTTGAGCTCCGTCAATAGACCGACCGCAAGTCCTAGCCTTGTGGGCACAAGGTTTTTCCACGCTAAACGGACGATGTCGCGCTGCGCAGCGATCGCTGACCGGATCATGGGCAGGTAGCGCCCAAGTCGATCGTTGCCACCATACTGATCAAGGATCCGCCCAGCGGCTCCGAAAATCAGCCCCAAAGCTTCGACCTCAAGGCCGTCGCGCACCGCCTGAAGACTGACTTGAACGCCCATCGAATGACCGATGAGCAGAGGCTGTGAAACACCCAACTGCTCGCACAGCAGCCTGAGATGCCCTGCGAAGTCTTCGATCCCGATCTTGGACAAATCCGGAGCGGCTCCTGAGTATCCGTGTCCTGGATAATGCCAGTGAAGCACTCTGTATTGGTTCTCGATCAGCTGGGGGATGATGTAGCGCCACATGTAGCCGTCACAGCCGATGCCATCGCAGAGGACGGCCCAGCGCGGGTGCTGCTCACCAGCGATCCGGTAATAAAGATCCGAACCATCGGCTCCTTTGAATCGTTTTTCTCGCCAAACTACAGTCACACCATACTCCGTCCACTCTGCTCTAGATCAAAGGTCTTCAGGGCGCTAGGACGGGATCGCTTTGATACGGAGAGTTGCGGATGCGGCGCGCTCAAGCTGAGTTCTACTTGTTTGCGATCTCGTTGGCCGCGCTCTTGGCCCTCTGCGCCTGGTGGTCGGTCGCGATGAGCCGCGCTGTGGACCAGAGCTATGCCTACCGGTTGGACGAACTCACCGGCGCTGCAGCGGCGCTGGGGAGCGCAGCGCGAGCTGAGCTCGAGTCGTGGTACTTTCGGAGACGACTGATGGTCTTTGGCGAGGGTGGCTTGTTGATGATTCTGACAGCGGTTTGTTGTCTGATGCTCTTTCGACTAGCCGCCGAGCAGCGTCGCTTTCGCGAGCAGTTAGAGGCTTTTGTCGGGCAAGCGACCCATGAAATGAAAACGCCACTGGCGGGGCTGCGGGCGCTGCTCGAGACCGTCAATCTGGGGCGAATGCCAGCTGAGCAGATGGGTGAGGCGGTGGCGCTGGGTTTACGTCAAATCGACCGCCAAGAGCGTTTGATTCAGAACCTGTTGATGGGTCATCGTCTGCGGTTTGCGGAGGGCGACTTTAAGGTCCAGCCCACGTCGCTCGCTCCGCTGGTTGAGCGGTTATTGCGTGAGCGCACGGGCGTGGGTGACCGCGGCTGCGACTTTGCCTTTGAGGGACCCTCTGGACTTGAGGCGCTCGCTGACTCTGAGGCTGTGCAGACGATACTTGAGAATCTGCTTGAAAACGCAGTGATCTATGGCGCCAAGTCGGTACGTGTTGTCGGAGCGCAAGACGGCGGAGGAGTCCACTTGACGATCGAGGACGACGGCAATGGCTTCGCAAGCGACCAAAGTGAAGCTTTGTTTCAGCCCTATATCCGTGGTGAAAGCGATACGCGAGGGACGGGTTTAGGCTTGCCTTTATCCAGGTCGCTCGCGGAAGCCATGCAGGGGCAGTTGATGGGGAGCAGTGCAGGGAAAGGCAAAGGCGCAACCTTCGTCTTGAAACTACAAGTCGTATCTGGAGACCCGGTTTGAGCGGCAAGCGTGTTTTGCTGGTCGAAGATGACCAATTGACCGCCAATATGGTCCAAGTGAACTTGGAACACGAAGGCTTTGCTGTGAGCGTCTGTCGTGACGGCGGAGCCGGTTTTGAGGCGATGGAGCTCGAGACCTATGATCTCTTTATCTTTGACTTGATGCTGCCGATTTACAGTGGCTCAGATTTGGTGCGTCGAGCGCGGGATTTGGGTTTAGGTACGCCGATCATGATGCTGACGGCGCGCAGCGAGATGCAGGTCAAAGTCGAGGCGCTAGAGCTCGGCGCAGACGATTACCTGACGAAGCCCTTTTACGTCCCTGAGCTGATCGCTCGCTCACGCGCTTTGATTCGCCGGTCTCAGTCGATGCTCGAGGCGCCCGCCGACCGATGTTTTCACTTTGGTGAGGTGCTGGTCGACTTGGACCGGCAAACGATTACCCAGCCCGACGGCAGCTTAGAGACCGTGGGCGAGCGCGAGATGGCCATGATTGCGCTGTTTGCGCGTGAACCACGCCGCGTCCTGAGCCGCGCCGATATCCTCGAAGAGGTCTGGGGTATGGAGAAGTTCCCCAGCGAGCGCACGGTCGATAATTACGTCGTTCGCCTGCGCCGCTTGATCGAGAGGGTTCCGGATGAGCCGAGGGTACTGGTCAGCGTGCGCGGGCGCGGCTACCGTTATGATCCTCACGAAGGATCGGTCTGATTTATAAATCACTCAGCTTGCTTGTGGTCGCTTGTGTAGGCTTTGCCGCCTGCTCAGTGAGCGAACTGCCCGCGTTACCCTCCGCCGCCACCTCGAGCGATGTCTGCGGCAACAACGTCGTCGAGGGCTCCGAAGCCTGTGATGACGGCAACCTTAACGACAACGACGGGTGTCTGAACTCGTGCGCGCTGGCGTCCTGTGGTGACGGCATCGTTCGCGTGGACTTGGACTCCCAAACCGAAGGCTTTGAGGCATGCGATGACGGCAATGCGCTCAATACGGACGGCTGCTTGGCGACGTGCCGCTTACCGGCTTGTGGTGACGGATTTTTGCGCAACGACCTCGACCCGTCAGATCCGAACTATGAGCAGTGCGATGACGGTAACGCCGACCCGAGCGGTGGCTGCAATCGCTGCCGCATTGGCTGCGGTAATGGTGTTCAAGAGGCGGGTGAGGCTTGCGATGACGGCAACTCGATCGATGCGGACGCGTGTACGAACAGCTGCGCGCTGGCGATCTGTGGTGATGGGGTCCGGCGGATCGATGTGCAGGCC
The DNA here is from genome assembly GCA_040260805.1 of Myxococcota bacterium. Lineage (GTDB taxonomy): Bacteria > Myxococcota > UBA4151 > UBA4151 > UBA4151 > CACGMS01. The sequence goes on along the minus strand of JBDQPD010000023.1, from coordinate 16,334 downwards.
GGCGAGGAGGCGTACGAGGAGTGCGATGACGGTAACTCGATCGACACCGACGAGTGCACTCGGACCTGCCTCATCGCGACCTGCGGTGATGGCTTCAAAAACGGGGAAGAGGAGTGCGATGATGGCAACGACAACAGGTTTGATGCCTGCACGAACGACTGCCAAGAAGCGCGGTGTAGAGATGGTTATCGACGGCTTGATATAGGCCCTGGTCTGGTGGGCTTTGAGGAGTGTGACGATGGAAATGAAGACGACACCGATGACTGTGTATTGAATTGTCAGCTTCGCCGCTGCGGAGATGGACAGGTCGCAACGCTCCATGAGGGGTGCGATGACGGGAACGAAAACGAGACCGACGACTGCTTGAATGATTGCACTTTGCCCACATGTGGCGATGGTCAGATTGATGAGGGCGAGCCGTGCGACGATGGTAACGATGTTGACACCGATGCGTGCACGTCGATGTGTCTGCCCGCACGCTGTGGCGACGGAATCAAACGCCGTGACTTGGACGAATCTCATCCGCGCTACGAGGCTTGTGATGACGGTGATCGTGATGACGCTGATGGCTGCTTGAACACCTGTCGCTTGCCGTCGTGCGGTGACGGTATCGTGCGGCGGGATTTAGCGCGCCGTATCCCTGGCTTTGAAGATTGCGATCCTGAGGATCCACAGACAGCAGAAGGCTGCATCAACTGTCGAAGAGGCTGCGGTGATGGCGTCGTTGACGTCGACAGCGGTGAGGCCTGTGATGATGGCAACGACGCAGACGATGACGGCTGTCGAAATAACTGCGAGAGGGCAGCTTGCGGTGACGGTGTTGTGCGCTTGGACCGCGCCTCCGACGAATCAGACTATGAGGCTTGTGATGACGGGAACGTGGTCACGGGTGATGGCTGCCGCGGCGATTGCGCTCGGATTGAGGTCACCGATGTTTGGGCGGCATCCCATACCACCTGCGCAACCTTCGGAGACGGCTCTGCGCGATGCTGGGGAACCGGCGCTGATGCTCTAAAAAACTGGGTGGCTGGGCAGCGTAATGTTCAGCGCGCGATTGTGCTTAATTTCAACATCGCCTGTGTCCTCAGGCTGAACGAGCAAGTCGATTGTTATAACTTCTATCAGGGGCCACCTGCCGAGGTGACGCTCGTGGATTCGGACGAGCAGCCCATTGGTGGATTGATTGACCTGAATGGTCATCGAGATGTTCTGTGCATGCTGGCGAGAGATGGGAGCGTTTATTGTATAACTCCGGGCCACTTGTGGGTTAGAGGACCTGGGTTTCTGGTGGTTAATCCTGTGGAGACGAACAGTCGGTATTTGGCGTTAGACACGAGCGACAACGGCGCCTGCGCGCTGACCGCAAACGATCGCAGCGTCGAGTGTTGGGGCTACCGGGATGATAGCTTTAGGCGAAGTCATACTCAGATGCCGAATTCATTGGGTACCCAAGCCTTCGCCGTCTCTCGTGACGGAATCGTCATGGTCGACGCTATGGGGGTCAGGGGACTTGCGAGCTACGGATCACTGCCCTTGAGCGAGGCGAGCTGTGGGTCGACGACATCAGAGTATAATGCCTGGGGAGAGTCGGCACCCTGGCAGATGCTGAGTCGAGGTATCCACAGCACCTGCGGTATCAGTCAAGCAGGAGGCGTCTATTGTGTGGGCTATCGTGCTGGGGCTCCGTGGCAGGGCTCTGGGCCTTGTCGCAGCGAGCAACAGTACATGCCGCAACGAGTCGCACTGCCTAACGATGAAGCAGCTGTTCAGATGACAGCAGGCGATTCACATTACTGTGTCCGGAGCGATCAGGGGACGATGTACTGTTGGGGTCGAAACATCGAAGGACAGATTGGACTGGGCGCCCAAACGGCGGTCACGCCCATCAGAGTCGCCCCTTAGGTGCAGCTGCCCCCGAGTGGTTGTCGCTTGCGATTAGGGGGCGCGAGAGGCAAAGCCTCGGCGTAACGAGGCCGCACATGGAACCCATCAATTTGGTGCCAACACCAGACCCCATCGCCAAGCCGCAGCTTGCGGCGACGGTGATTTTGGTACGCGATGGCGCGCAAGGACCGGAAGCCTTCTTGATGCGTCGCTCGATGAAGAGCTCGTTCATGCCTGGCGCCTATGTCTTTCCGGGCGGCAAGGTCGACCCCACCGACGCTGCGCTGGCGCCCGATTCGACCAGCCCCGCCTTTATGGTCGCTGCGATCCGAGAGGTCTTTGAGGAGGCTGGCGTCTTGTTGGCTTTGGATCCCAGCGGACAGTATCCTCGCCTGACCGAGCGAGCAGCGCACTGGCGAGCCGAGCAAGATCGTGTCTGCGCCGATCCGAACTACTTTGCGAGCTTGCTCAAGACGAATGGGCTTCGTCTGGCGACCGATCTGATCAAGCCCTGGACCTGGTGGCTGACGCCCGTGATCGAGACGCGCCGCTTTGATACTCGATTCTTTATCGCCCGTTTGCCTGAGGGCCAAGAGCCGCTGCATGACGGGCACGAAGCGACCGACAGCCTGTGGATGCCGGTAGGCCAATGCGTACAAGGCTACCAAAACGGCACCGTGACCATGGCGCCTCCAACGATGGCGACCCTGTTCGAGATGAAGGGCTTGGAGACGGTCGATGCCCTGATGGCCGAGGCGCCCTTTGATCGAGCCTTAAGGTTTCCGTTCTTTGGTCAAGATAGCCAGGACCGAGCGGTCTTGTTGTTGCCTGGCGACCCGTCTTACCCGGCAGACCAGCCGGCGGTACGAGGCGCTCAGCGCGTGGTCCTCGAAGACGGTCGATGGTGGGTGGTTCAATGAGCGGCTTTTTACAACGTATCGAGCAGCTACTGAACCATAAGCCGAGCGATCCGGAGCGCGCCGCAGCGGCGCTCACGCACCCGAGCTATCTGCATCAGTACCCTAAGGCTGGCGCCCACAATCAGCGCCTTGAGTTTTTGGGTGACGCTGTTTTGGGCATGATCGTCGCTGAGGTGATGTTTCGACGTCTAGGTGCAGACGATGAAGGGCGTATGACCCGAGCTCGAGCGGCAGTGGTCAGCACCACGGCGCTAGCAGGCGCCGCGCGCCGGTTGATGCTTGGCGACTTGCTGCGCATGAGCGATGCGGCACAGCGCAGCGGGGACAACCAGCGCGACAAGGTCTTAGCCGACGCTTTTGAGTCGATGGTAGCGCTCGCCTACGAAGAGCTCGGTCTAGAGGGCGCACGCGCCTTTGTCCTGCGGCACCTTGAGCAGGAGTTGGACCAGGCAGCCAAAGGCGGCGCGGTTTTGACCAACCCTAAGTCAGTGCTCAGCGAATCCTGCCAAGAGCTCGATGGGAACCCGCCAGACTATCGTTTGGTCGGCAAAACGGGACCCGATCATGCGCCGGTTCATAAGGTCGTGGTGCTCTGGGGACAAAAAGAAGCTGTATTTGGCGAGGGTTCAGGCATTAAGGCGGCACAGATGGACGCCGCTAAGCAGGCGCTTGAGCAATGGTTCGGAGATGCCCAATGAGTGAATTTGTTTCCGGATACTGTGCCATCGTCGGCCGGCCAAATGCCGGTAAATCGACGCTTTTGAATCGGCTGATGGGCCTCAAGCTCGCCATCGCCACCCACAAGCCGCAGACCACCCGAGATCGTATTTTAGGAGTGCTCACTCGCCCGGAAGGGCAGGTCGCCTTGGTCGATACGCCAGGTCTACACCGCGCTGAGGGCGGTATTAATCGCCACATGGTGCGTACGGCAGAGCAAGCGCTAGGCGACGCCGACGTGGTGCTGTGGATGGTCGAAGTTGAGACGGGCGATGTGCGCGAACCGAGCGCTGGTCAGCATAAGATCCATGAGACGATCATAGCGTCGGGTAGGCCGTGGGTGCTCGCCTTGAACAAGGTGGATAAACTCGCAGATCGCAGCCGCGTGCTGCCGTGGATTCAGAAGTGGCAAGACACCTTCAACCCGCCTGCGCTGGTGCCGATGTCGGCGCAAGAGGGCGACAACGTCGAGGCGCTGATGACCGAGGTCATGAGTCGCCTGCCCGAAGGCCCGATGCTCTTTGACGAAGACACGATCACGGACCGCTCCGAGCGCTTCCTAACCGCCGAGATTATCCGAGAAAAAGCGATTCTTGAGACGCAGGAGGAGCTGCCGTATTCGATCGCGGTGACCATCGACACCTTCGATGAGTCCGAGCGTGAAAATCCAGACGATCCGGTGGTCACGATTCAAGCGACCGTCCACGTGGAGCGCGACGGTCAAAAGCGGATCGTGGTCGGGACGCGCGGCAAGGTGATCCGAAAGATCGGGATGCGCTCTCGCAAGGACCTTCGACGCATGCTCGGCTGCCGCGTCTACCTTGAACTGTTTGTCAGGGTGACCAAGAAATGGACGCACTTGCAGCATCAACTCCGGGAGTTTGGTTATGACCAGTGAGTTTATCCCTGGATTGGTAGCGGTGATCGGTCGACCCAACGTCGGCAAATCGACGCTCTTTAATCGACTGGTCAAAGAACGCGTCAGCATCGTGCAAGATATCCCCGGGGTGACCCGAGATCGTATCTACCGTGAGAGCGAGCACTGGGGTGTCCCCTTTGTCTTATGCGACACCGGCGGATTTGAGCCCAAAACCGACGACCCGATTTTAGCGGGGATGCGTCGGCAGACTCAGTTGGCGATCGAGCAAGCCGACGCGGTGATCTTTTTGACCGATGGCGTGGCGGGATTGACCGGCGCTGATCAAGACGTGGCCGATCTGCTCCGCCGAGCCGAGGTGCCGGTCTTCTTGGCGGTGAATAAGTGTGAAGCGCCTCAGCGCCAGCAAGAAGCCTGGGAATTCACTCAGCTTGGCTTGGGTGATCTTCACATCATCTCAGCGGAGCATGGGGTGGGGATCAGCGATCTCATGGACGATGTGATCGAAGCCTTACCCAAGCCCGAGGTGGTCGAAGAGGACGACGAGGAGCGCGAGCGCGTCGAGGCGCTGCTTGATGAACTTGAAGACACCATTCAGGACTTTGCCGAAGAGGCTGATGACGGTGACGAGGAAGCCGAAATTGTCGTGAGCGAGGCGCTCGATGAGCAAAACCGGCTCCGGTTTGACCGTCGCTACCCCAAACCTGACACCATCCGATTAGCGGTTATCGGTAAGCCCAACGCGGGCAAGAGCTCGCTGGTGAACACCTTTTTGGGCGAGGACCGCTTCTTGGTCTCGGAGATGGCGGGTACGACTCGTGACGCTGTGGATGCAGTCTTTGAGCGCGATGACGCTCGCTTCCAGGTCATCGATACGGCCGGTATTCGTCGCAAGCGCTCGATCTCATCGCAGCTCGAACGCTACTCGGTGGTCTCTGCCTTGCGCGCTCTGGACCGCTCTGACGTCGCGATTTTGTTGATCGATGCTCAGCAGGGCGTCACCGAGCAAGACGCCAAAATCGCAGCCTTCGCCCACGACAAAGGCAAAGCGCTGATCATTGGTGTGAACAAATGGGACGCTCAGCCCAAGGGGCAAAGAGATCGCAAAGAGTTCGAGCTAAAGCTGCGCGATAAGCTCAAGTTCTTGCACTACACGAAGGTGTGCTTCTTATCGGCTAAGACCGAGCGGGGCGTCGATGATCTGATCGATGAGGTGGTCTCTTTGCTGGATCGCTATTACCAGCATATCAAGACGCGACTGCTCAACACGGTCGTACAAGAAGCGAACAAGAAACACCAAGCGCCGAGCCATCGAGGTCGACCGATTCGCCTCTTGTTCGCCACGCAGGTTCGTGTGGCGCCGCCGACCATGGTGATTCACACCTCGCATCCCGAAGGCATTGACGTGACCTACAAGCGCTACGTGCTCAACCGTCTGCGCGATGCCTTCGATTTTGAGGGCATCCCGATCCAGGTTTGGTATCGCAAGCGTGACAGCCATGGCGGTCGCAACCAGCGCCGAAAGCCTAAGCGTCGATGACGGACCACCAGCCTGCTGAGCACAACTCCAGTGAGCCCGCTGAGCAGGACCCAGCCACTGGTGAGACCCAGCCATCGGGAAAAGGTGGGATCGTCGACCTCATGGGCGCCCCGCAAGAGGTGCTCGAGGCGCTGCAGCGCACCGGCAACCAGGGCGTTCAGCTGGGCAAAGAGATCCGGATCTTGGTTCGCGCCTGTCGTAATTTCGCCAATAACGAAGACTGGATGAATGCTGCGGCGGTGAGCTTTTATGCGATCTTGTCGTTCATCCCGTTCTTGTTGCTGATGTTGTCCGTGCTTGGGTTCGTCACCCACGGGCACACACAAGGCAGCGTGGAGCAGTTTGACCAGCTGCTCGAGCCTATTCAGGGCTACGCTTTTGTGACGCCCGAGGTGATCGATAAGCTGCGAGAGGTGGTCGCCGCTCGCAGCGCGATTGGTCTGACCGGTTTGGTCATCTTGATTATCATGGGCGGCGCGGTGTTTCGGGGCCTCGAGGTCAGCGTCTGGCGCATTTGGCGGGGCGGTGAGATCCGCAAGGGGTCGCTGCGAACCGTCGTTTTGTCTCGTTTGTTGTTCGGCGCCTTTGCGATGGGCTCGGTGTTGCTTTTGCTGGTGGTCGATTGGATTTTCAACGCAGGTCTGCCGCTCTTGGAGCGCTTTGCGCCCGACCTCTTTCTCAAGACCTGGAACGTGATCGAGACCTATCTCCCGATCTCGACCTTGCTGGATCGAGTCGTCATCGCCGTCTTCTTTATCTTACTGCTCAAATACTTGACCCGCTTTCGCGTGAAATGGTTGCCCGCGCTGCGAGGCGGGATCCTGTTTTCGTTGCTCTGGTGGATCGCCAGCGCAGGGTTCCAGGTGTACTTAGGTCACGCCCAAATCAACGCCGTTTACGGCGCCTTCTCGGCGCTGATGATCATCGTGCTCTGGACCTTTTACAGCTCGCTGATCCTCTTGCTCAGCGTCGAGTACGCGTACGCGTGGCAGCAAGTACGTATCGGTAAGTCCTAGTCGATATCCGTTTGCCAGGGTCCTTGGATCGTCACTTGCGTGCCCAGTTTGCGGCTGCGAAGGTCTGGATTGTACATCGCCTCGGCCTCGACCGGGGGCTGCCTAAACTGCCCAGCGCTCACGGCGCGAACGGAGTAGTTAAAGGTCGCCGTTTGGTTCCGGTTTAAGCGCCCAAACAGCTCGATGCGGTCGTCACGCGTGTTGCGGTGGGCGATCGCCCAGCGCCCAGATTGTCGCTGAGTGAATCCGCGGATCGACGAGGCTGCTTCGATCTCGAAACCAGCAGGCAAACGATCGACCAAGGCTAGGTTCTCTTGCGCAAGGTTGGTCAGGTTCTGAATCTTGAGCTGAATCTGAACCATCTCACCGAGCTCAAGGTTGGTCGTCGCGGGATCAAAAGGTGTCCCGTTCTGGCGCAGCATCTGCCGTGAGACGCGCAGCCCATGGTCGCCCGCTTCCCATTTGGCGTCGGTGCGGATCCCGTCGCTGCGAAGGATCGCATAGCGTTTGCCCGTACCGCCCTTGAGTCGAACGACTAGGTTATTGCGCTCGCTGGCACGCCAAAGGTCCCAGCTCGGTCCGAGCTTACCGGTGGCGGTCGCTTTGAGCCCTTTGCCGCCCTCGAGCAATTCGACGGTCCCTAAATCACCCAGTTGACCCAGCCTTAGCCCAAGGCCCGTGAGCGCCCAGGCGAGCTCTTGCGTGCTGTACCAGCGACTCTTTCGCTTCAGTCGGCCAGCGACCAATTGCGCAAGGGCTTCGCCGCCCTGGGCTCTCGGGAACAGATCGGAGACGACAGCGAGCGTTTTGGCTCGCCGGCGCAGGTCCGAATAAAAGGACCAGCCGTTGCTGCGGTTCGAGCTGATCTTCGAGAGATCCGGTTTTTTGAGCTCGCCCTCGAAGGTCCGGTCACCGCTGAGGTACAGCGCGGCTTTAAGCAGCATCTGCGACTCGAGGAGATAACCTCTCCGATACCCCGATTTTTTGAAATCAGCATGGTTTTGAATGTCGCTGAGCATCGCCTTGGCTTGACCTTTTCTACCCTGTCCTGCTCGCGCCATGACATAGTGAGCGTAGGCTTTGGTGTTGAAGTGCCACGAGTAGCGATGGGGTTGGTTGACCCAGTCACCAAGCCAGCCAACAGCGTCCTTGATCGCATAGTCCGGTACGTCATGACCTTGTTTGACCGCATCGAGTAGAAAGTGAACGGCATAGGTCGAGCCGTGCGCATTCGGTGAGCTCCCGCCAGGCCAGTAGGCGAACCCGCCACTCGGAGTCTGCATCGACAAGACACGGTCGATCCCGGCTTTGATCATCGCAGGAATATTTTTCTTCTCGGCGAGCTCTGGATCGACAGCCGACAGCGCGAGCCCAGCGAACAACAAGGGGCGCGATGAAGAGACCGTTTGCTCGATGCAGCCGTAGGGGTACCGGATCAGGTGCGAGAGATGATTGAAGGTGTCGGCGTAGGGGTTGGTCGTTACCCAGATGCTGCTGCGCTCCGTAGTGGGCAGCCACCCTTGTAGGTATTCGGTGAGGTTGTTCTCACCCGCTGCCAGCTCAATGCGCTGGGTTTGCCGAGAGCGAGGCGCTTGAGGGCTAAAGGGTACATCAAGGGATTGCTTGGAGACCAAGGCTCCAGCCTTAGCCTCGACGCTGAGTTTGGCTGCTCCGATCGCCCGAAGCGCAGTCGCCTCGAAGCGAACGATTCCGCTCTCGCCGTCGCCGAGTTTGAGCTTGCGCTTAGCGCCGTTGATGAAGCGCAGTGAGGGGCCGCCTTTAGCGGCTTTTCCGCCCATGTTAATGGGGGCAGCAGATGCCGTTACATCAACTGATTGCGCCTTGCCCGACATGTTGGTCAGCGAGACCGGAATGAAGAAGCGGTCGCCTTGACTGAGTTGTTTGGGCAGCGAAGCGAGCAGGACCAAGGGGTCGCGCACTGGCACGGCTTTAGCGGCGGAGCCGACTCGTTTCGGGCCGGCAGCAACCACCATCACTTTGAGCGATCCACGATAGGTGGGGATCTTAAAGCTGTGCTGGAGTTTGCCACTGATCGGGACCTCGACGACGCCCGACCAGAGCGCCACCGGTTTGGTCGGTTGGATGCGCTTGGCGCCACCTGCCATGCCACCGCCCTTAGCCTTGCTCAGGCCGTTGGCGGGCAGCATCAGATTCCATCCGATGGTCTCATAGGTAAGCACCTCGAGTCGCCGCTTCGAGTACAGCGACTTGATCGGGTCTGGAGTCTCGTACCGCGTCAGAGACAAAATACCCTCATCGATCGCAGCGATCGTCACCTTTCGACCCGGCTCACCCTTGCCAAGGTCGAGCTTGACCAACAGCTCGCTGTTGGGGCGAACCTCGGTCGGTATGTCGATGGTGATCGGTTGACGCTTGTCCTCTGGGTCTATGGCGACGGAAGCCAAGCCAAAGGCTCGACCCGGAACAAAGGCTTGTTGCGATTCGAGGTGCGGATCCTTCAAGATCAACACGCTGACGTACACATTGGGTTGGAAGGTCCTGACGGTGAGCGGAATCCTTTGCGGGCCAGGTTGGACCGCGTGCCATGACGACTGCCGGAGCTCATCGGTCTCGATTGAGATCAGCGCGCGGCCGGCATAAGGCGCCTCAAAACTGACCTCAAAAGGAGCTCCGACCCGGGCTTGCTTAGGGGTTTTAACCAGGAGTTGGACCGGGCGGTCGGGCGATGGTGTGCGGTCTGCAGAGCGCTCATTACGACGCCACCAGTAGCGACTTCCTGTCCCTTCAATTTCTTTCTCCGAGCGGGTCGCCCCGGTCTGGACGCGGATCATAAAGCGCGGCGCATCCTTCGCGACTTCGAACGACGCAGAATACTTGCTCAGTCCTTCGGCGAAACCCTTCATGCCTTCTTCAATCAGACGGGTTCGATGGTCATAGGTCCAGCGGTCCTGCTCCTCATCATAGCCCCAAGCGTACTCTTCCTCGACCCGGAACAAAGTAAACACGACCGGCTTAGCGGCGACCTTGAGCTGCCCTTTCGCGTCGAGAACAACGGCCTCAAACTTCGCCATTTTCCCTTTTGAGAGTTTGCCTTTCGCCGCCGAGACGCCGAGTTGAATGTCTTCGGGTAAGACCAAGGCGCTCGCCACCGCCCGGGTGGTTCTTCCGCTTCCCGCCTCTTGGACCGCAGCATCGACGGTGACCTTGAGCGGCCGGTCGGCCTTGGCGTCTTTTAGCTGGCAGCGGTGTGTTGTTTTGCCGTCAGCATCGAGCGGCTTTGGACGCCCTGAGATCGAGCCGGATTTCTCGACTCCTTCAGCCTGCCAGGGTACAAACGAGAACTCTGAGTAGCCCTCGGGTTTGGGCGTCCCTGGGGCGAAGCGACAATCGACGACGACCGGGCTGCCTTTGGCGCTGCCACCAAACAAGTATTCGGCTGAGATATCGGCTTCGAGTGGATCGGATGACCCAAAGACTTCTTGCCGCATTTTGACGTCCGCACGCATCCGCTCAGGCATGAACTCTTCGACCCGAAAGGAGCTGCCGCTGACTTTTTTCTCGCCGATATTAACCGTGACTGAGTAGCTGCCGGTCGCAGCGATTGCTGAGAGACTGACGCTGGTTGCGGCTAAGCCCGCTTCATCCGTCTTGACGATCTTCTTGAGGATCTTGCGGCGGCGCGGGTCGTGCACTAAAAACTCGACCGGTAAGCCCGCCTTGGGCGGTTGGTCATTCGCTTCTCGTACGATGGTCACCAGGTGGGCGGTTTCCGCTGGGCGATAAAGATCACGGTCACCATAGGTGAAGGCTCGGTAAGGCTTGCTCTCTCGGTAGCGCTCACCACCAATTTTTGATTGGTTGAGCGGCAGCTGCAGATCTTTAAAGCGTAAGTACGTGAGATCGTCTCCGCGCTGCGCGATCAGCGCAGTGCCTGCCGCTTGATCGATGGCGTCCGAGCGTTTGTCCTCAAGTTCGCAGCTGCCCTCGCTCGAGGTGATGCACTCCGAGATGGCTCGTCCGCTCGGCGCGATGAGGCTCATCTTCACACCCGGGAGCGCCTCATGACTGTGAATCGCAGTCGCCCATGCGGTGTACTTGTATTGAGCAGGTAGTTTGTCTTTAGCGACCGTTTGCAGTGAGCGTTTAGCCAGTAGATTCATGTCACTGACCAGGAGCCGGGTGGTGCTATCGACCCCCGGTGCGCCCAGCCTGACTTGCAGCACGCCTTTAAAATCATCTCCAATAAGGCTCGCGACATCGAGTGAGCCGGTCACCATCTTGTCGGGCTCGCCGCTCACGCGCAGGGCTCTTTTGATGACCACATCGCTGTCACGCTGATTCGCCACCTCGGTACCGAAAGAGAGCCAAAAGGGGAGGTTCTTGGGTGGGACCTGGCGCACCGTGAGGATCAACTCGCCGACATTACGGTGCTTGAAACGGAGCTTTTTCCAGGCGTTTCTCGGCAGGTAGCGACCGTTTTCAACAAACTCGATGTGCGCGTCGCGCGGACCGATGGTAAGGACTTTGGAGAAGTCCTTGGTCAGCGTTCCATTGTCGACAGTGGTCATCCCGCTGAGGATCTTGATGCGGTAGGTCCCGCGCGGGAAATCGCCGAGGAGACGAAAGCCGCCGCGCCCTGGCGCAACTCGAAAGTCGACCGGCGGGTCAACAGCGATCATCGCCTCACTGTCTTTTGAGGGGAGGCAGCGATGACCCACTCGAAAGCTGCGTCGCATGCCGCTGTGCCAGAACCAGCGCCTGCGTTTAGCGACGCTCTCATCGTGGCACACCACATCGATCCCAAAACCATCTGCGCTAGCGACCACAGCCATGCCTTCGATCGAGACCTTGGGTTTTCCAATCGATCGGGTGTGGACCTGACTGTAGGCTGAAGCTTTCTCGTCCGAGCCCACCATCTCGACGCCAGCCTCGATGTCGATCGCAAAACTCTTCGCCAGGGAGTAGGCTCTCGGCAGCTCAATGCTCATGCTGCGAATCACGGCTCTGGTGGTCCAGCCACTCACTGGGATGCCGTCAGCGGTGATCTTGAGCCGTTTGTTGAACGATCCGAGCTCCGCTCGAGCGCTCGCATGGACATTGAGAAACAAGCGGCCACGTGATTCGGTCAGCTCGGAATCATAGAGATAAAATCCAGGGGTTTTGAGCGTCGCTGTTGGTGGGTTGTCGCCACCTTCGATCAAACCCCAACGGGTCTGAAGCGCCCGAAGCTGAAATCGGTAGCTGCTGCTCATCGCTGGCAGGTCTTTGAAAAGGTACACCAAGGAGTATGGATTCGCGATGCCCACACTGTTGTGCATTTTGGTTTGCGGTTCGACCGTGACCAAGGTTTTTGCGACGTCGCGCGAGCCCTGCTTGAAGACGGGCTCAGCGAATGAGATCTCGATCCCCTTAGGGCGAGCTTTCGATTCACCAAGCCATCGAAACGAGGGCTTGAGCTGCGCCATGGTCGGCGCAGGCGCCTCGCCTGGTCGCTTGGCATCGACCGTTTGAGCAGCAGCCACGACTCCAGCGTCCGGAGCGATGAGCAGCTCGCCATCAGCGGTGACTCTTTGAACCGCCGACGCCTCTGAATCAGGCTCTGACTTAGGGCAACCGATAAGAACGAGGGGGACGAGAAAGGCAAGCGATCGACGCATAGTAAGGACTCCAGCCGGCAGCACTATAGAGAGGCCAAACGAGGCCGGCTAGGGGCGGCTTTGGGTCATCTTCAACGGCAACCCCAATTGTTCGCGCACTCGCCTTCAACACGGCCTGGTGTCCGAACCAAATTCCGGCCAATAGGAACCACCGATGACGGAGAACATCATGGCTCGTATTCTGAATTTCTCGGCAGGACCTGCTGCGCTTCCCTTGGCTGTGCTTGAGCGAACTCAGGCCGAGTTCATCGACTATCAAGGCTGCGGGACCTCTGTGATCGAACAAAGCCACCGGGGTCCGGTGTACAGTCAGGTTCACCAAGAGGCGATCGACTTGATCACTGAATTAGCTGGTGTCCCTAATACCCACCAGGTGCTCTTTCTTCAGGGCGGCGCCTCGCAACAGTTTGCGATGCTTCCGATGAATTTTCTTCCCGAGGGTGGGGTCGGTTCACAACTGGTGACCGGTACCTGGAGCAAGAAGGCTTATGCCGAGGGTAAAAACGTGGCTGCGGCTTGCGGCGCCTCGATCGAGTTGGCTAATCCTAACGGCGAGCTGCCGTCAGCGTTCGTAGACACGCAGCTCGGTGGGCAGGTCTCGTCGAACGCCGCGTATTATTCATTCGCAAGCAACGAGACCATCCATGGCGTTCAGTTCGGTCACGAAGGCTCACCCTGGCCTGAGGTCGATGCGCCCGTATTTTGTGACATGAGCTCGGACTTCTTGTGGCAGCCGCTCGATGTCAGCCGCTTCGACTTTATCTACGCCGGCGCACAGAAGAACATTGGACCGAGCGGTGTGGTCGTTTGTATTGTGCGCAAGAGCTTGCTCGAGCGCGGACGAAGCGATCTGCCGACGATCTTTCAGTATCGAACTCATGCCGAGAAAGACTCGATGTTCAACACCCCGCCGACCTTTGCGATCTATATGATTCGCAACGTCCTTGAGTGGGTACGCGATGAGGGGGGGCTAGCGGCGATGAAGACGAGGAACCTTCGCAAAGCGAATCGTTTGTACGACGTGATCGACAGCAGCGACTTCTTCAACTGTCCCGTCGAGCGCGGCTGCCGAAGCACCATGAATGTGGTCTTTCGACTCCCCACGGAGGCGCTCGAAGCTCAGTTCCTCGAAGAGTCTGCGGCCCAGGGGATGAGCGGCTTGAAAGGACATCGAAGCGTCGGCGGCTTACGCGCCTCGATCTACAACGCTGCGCCTTATGAGTGGGCCGACGGATTGGGTCAGTTCATGACGGACTTCGCAGCTCGCAACGGCTAACGCTCGAGCTTCTCAAGCAGGCGGAAGCGCTCGCGCAGTAGCTTGCGTTCGTCATGCAGCTCAAGCCGCTGCAGGATCGACATCGCCAGCTCCAGCATCGGTAGGGCGCGCCTGGCTTGTCCTCGCTTACCCACGAGCAACGCCGCGCTGGCGATCGCACGAGCAAACTGGTCGTTGTAGATCGAATGCGCGCCGAAGCGTTCGCCCATCGTTGAGGCGTTCTCGTCCCATTGAGCCCAATCGCCATGGTATGCGCTCAGCCACAAGGTTAGGGCTTGAAGACGCAGCGTACGGCGAGGTGAGGGGCTGGATTGATGGAGCTCGTTTAGCTGCTCTAGTCGCTTGTTGAGCCCCTGTGCATCCTCTTCGGCGATCGCAAGGTAGGCGAGCTGCATCAGCGGATGATGGGTACGATCCGAGCCGAGCGCCATCAAGCCAGCCGCTGCATCGGTGCAGAGCTGGCGCGCTTTTTTCGGGCGCCCCAGATGAACACAGAGCTCACCCATAAAGCTCATGGTGATCAACAGCGCGGGTTGATTTCCGGTGGCGTTCTCCAGTTTCAGCGCCTCGCCCAGAAGCTTTTGGGCTCTGCCGAGGCTGCCTTGAATCTGTGAAATGCCAGCGAGGTGCCGAAGCGCAACCGCACGAGTTTGAGCATTTTGAGCGCCAGATGCCGGGACCAGTTTTAGGGCGCCTTCGAGCTGACGTTTCGCCTCAGCGACTTCACCCAGAGTTTCGAGAACTCGCGCCGTGCCGATGAGCGCCTGAGCCTCATGGCGCGGCGATTTGAGTTCGGCGTTGGTGTTGATCAAGCCGCGGTACAGCTCAAGCGCTTCCGGGAGTTTACCCTGGGCGAAGGTTGCGTTGGCGAGAGCGAGCGTCGCCCGAGCGGCGAGCTCAGGGAGCCCTTGGGCGTCGGCTAGGTGTCGAGCCTCTTCTGCTAGATCGAACGCTGTACCCAGATCGTGTCGATTAAATCGGACCTCGGACTGGAAGGTTCTTAGCCGGATTCGAGGGGGCGCTTCGGGCGCTAAACCCATCGCATCGCAGATCGCTCCCGCTTCAACGAGCAACGATTCAGTCTTTTGTAAGTCCAACGCCGTCTGCGCCAAATCGGCAGCCACCAAGAGCGGACTCAGAGCATCCTCGAGATGCCCCGAGTTTTTGAGCAGATCGTAGAGACGATTTGCGACCGTACGCCGTCCCGCATCAAAGGCTTCGAGCAGGGCGTTGCCGCAGGCTTCACGCACAGCGCCCAAAACCCCCTTTTGCTCTGCCTCGTGGACAATTGCCTCGCGCAACAGACCATGAGAGAAGGAGAACTTATCGCCTGAAGGCACGAGGATTTGTCGAGACAAGGAGAGGTGCAAGACGCGCTCCGCACCCTCAAACTCGAGCAAGCGGCAGGCGCTAAACCATTCCTCTGAATCAAAGGCGGAGCCCAGGACCGCAGCGGCTGTCAGCGCTTTGAACCCTGACTCGACCCAATCGGGCTGAAGCAGGTTGATCGTCCCTTCGATGCGTTGTCCGCACAAGCGCAGCGCATCGGCGGGCAGGTCATTTAGGGCTGCGGGTGGCAGCATGAGCCCCTGATCCGTCCACTCGACGAGTCGCTCTGAGATCGCATGATTGACCCATTGAATCGCAAAGAGTGGGTTGCCTTCACTGCGCGCTCGCAGCGCACTGGCTGACTCTGAAGCCAAATGCAGATGGTCCTCGGTCAACTGAGTCATGGCCTGCTCGTCGAGCGCAGGCACGTGAAGGCTCTGAACCGTTTGAAAGCTGAGCAGGTGGTCGAGCAGGGCAACTTCTTGTTGTCGGTCCGCAAGCGCCTCGTCGCGGACGGTGCACACGACGAACAGGTTGGGAATCGGGGCTCCATGAACCATCTCAAGCAGGAACTCTAAGCTATCAAGACCCCACTGAAGGTCATCGATCCAAAGAATAATAGGCTGCCGATCGGCGAGAACCCTCAGTAGACTGCGCAGGGTCTGATGCCGCTGTTGCGGGGTCATCCCGCCACCATCACGCACCAACGCTGCAAGCAGTTTAGCGATAGAAGGCCGGCGCTCACCCGCACGCTCTAGCCATGCTTCGCAGTGCTCAAGGAGCGCTTGGTTATCTAGCCCCTCGCCTTGAAGATAGCGCCTTAATGCGCCGAGCAATCCGTTGTCTGGCGAAACCTCTGCGCTGTGGCGAACCTGCAAGCCGTCGGCGTAGCCGCCCCTTCGGCCTGACCGAAAGAGCCACTCAGCGAGGCGGGTTTTGCCCGCTCCTGCGCTGCCTCTGAGGATAGCGATCTTCATCCGGCGCGCATCGACGGCTTGGCGAAAAGCCCCCCAGAGTTGGGTTTGTAGCTCGCTGCGGCCGACCATCGGGACGCGCCGCTGAGCGAGCAGGGGAAGGGCGGCTGCAACTTCTTGGGCGAGGACGCCGTTTGCCGGACTCTGAGGCGGTCGTGGGGG
>JBDQPD010000034.1:0-33388 GCA_040260805.1 Myxococcota bacterium | reverse complement strand
GTTGTTTACCTATGTGCCGGCAGCGGGTGTGGCTTGGCTCGGGCGCGGCTCTGCCTTGAGCCAAGCCGGGCGCGGTATGCTCTTTGGTTTACCACTTCCTATTTGCAGCTGTGGTGTTCTGCCTCTTTATCACAGCCTGGTTCGCCGAGGTGTTCCAAGCGCTGCTGCGTTTGCCTTCTTGGTGGCTACACCGGAGCTAGGGCTCGACGCGATCATTCTCTCGATGCCGCTTTTGGGTGGCTCGTTCACGCTCGCTCGTGTCGCGGCTGCAGCGCTGATCGCCATCGGGGTCGGGTTGGTCTTATCGCGCATCGAAGTTAGCTCGGATGGGGCGAAGGGGTCGGCGACTCCCTCGCCGGGCGAGCGCTCATGGCGCACGGTGTGGAATACGGGCTTCGTTGAAGTGCTCGATGAGACGATGCCTTGGGTGGTCTTCGGCGTGGCTGTGGCCGCCTTGATCGCTGTCGAAATTGACTTGAGCATGCTCGCATCGCTTCCGAACAGTATTCAGCTGCCCTTATTCGCGCTGCTCGGGCTTCCGATTTATGTCTGCGCTTCGGGGGCGACGCCCCTGGTTGCTGTGCTGATCGGGTTAGGCGTTTCGCCCGGCGCCGCGTTAGTGTTTTTGATCACTGGACCTGCAACCAACGTGACGACCTTAGGGGTGTTGTCTCGATTGCATGGCCGCCGGATCGCCGTTATCTTCGCCGTCTCCGTGGTCACCTCGTCGTTGATGGCGGGCGCTTTGGTGAACAGTCTATCCATCGATTGGGGCTTCCCCAGTTTACACAGCGGGCACGACCACGATCTCAGCTTGGTCGAAGTGATCAGTCTCATCGCTATGGGATTATTGATGCTGGCTTCGGTCTGGCGCCAGGGTGCCCGTGGTTTTGCGGTCATGGTGCTGGGTCTGAGCCATTGGGTTGACGGTGGCACGCATCATCACGATCACAGTCACGCCGATGAAGACGGTTGCTGTTCACAGGGACAAGATGAATAGTAGGGTCTGGTCAGTCGTTGTTCTGACGAGGAGTGTTTATGTCCTTTGTTCTTAGCCTGCTGCTTGCATCAACGCCCCCGCCCGTTGCTACCTCGAACCCGTCAGCGCAGGAGCAGGCTGTCGTTCGGCTTGGCCCGCACATGGGCAAACTTCGTTTTCAAGCGTTTAGCCGACTGACCGACCCCTTCGGTCAGTTCGATAGTTGGCGCGGCGAGGTGAACATACCAGGCGGTGATTTGACCAAGGCGAGCGTGATGGTTCGCGTTGAGATCTCGACCCTTGATACGGACAACGGGAAACGTGACGCCCACCTGAAAAACTCAGATTTCTTTGACGTGCCGAAATGGCCGCTTGCGGTGTTTAACGCTCAAGGTCTCAAGCCCTTGGGGAAGAACCGTTATCAGGTGGCTGGAAAACTCAAGATGATGGGCGTTACCAAGCCGATTAGCTTTCCAGCCACGGTGATCTGGCAAGCAGGAAAGCTGTCCGTCAAAGCAGACTTCAAGCTCGACCGGACCACCTGGGGTATGACGGGGTTTCTCAGCGCATTGAGCATGAACCCGATCAAAAAGGATGTGCGCATGATCTTGGACTTGAAGACACCTTAGTCGGCTTCGAGCTCGGCAGCGCTAGCGGTGAAGTCCCACTCTTGAAACGCAGGTCCGGGACGGAATCCGAGGGCTTGGTAAATCTTGTTTGAGACGGCGTTCTTCTGGTCAGTGAACAACGTGCACCGACTGTTGGCGCTGCCCCGCTTGGCTAAGTGATGAACCAAGGCTGAAGCATAGCCTGACCCTCGCAGCTCGTTGGGGGTATAGACTGGCCCAATTCGGCTGCTGTTTGCGCTCGGCCAATGGAGTCCTGCGTAGCTTACCGGTTGACCTTCGACGGTCCAGAACCAGTAGGTGCCGCGAGCTAAGCCTCGGTCGATGCTGGTCTTTTGAGGGCGGGGCGCGCGGTCGTCCACCTCCTGACGAAAAGCCAACGCCCAGCTCCACACCAAGTCAACGTCACGGCGTGTGCACTCTTGTGCCTTTCCAGCGCAATGCCTGGGCGCCAAAAGCTTAGGTAAATCATGGAGTATGAGTAGATTTCCGAGCGTTTTGGTGCGCCCGGGAGCGGCATCCGTCCACACCTGTGCAAAGTGTTCGGCTTCCGGTGAGTACCCGCCGACTCCGATTAAGTTGTGATGGGCTACCGCCACAGCAAGCCCTGCAGCTTGCGCAGGGGTCATGCGACTTAGAATGATCCGCCTAAGCGGGGTCCAAGTCGCTAGCGCATCAGAGTGTTCATCCCAAAAAACGCGGGTGACGCCGTCATGGGAATCGACGATCTGAATCGCCAGATCGGATTGCCCATCATCGATCGCCAGGCGGTGCTTTCGTGCGCTCCAGTCGTCCGGGAGCCCGACCCGCTGTCGCCAGAGCAAGGTTATCCTTGAGCGTGCACTTGCTGGGCGAGGTAGTTCTCGAGACCAATCGTTCTGATCAGGTCTTGCTGAGCCTCAATCCAGTCCAAGTGCTCTTCTTCAGAGCTGAGGATCGCTTCAAGAATCACCGCGGTGCCCTGATCGTTGATCGAGCGACAAAAGGTGATGGCTTCTTGCAGTCGAGGGATGGCTTCCTTCTCAAGAGCCATGTCGCTCTCAAACTGTTCTGGGACCGTCTCGCCGATGCGAACTCGGTTCATACGTTGAACGTTTGGAACCCCTTCAAGGTATAGAATACGGTCAATCAACACGTCAGCGTGTTTCATCTCATCAATACTCTCCGCATGAAGGTATTTGAACAGCCGCATCAGACCCCAGTTTTGGCACATTTTCGCGTGCAAAAAGTACTGATTGATGGCGGTTAGCTCACCGGTGAGAATGGCGTTAAGGTGTTCGATAACCTCGGCGTTACCTTTGGGCATGATCTAGCTCCTGCACGGCGAGTGCCGCTTCGGTACTAGAGTTGCCGGTTCCTCGGAGCGCCTGCAACCGATCGCGCCGCAATCCGTCGTTCTTTGAGCAAGGCGTGCAGGTCGATCTTACACGAACCACATGAACTACCAGCCCCTGTCCTCTCGGCGATGCCCCGCACCGAGCATGCTCCACGACCGATGGCTTGACGCACATCTTTGTCGGAAACTGCTTTGCACAAACAAATGAGCATCTTCAAACCGCCAAATCTGTCGAGGCTGACGCCAGTTCAACATGGTAATGAAAGCTAGGTTGAGAATCATTTTCAAGACAAAAGTGATATTGATTCTCAAAAGCGCAACAGGCCATGTCGGCCGCGTGGACTGTCTTGAGTGGTTGAAATAAGCGTAGAATATCGTCTCTAACGCATCGCGGTTGCGAAGCTAGGCGGTGGCGCCTATGGCCAGGTAGCTACAGCGCGTGAGGTGAACCATGAAGATTCAGCGAACCTTTCGAGCGGAGACCGCACACAAGGTACCCGGTGCTTATACTTGTCGTTGTCATCATCTGCATGGACACTCTTACCGCTTTGAGGTCGAGGCGCAGGCGAAAGCTGCAGACCAGGCGCATATGGTCATTGACTTCAAACTCTTAGAGGCGTGCGGCATCAAAGACTTCTTGGATGGCTTTGATCACGCCGTGGTGCTGAGCCAAGATGATGACTTGGTGCCCTTGATTGATCGAGTGAATCCAGACCGGCATCTGCTGGTCCCGTTTCTTCCGACCGCAGAGATGATCGCTAAAGCCTGTTTCGAGGTCTGCTCAGCGATCCTTCAGGGGCATGATGATAGCCGTGGCGGCTCGGCTCAGATCACGGCAGTGCGAGTCTATGAGACCGTTCGTGGTGCTGCAGAGTATGGGCTAAATGATGTGCCTGCGGATCAGTTTCCGAGCGTAGATCTACATCAGTGGGTGGTCAGCGATGCTATTCGTCAGCGATGGCTGGAGCACCCGGCGCTTGCTCGCTTGCTGAATCAGCCTTGAGTTGAGTCGCAGCGGCGCCTAAGCCGCCGCCTTCTTCATCGGCTCCCGCCACCAGCGCATCGACCTGCGCTAGCGCTTGTAGGTTAGGGCGCTGCTCCCGCAGCCAAGTCAGCCTGTACATGAGCCACCGGTGCTGCGCGTGGCGGTTGTTTCGCGCACCTGACAACGCCAGGTATCGAAGCGACAGCAAGTGAAGGTTGTCTGAGTAACGAACTGCGAGACTGCGCTCGCAAAGTTGATGCGCCAACGACCACGCCTGGGCGCGCTCGAGCTGCGTCAGGCGATCTTTAAGCGCTCTGTGATCTCGAGGGTGCCACGCAACCAAGCGCGAAAGGGCTCGATCGCCAGCCGGCGTGTCGGCGCCATAGATTTGCCGCATGCCGAGCAACAAACTGTGGTCAAGTGGAGCTTGCGGCTCCAGCTGCTCAAGAAGCATTTTCGCTGCTCCGGGGCGCAGGCGTGCCAGGATACGAGCATGCTGGATTTGCGCTGGCAGACAGAGCGATTGACTTGCCGCCTCGGCAGACGCAGCCGAGCGGCCAAGCTCTTCAAGCGCCAAACCGCGTACGACGTGACCGAGGCAATCGGTTTGAGGCGCTGCTGCGATCAGCCGCAGCGCTTCAGATGGAGCACGCAGTTCGGTCAGTGTTTTCCATGCGACTTTGGATTCTGCGCTGCTCACTGGAAGCATGAGCGCCTGCAGCTGTCGCCATGACCGAACAGCCCAGAGCGGGGGCTGTTTGTCGTTTGCTGCACTGAGCAATGCGGCGAGCGCTCTGTCGGTTTGCCCTGAAGCCTGAAATGCCAGGGCGCGCTGAGCGTCGTGATCGGCTAAACGTTGCGCCGCAGGGTATGCTTTGAGTTGCAGGAGTCTGTAAAAGGCGGCTCGCTTGAGCTGAGGGTGAGCTGTCACCAGCGCTTGTGCTCTGTTTGAGTCGGCCTGAGCCAACTCCTTGAACGCAGTGACCAGTTTTGAATCGATTGGCTGGGAAAGCTTGAGGCGCTTGGCCAGCCGGTATGCCTCGAAGGGTTGATCCAAAGAAAGCTTTTGCAGGCTGCGCTGGGCCTCAGTTTGGTCTCCTGCGCGCTGGGCAATCTGGACCCATTCCGCGCTCACCTGCGGCGTGCTCGCACACGCGATCATCGGCAGTAGGGTGACAAATGCTCTCAAAGTTTGCATTTCCATGACTCGGTGCTTCTGCGCATCGCATAATTTGAGGTGCCATGTCAGCGCGTATTCTCGTTATTGATCAGTCTCGTATCGTCCATCAGACGGTTCGCCTTAGCCTGAGTGACCTCGCAGAGATCACTGCGGTCACCGATGCCCTTGCTGCAAATGAAGCTGAAGGGCCATGGGATTTGGTGCTGGCAAGCGCCGACTTAGATGTCCAGCTTCCCGCTTTAGTGGCTGGTCTGCGCCAGAGCTCAAAAGGGCTTCACCTCATCGTTGCGGTCAGTGTGATGAAAGAGCTCGCTCCTGAGATTAAAGGGCGTCTGGGACCTTGCGAGGTGGTTCGTAAGCCTTGGGTGAGTCGAGACTTCAGGCAGCTTGTTGAGCGTTTACTCAGTCAAGATCCGCCCTCCGTTGAGCCGATGCCATCGTCCGAAGGCCTGGAGATGGGTGACGAATCAAGTCTGCCCACGGCATTGAACGAGTCGAGTCTTGAAGCGATCACGTCGCCACCGGAAGTCGTCGAACTTGACTCGCCATTTTCTGCATCAGTCGCCGAGAGCGGCTTTGCCGACATGCCATCGACCCAAGAGTTTGCAGATCTGCTCGGTGAGGCTCCAGAATTGGCAAGTGATGACCTGCCACCGATTGACGATGACTTGCCGCCTATTGGTGATGATTCGGATTACCCACCTATCGGGGACTTAGAGGCACAGGTCGAATCGATTGCGAGTGATCTAGACGCAGGATTGACGGCGATCGAGGCGAGTTTGAATGAGCTTCCGGCGATTGATGCCGCCGCAGGTTCCGCCACCATACCACCTGAGGTGGCTCGTCAGGCACCAGGCTTGGCAGATCAGGTGATGGAGTTGACCACACCGCCGTCCGGTGAACTTGACGAGATTCCACCTGAACTTGAACCAGAGCCCGAACTAGAGCCCGAACCAGAGCCCGAACTAGAGCCCGAACCAGAGCCCGAACTAGAGCCCGAACCAGAGCCCGAACCAGAGCCCGAACCAGAGCCCGAACCAGAGCCCGAACCAGAGCCCGAACCAGAGCCCGAATGGCTTGACGAGGAAATGGTCGAGGAGGATGGGGTGTTGGCCGCTCTACCTGTCGAGGATGACGCCAGCCAGTTTGTTCCTGACGATACTGGCGAGGTCCCACCGATGGTTGACGACGTCGATGCAGAAGCGCTCGATGATTCGGAACCACCGCGATGGGAAGACGCAGGCACCGGTGAGTTCCATGAGCATGAAGAGTCTGAGGATCTGCACGAATCCGAACAGACCAATGCGTCGATGATCGCTGCACTCAATGCACTCGAAGAAGCCGCAGGATTGGTCGAGGAAGAGTCCGGAATGAATGGGCAAGGTAGTGAGCCTGTGCCCGAGGTCGCCGCTGTCGATTTTGATCCAGCGAGTGAGCCGCCCGAGCCATCCGGACCAGCGGCGCTAACACCTGAGCAATGGATCGCTCTGCGCTCCGAGATGCGCGACACGGTCGAGGCGATGATTCGAGAGCTTGTACCGGAGCTCGCCGAGCGTTTGATCCTCGATGAAATTGAGCGGCTCAAGGAGGGCTTTGGTTCGGATTCGGATTCGGACTGACCCTCAACTGAGTGAACTGGCAAGTCCCACTGGAACTTTGTCGCCGACTGGCGTAGGTCGACTCCCCCAAAGGGGGAGCAATCACGTGACTGCCGAGCTACCCAAACGCTACGATCCTGCCGAGCTTGAGCAAGCGCTCTACAACGCTTGGGAAGAACAGGGTTACTTTGCTGCTGATCCTGAATCCGATCGGCCCGCCTACACGATCGTCCTGCCACCGCCCAACGTAACGGGTTCGCTGCATGTGGGTCATGCGCTGACTGCTGCGGTCCAAGACACGTTGATTCGCTTCAAGCGTATGACGGGTCACGAAGCCCTCTGGCTGCCTGGAACCGATCACGCTGGGATTGCGACTCAAATGGTCGTTGAGCGTGACCTGGCTCGGCGCGGTGAGCCGGGCCGAGAAGAGCTGGGTCGTGACGCTTTTCTTGAGAAGGTCTGGGAGTGGAAGGCGACCAACGGATCGCGGATTCAAGAGCAGCACCGCGTGCTGGGTGCGAGTTTGGATTGGTCTCGAGAGCGGTTTACCCTCGATGAGGGTTTTTCGACCGCGGTGACAGAAGCCTTCGTCCGGCTCTATGAAGAGGGCTTGATGTATCGCGCTGAGCGCCTGATCAACTGGAGCCCTGGTCTGAAGACCTCGTTATCCGATCTCGAGGTCGATCACCGGGATAGCCCAGGGCACCTTTGGCATATCGCTTATCCAGTGTCGGGCAGCGATGAGCGTCTGGTGGTGGCGACGACGCGACCGGAGACGATGCTTGGCGACACCGCTGTGGCGGTTCACCCGGATGACCCACGTTATGCTCACTTGGTCGGTAAGACCGTTGAACTGCCGCTCACGGACCGGCAGATCCCGATCGTCGGTGATGGCATTTTGGTGGACCTGGAATTCGGAACCGGCGCAGTCAAGGTGACCCCAGCGCACGACTTCAATGATTTTGAAACGGGCAAGCGCCACGACTTACCGATCATCAATATTTTAGACGAGGGTGCTCACATTAGCCTGGCGGGTCCATACTTTGGGCTCCCGGTTGCCGAGGCGCGAAAGCGGGTCGTTGCCGATCTTGAAGCGCAGGGATTGGTGGTCAAAATTGAAGAGCACGCCCACAGCGTTGGACATTGTCAGCGCAGCGGCGCAGTGGTCGAGCCTCGTTTGAGCTTGCAATGGTTTGTCTCGACCAAGCCTCTGGCTGAGCGAGCGATGCAAGCCACGCGCAGTGGTGAGACACAGATTGTACCTAAGCGCTTTGAGTCGACTTGGTATCACTGGATGGAGAACATTCAGGATTGGTGCGTGAGTCGGCAGCTGTGGTGGGGTCACCGGATCCCTGCATGGCACGCTGGCGGTCAAGTGTTTGTGGCGCGTTCACTCGAGGTTGCTCAGGCGCAAGCGCAAGCCGCTGGGGTGGATCCTTCGGAGTTGGTTCAAGATGAAGATGTTTTGGACACGTGGTTTAGTTCAGGCCTGTGGCCAATGGGTACTTTAGGCTGGCCTGAAGAGACGCCCAGCTTGAAAAAGTTCTATCCGACGCAAGTTCTCGAAACCGGACATGACATCCTGTTCTTTTGGGTCGCTCGGATGATGATGATGGGGATCCATTTCACCGACAAAGCACCGTTCCATACAATATTTTTACACGGCATGGTGCGCGATGAGCTTGGGCAAAAGATGTCTAAGACCAAAGAGAATGTGATCGACCCTGTCGACATCACGAATGAATATGGTGCGGATGCTTTGAGGCTTGGTCTGCTGCTCATGGCAGCGCCAGGCCGTGACCTTAAGATGAGCGTCAAGCGGATCGAAGGTTATCGAAATTTTCTGACCAAGGTTTGGAACGCAACTCGGTTCGCTCAGACCTATCTGGGGGATTGCCAAGAAAGTGATTGGGATGCTCCTGCTGGCGCAACCGAGCAGTGGATTCGCAGTCGGCTTGCCGATACCCAGCACAAGGTTAAAGAGGCCTTCGACGCGTATCGGCTCGATGAAGCGGGTCATGCGATCTATCACTTCATCTGGCACGAGCTTTGTGACTGGTACATCGAACTCTCAAAGCGCCCATTGCGCGATGGTTCAGCCGACGAATCAGCTGCCGCCCGAGCGGCGCTTGCTGATGCTTTGAGCGGGGCTTTGAGGCTCTTGCATCCATTTTGCCCCTTCGTCACCGATGCGCTCTGGCCGGCGTTGCCTGCCTTCATGCGTGAGAGCGATAGCTTGTGTTTGGCGCAGCTGACCTTTGATGCTCAGCGCAATTTGGACAGCGAGGCTCAGATCGCTTTAGCCATTGAAGCGGTGGGCTTACTGCGCGGCTTGCGTGGTCAGATGGGGATTAACCCCCGAGAGCCACTCTCAGTGCGTTTACAGGTCAGCGACCCAGAGCGCCTTGGGCAGCTCGATTCTGCTGCTCGTTTGCTGGTCGATTTGGCTTCTGCTGCGGATGTGGTCACTGAACTCAACACCGCTGAGCAACCACGGGGCTGGGCGATCGCAACGGGTGAGGGCTTGACCTTGCTCGCCAATCTCGCGGGCAAAGTCGATATCGCAGCCGAGACGGATCGTCTCACTGGCGAGATCGCTAAAAACGATAAAGAGCTCAATAAATGCGGTGGCAAACTTGGCAACGCTAAGTTTGTCGAGCGTGCGCCCGAAGCCGTCGTTGCGGAAGAGCGCCGTCGACTCGCTGAGTTTGAACGACGCCGAGATGAGCTGCGTGCGGCTTTAGATCGTCTCGCCGAATTGGAGCTGTGATCATGAGTACACCTCGACCTCTGGTGGATCGCTTATTGAAGCTTGCGCTCGATGAGGATCTGGCGCGTGGCGACGTGACCAGTGAGTCTATTTTCAAGCCTGCGGAGACCTTGACCACAGCATTTCGGCCGCGTCAGCCGATCGTGGTGAGCGGTCTTTGGGCGATCGAACGCCTCATTGAGTTGTCTGGCACGGACCTCGTGCTGAAGCGTCATGTCGACGATGGCGACTCCGTCGATCAAAGCGATGTGATCGCAACGCTCTCGGGACCGGCTGTCGGGGTGTTGTCGCTCGAGCGCAGTTGTCTTAACTTTTTGGCTCATTTGAGCGCGGTCGCGACCTTCACGAGGCAATGCGTTGAGGCATTAGGCGAGGGAAGAGCGCGTTTGGTCGATACCCGTAAAACGACCCCGGGCTGGCGCCAACTAGAGAAGTTAGCAGTTCGTCACGGCGGCGGTCGCAATCATCGTCATGATCTCGGTGATGGCGTGATGATCAAAGACAACCACATCGCCGCTGCCGGGAGCCTCGAGCGAGCCGTCGCTGCGGTCCGCAGCCAAGCTCATCATCTGCTCAAGATTGAGGTCGAAGTGGATCGAGAAGATCAGCTTGAACAGGCCTTGGATTTGGGCGTCGATGTGGTGATGCTCGACAACTTTGATAACGAACGAGCGACTGCTGCCGTCTCGAGGATCCGCCAACGCCGACCTGAGATGGTGGTCGAGCTGAGCGGCGGTATCGGCCTTGAGCGTTTGCCCAGCCTTCAAGCGACCGGCGTGGACGTGATCTCGATGGGTGCGCTCACCCATTCAGCGCCTTCGGTCGATATTGGTTTGGATCACCTCGATTGAGTGATCTGTTTCGGTTTGAGACCGTCGATAGCACCAACGATCAAGCCCTCCGCCAGTTGGCAACGGGGTCGATACCACCCTTTGGCGTGGTCGCTGATCAGCAAACCGCCGGACGCGGACGCCAAGGTCGCTCTTGGATCAGCGAGGCCACGATGGGGATTTATCTCACGCACGTTGAATCGCTCGGGCAGGTGCCCGCCCCGTTGACCTTAGCGCCGCTCGCTGTTGGCTGCGGCGTCGCCGACTGGCTCGCAACTTTGGGTCTATCGGTTCGGCTCAAATGGCCAAATGATCTGCGCGTGGAGCGTGCAAAGATCGGCGGCGTTTTGTGCGAGGTGCGCAGCCAAGCGCTTCTGGTGGGCGTTGGCGTCAACTGGTTCGCTGCGCCTGAGCTTGATCAGCAACGTACGACCCATGTTCAGGCGCATCGGGCTGGGGTGATCGAGCTCCCCGAGGCGCAAGAGGCTTTGCACGACGCAGTGACCGGGGCTTTTCGTTGGTGGCGCCAGCAAGGCAACGAAGCCTTGCGCGAGCGTTGGTGGGGCTTAGCGGAGCGAGGACGAGTATCGACTGAATCATGGGTTGGTGAGCCCTTAGGCCTTGCCGAAGATGGGGCGCTGCGGTTGCGCGATGAAGCCGGTGCGGTGCACCACATTCGTGCCGGTGATGTGGAGGACTTGGATTCATGATGACTTTGACGTTGCTCCTTGCTCAATCGCTTGGCGGCTTGCCGGCCCAAGAACCCTCGGTTGTCCCGCAGTTGCTCAATCCAGGGAACGTGAAGAAGTTGGTCGCTGCGCCGGGCGGGCTATGGGCCTTCGAGAGGCCGCGCGATGCGGTGGACATCGGGCGCGATGCTCGAGCGCAGACGCTTTCGCTGGGTTTGCCGGTCGGGCGACGATTTTGCGAACTCAGGCTGACTACCGTTGGTCTACCGACTGGAAATGCGGCGACTCTGGCGTTGAGCGCCGCGGCGAAGCTGAAGAGTCTTCCTCAGGCTCAGTTCCAACCTACTCGTAAGGTCTCGCGCAGTGTCCTGAGGCAAGGGGTTCGGTTTAATCGCCTCAACAACCCATCGATGGGGCGCTTTGCGCTGCAGTGGTTTCAAGTGGAGCGGGGCCAGGCGATGATCGCTCATTTAGAGGCGCCTCGTCAGTTCGAGGCCGCTTGTGCGGGTCGAGCAGAGGCGATCGCATTGTCGATGAAAAGGGTAGGCCCATGATGCTTTTGGTGGATGTGGGAAACACGCAAACTCTGCTTGGTTTGCGTGACGACGAGGGATTGATCAAGGTCTGGCGGATGGCCACTGATGTGCGTCGTACGGCTGACGAACACCGCGCTTTTCTGCGCAGTTGTTTTGATCTCGCGTCCATTGATATTCACAGCTTACACGCTGCGGTTGTGGCGAGCGTTGTCCCCGAAATTCAGCCCGCTTTATTTGCTGCACTGCGCACTTTCGTGGCCGAGCAGCTGCTGGTTGTGGGGCCGGGTGTAAAGACTGGGGTCGCCATTCGCGTGGATCAGCCAAAAGAGGTTGGTGCCGATCGTATCGTCAACGCCGCAGGCGCATTTGATCTTTATCAAAAGGCTTTGATTGTCGTCGACTTTGGCACGGCAGCAACCTTTGATGTGGTGGCTGGTGATGGCGCGTATCTTGGTGGAGCGATCGCTCCGGGCTTGCAGGCTAGTCATGACGCTTTGGTTCGTCGAACCAGCCGTCTGCGTCGCGTCGAGCTGATCAAGCCTCAGCGCGCGATCGGCCGCACGACCGAGGAGGCCATGCAGTCCGGTATATTTTATGGCTACGCTGGACTCATCACAGGTCTGGTCACGCGTCTGCGCGCAGAATACCCAGAGATAGCGATGGTAGTTGCCACCGGCGGATTAGCGCGACCGATGGCTGAGATCTGCGATGTGATCGATGCGGTTGAAATGGATCTCACTTTACACGGTTTATGGTGTATCTGGCAGCGCCATGGAGGATAAATGACAGACGAGACGACATCTTCTGCGCCTCCTGCGGAGCAAGAAGAACGCAAACCACGTAGGCGACGCCGCAAGCCGAAGCCAAAGCCTGCTCCTGCCGAAGCGACACAAGCCGCCCAAGAGCAGGCTGCCGACGTTACTGAGGTTGCGGGGGCTGCGCAGGATGCTGAAGAGGCACCGGCTGCAAAGCCGAAACCTCGAGGTCGAAGGAAACGACGAACTGCGGAGGTGGAGACCACTGAGCCGCGCGAAGAGTTTGACTATGCGGGCCAGGTTGAAGCTTGGCGCAAACAGTCTGAAGAGGCGTTGGTGCCGCTAAAGATCGCTGAAGCTTTGATCAGCAACGATGCACTGCGCATCGTTGAGAAACTCAATGAACTGGGTCACCTGAGTTATGTAGTGGGCGGCTGTGTTCGAGATTTAGCGCTAGGCACTGAGCCAAAAGACTTTGATGTCGTGACCACCGCGCGCCCTCAGCAGGTTCGTCGGGCGTTTCGCTACGCTCGGATTATCGGCCGTCGGTTCCGCTTGGTCCATGTGCGCTTCGGGCGCGACCGTATGATCGAGGTGGCGACCTTTCGGGCTCAAGTCCCAGAGGTCGAAGCGGGCGACGACCTGCTGGTTCGTGAGGACAATATTTATGGCTCGCCAGTGGAAGACGCACAACGGCGAGACTTTACGGTCAATGGTCTGTTCTATGATCCTATTTCAGGCTCCGTTGTGGATCACGTTGACGGGATTAAGGATCTCAAACGGAAGATCATCCGCAGCATCGGGCCGGCTGATAACCGGATCCAAGAGGATCCTGTTCGGATTCTCAGAGCCCTCAGATTTGCTGCCAAACTAGGCTTTGAAATCGACAAGAAGTTGGAAAGCGCGATTCGTAAGCATGGCGCTGATATCCTGCGCTGCTCGCCACCTAGGTTGTGGGAGGAGATGCTCAAGATTCTGCGCAGTGGTCATTCCGCTCAAGCGTTTGCCAAAGCTCAGAAGCTTGGTTTCCTCGAGCATATTTTACCTGAGGTGAGCGCTGCGATGAGTGAGCGCTCGGGTGAGCACAAAGCCTTGCTTGAAGCGCTCGATGCCTTGGTCATTGAGCGAGGCCAAGCTCCTGATGATCTGATCCTTTTAGCGGCGGTTGTTTTGCCGCTTGTCTCGAGCGAGAACCCACGCCAGCAAATTGACCAACTGATGCGCGAGTGGAACGACAGGTTTCGCGTGCCCAGGCGACTCCGCGAGCGCCTGGAAGATGGCATCTTAGGAGCTCGAGCGATGGTTCCTAAAGGACCTTGGGTGGACAAAGAAGCGCTAGCGCGCCGCGCTTTGTTTGGCGACGCTATTGAGATCTTGGACCTGGTGACGCGTGCCACCGGGACCGGTCGTGCGCTCGTCAAAGATTGGCGGCTGATGCAGCAGCCTGAGGACGAAGAGCAAGACGCATGAACGAGTTGACGCTGGATCTGGGGCGGTATCAAGCTTCAATGCCCGCGCAGGTTGCTGCGCACGCCGACCCTTCGCGTCCGCCTGCTCAACGATTGGTAGCGGCACGCGGTATGTTGCCGATGCCGACGCAGGACCAGCTCGCCGTGTTGGTTGCGCTTTGTGAAGCAGTAGAAGCGCCCGTATCCAAGGCTGCTCGAACAACCCTTGAGCAAATGCCGGTCAATTTGATCAAGCCAGTGCTCACCAACCCTGCGACACCAGAGTGGTTGCTGGAAGGCTTGGGCTGTCGACTGAGCGCTCGGGATGACTTGTTACCCGATCTGTTATCTCATCGCTCGACTCCTGATCGAATTCACTTGTGGGCATCCGGAAATTCGGAAGCACCAGCTGTGCACGAGCGGTTATGTCTGGATTTACAGCGCTTAAAGCGCTGCCCTGAGATCATCGACGGTTTGTGGAACAACGAATCAGTTGATCGCTATTTGCTCCGCCCGGCGGTAGAATTTCTAGTTCGTGAAGGAATTCATCTCGAGAGCGTACCGCTCTTTAAAGAGGTGCTGGCGAGCCTCAGCTTTGACGAGCTACGTGACGCAGTGGATCAGGTCGAGCTTCCCCCGGAGGTCTCCGGACTCGTCGAGCGCACTGAAGGCGATGAAGAAGACCGCGTCGACGTCACCGCCGAAAACGAGAGCCATCCAGAAGAAGAAGAGCCCGAAGAGGAGGGTAGGGGTAAGACCCTCATTCAGATCGTTAACGGGATGACTCCAGCACAGAAGATTTGTTTGGCGCTCAAGGGTAACCGTGAAGCGCGCACGATCTTAATCCGAGACTCGAATAAGTTGGTCTGCACTGCGGTGATTCGCTCACCGCGTATCTCTGAGCGAGAGGTCGCGGTAGCAGCCCAAATGCGAAGTATTCATGAAGAGGTCATTCGCATCATCTGTGGCAACCGGGAATGGATGCGCAAGTATCCGATCAAGCTCGCTTTGGTTAACAACCCGAAGACGCCTCTGGCGCGCTCGATGGCGATGATCAAAGGTATTCACAACCGAGATCTTAAAGCGATTTCTCGATCGACCTCAGTGCCTTCAGCGTTGCGTGGAGCGGCTAAGCGCCTCTTGTCCAACGCACGTCGCTAGTCGTCTAGAGTCTCTCTTCAAGCTGACTGATGAGGGTCTCGACCCGGTCGAGGTGCCGGTCTAACGTTCTTAGTACCGACCGATCCCCTAGCGTAGCGAAGGGGTCGATGAGCTCAGGTTCAGGTGACTCTTTGAGATCATCAGCGATCAGTAGGATCGTCCCGAGGTCTTTGAGCTTTGGATGCTGGGCGACCAGCGCGTTGGAGGTCAAAACGCCACCAAAATCACCACCGGCTAATCGTTCTTCAAGTCCATCAAGCGATCTGATTTGGGTACACCGAGCCCCGCTAGCCTCTAAATCCGAGACCAGTTGATCCCAACTTCCATCAGGCTCTAAAAAGACGAGTAGGCTGCCGTCATCCATAGCCACCAACTAGCGGCTGAAGCGGCTGATGGCTACCGGGAATGGTTGGCAAACTTGAACAGCGCGTTTGGCGTTCTTCCGTTGGCGCTGGTGGCCGAATACACCATACCGTCTCGATACCACTGCAAGACCTCACGCCCATCGCGTGTCGTGACGCGCGGTTTGATCAGTTGTTTACTCACCGATTGGTCGGCTTCAACCGCTAAAACATCAACCCGTTGTGGCCCACCACCAAGCATGATGACCGCACCACGTTTACCTTGGGTCGGCATAAAGCGTGCCCCACGGACGGGAAGGTGTTCGATCCGCGGCAGATTAACTGAGCGCCCAAGTTGCTGCGCTAGAAAGGCCTCCACTTTGGCAGGGGGCTCAAAGGCTACATCGGCAGGAAGCCGTCTGGACTGGTAGTCGATCGTGGTGTCGATCAGCGGATCCAGTGGATCGCCCGTCGGTTGCAACAAGAAGGCTGCGATCGCCGCTGCCGCTGCGATCCCCCCTAGACTTCCTCCCACGCGCACAAGACGCGCCCTGCGAAAGCCGCGCTGAATCGTTCGGCGCAGCGCCGCCGGACATTCCGGGCTTTGTGCCAGGCTGACCTGACGCAAGCCTGCGCGCAGCGCCTGGTCAATTCGAAGTTCAGCGCCACAGCCCTCACAGAGCTCAGCGTGCGCCAAAAGCTCAGCTCGGTTCTCTGGTTCAACCTCATCGATCAGGAGGTAAGGTAGGGACGCTGCGAACTGACTACAGTCGATCATCCTTGGTGCCTCCTTGGTGTAAACTCAGTCACCTTAGCCTCGCCCTCGATTTGAGCATACTCAGACAACAACTCACGCAATTTTCTTCGCGCTCGGTGCAGTCGGCTCATCACCGTTCCGATCGGTATATCCAAGGTCTTAGCGACCTCTTTATACGCCAGCTCCTCGACATCAGCGAGCAGCAACACTTGGCGGTACGGGTCGGGCAAAGCAGCTACCGCATCGTTCAGTTTGTCTCGAACAAAGCGGTCAACAACCTTTTGCCCCGGTCGTTTGGCGGCGTCGCGTGCCCAGGTGCTGCCTACACGTTCGTTCAACCAGTCTTGGTCGTAGAGCTCCTGCGACCTATGGCGAACCTGTTTGCGACGATATTGATTGATAAAGGTGTTGGTCATCACCCGAGTGAGCCACGCCTTCAGGTTACTGTCTGGACGCAGCGAATCGAAGTGCTTGAACGCTTTAAGGTAGGTCTCCTGCACCAGGTCTTGAGCCGAATCTGGGTTGCGGGTCAGCCGCATCGCTGTCCCGTACAAGGCGTCCGCGTGGACCATTGCCTCGCGCTCAAAGCGTTGTCGTCGAGTGTTAAACAGACCCATGATTAATCCCCACAAGCATAGGATACACCAATCGAACGATGGCGCTCGGAGATCTATTCCCGCGCACGCTCCATTTTTTACCGCAACGCGATCCCGGCGAACAAAAGAGCGCCGAACACATTGAACGCTGCGTGCAGCACGACGGCGCTGGCCACGCTGCCACTTCGGCGACGCAGCATACCTAGGATCAGCGCAGGGAAGAACGGCCCCAAGCGTGCGGGATTGTATTCGCCTAAAAAGTGAGCCAGCGCGAACAGCCCTGCGGCGATGGCGATGCCGTGATTCCAGACCAAGCCGAGAGCCAGCGGTTTGTCCTCGAAGCTGCGGCACAGTTTCGGTTGCAGAAACCCTCGGTAGAAGAGCTCTTCGGGCAGCGCCACGCCCAGCAGATGAATTGCGAGCAGCTCGGTCAGCGATAAGACGCTGAGAAGAAAGGGGTCAGCGCTGATGCGCGCGGTGAGCCAAACGGCGGCATCGCCATCGGGTATCGCCAGCTGTGAGCCGGTTCCATCGGCGACACCCAGCGCCGTCCACCACAGCTCATGAGCGAACCAAAACGGGACCAGCGTCACGACCAAAATACCGAGCACTAGGGGCAAGTCTTTGCCCAAACCGGCGAACGAATAACCGATGCCGTCATCGCCTTCAGCGCTGGTCAGCGCATAGCGCAGTGGAATCACTAACTGTGCCGCGGCAGCCGCTAATCCTGCGAGACCCACCGCAAAGGGGAAGTGTTTGGCGAGTCCGATGGCGAGGGTGACGCCCAGGGCAATTCGCCACACCCTTAGAGTGTCTTTCCGGTCTTCATTATTTTGCCGGCTCAGCAAAGAGCCTAGGCCAAAGGTTTGCGACACGCTCGATTACCCCCAATAATGATTGAGTTGGTATGGCCTCTGATCTATGGGGCGTCGGCTAAACGGTCAAAGGGGTGGATTAGGTGGAAGAGGAGCTTCTCGATTTTACCATCGAAGAGGAAGAGGGCGGCAGTGAGCTGGTCGATTTCTTTTTACGTTGGTTGCCCCTGATCATTCCACTCGCTGCAATCGGCGCAGTTTTCGGCTTCTTATACTTTCGTACCTTACCCAAGATTTACCAGGCGCAGACGACTGTGCTCGCCGAAGTTCACACGCAGAGCGTTCTCAAAGAGGTTCGGGACAAGGACCCCAACGCATCGAACTACAGCACCTACAACACCCGTGAGTTCTTTGCGACGCAGATGCAGGTTTTACAGTCTCGTGACCTGACGGAGCGAGTTCAAAACCGACTCAAGCTGGTTGAAAATGCGAAGTGGCGAAAAAGTTTATCGAACCTTGAGCCGAACGCCACGCCAAGCCAGGTGATGGAAGCAACGCTGTCCGAATTGCGCAGCGCTTTCGGTATCTCGCGAGAGCGGTTCGCTCGTGTGATCCGGCTGACCTTTGATCATCATGACCCTCTTTTGACCGCAGAAATCGTTCACGCGTTTGCCGAGGAATATGTCGGTAAATCGTCATCTCAACGAACCACGGCTCAGAAAAGAGCGCATCTTTGGTTGCAAACTGAAGAGAAGCGATTGCGGGGAGAACTGAGCAGCGTCGAGACTGAAATTGATGAGTTTAAGCGAAGCGAAGGCTTGCTGTCGGCGGATACAGAAAATAGCCGCACGCTCCGGTGGGCTAGCTTATCTCGTCTTCAAGAAGAGGCCGACCGTTTGAGCATTTTGAGCTCAAAACTGAATGAAGAGCTCTCTGCGCTTGATGGCATGAACGCTGACGGCAAGACGGCGGCGCTGATCAAAGCAAATGATGAGCGCAGTCCGATCATGGGTGTCCAAACCGAGCTGCTCGCAGCGCGCGCTGAGCTTGCGAGACAGCAGGCTCGATACAACGCTGAGCACCCGGTGATCAAAGAGTCCGAGCGTCGCATCGGAGCTTTGGTTGCTGGTCGTGATGGGATGATCGAGGGGACCGTGATGGCTCAGCGGTCCGAACTTGAGTCGGTGAGGAAACAAAGAAGTAGAGTGCTCGCTAGGCTGCAGAGCGGTCGAGGTGAGGTCCTCAACATCAACGCTCTTGAGCAAACCTTCGCTCGCCTTGAACATCGCCAAGCCAACATCCAAAAGATGCTCTCTTCGGTAGCAGACCAATTGCTCACGACGGGTATGGCGGTCCGATTAGACACCAACAACGTGCAGATTCTTGACCACGCGGCGGTCCCGGTGAGTCCGGTAGGTCCTAACGGGAAACTGATCACCGCTGTGGGTTTTGTCCTAGGTTTGTTTCTGGGTGCGCTGATCGGCTTGGTCACCGAGCTCGCTCAGACGACGCTCAAGGGTCCGGATCAAGTTCGGCGTATGGGTAATGTGCCGCTGATCGGCATCGTCGATAATCTGCGCAAGCCCATTGAGATGCCTGACCTGGCGGTGGCTAACCAGCCGCGATCGAATCTCGCAGAACAGTTTCGATCGATTCGCTCGAACTTGCTCTTCATGCGTGTCGATCACCCGCCACGCACGCTGAGCATCACGAGCCCTTCGCCAAAGGATGGTAAGACCTTCAACGCAGTGAGTCTTGCGGTCGTGATGGCGCAGTCGGGTAAGCGGGTTTTGATCGTTGATACCGATCTGCGCCGTGGACGTTTGCACCGCGTGTTTGATCGTGAAAACGAACGTGGCGTCGTCGATTTGATGATGCATCAGGCCACGGTCGATGAGTGCTGTCAGGACACTGAGATCGAGAATCTACAGCTGCTCTCGACCGGTGCCCACCCGCCGAACCCTGCTGAGTTACTTCACTCAGAGGCGTTCCGCGCCATGCGTGATCGGCTGCTTGAAGAGTTTGACTTGCTGGTCTTTGACACGCCACCGGTCAATTTGGTCACCGACTCGGTGATCCTTGCCAACTGCACGGATGGACTGATCTTGGTTGTCCGTGAGGGGCAAACAGGCAAACGCGATCTGGCGATGTGCTTGGAGCGCCTGAGCTCGGGACGCGCCAAACTCATGGGCTTTATCTTCAACGGTCAGCGGCACCGTGGCGGTGGCTACGGCTATGGTTATCGAGGGTATGGCTATCGGAGCTACGGGTACTACGGACGATACCGCTCGTACTCCCCGTATTACGGGTACCAGGCGTACGGTATTGAAGAGTCCTAAGGCTGCTCTATTGAGCAGATAGCATCGTCTCGAGCTGCCCACTCAGGTGCAGGTCCGTGACGATATCACAGCCCCCAACAAACTCGCCGCTGATATAAAGTTGGGGCAGCGTGGGCCAGTTGCTAAAGACTTTGATCCCTTGGCGGACCTCCGGGTCGCGGAGGATATCGACCGTCGAATACTCAACGTCGCAGCTGTTGAGGATCTCGATGACCCGAGCCGAGAAACCGCATTGTGGCATGTCACGGTTGCCTTTCATAAACAGGAGCACTGCGTTGGCATCGATGACTTGCTTGAGCTCTTCTTGAACGTTTCGACTCATGATTAAGACCTTCTTAGGCTGTTTCTTGTGGTGTGTAGGTAGCAAGTTGGAGCGCATGGATTGGTGCCGAATCACCGAGGATCCAGTCGCCCAAAGCGGCGTAGACTTTTTGGTGTCGCTGGATTGGGCTGAGGCCATCAAAAGCTTCTGCGACGATCCGGCAGCTCCAGTGGTCCCGGGTTCCGGTGAGATCCGCTAAGATCACCTCAGAACCTGGGAAAGCCTCGAGCAGGCGTGCTTTGATCACCTCAGAATCCATGAGCAGCTCCTTCGCTTGCAGACAGCCGGTAGCAGCCCGATCGCCTCTTCGTCTACGGTTGCGTGCAGCCCGTGCCCTGACCGAACTGCCAGCGGTTTACTCCGTAGGCGACCCCGAGGCCTAGCCCAGCTCCAGCGATCACGTCACTTAGGTTGTGGCGATGGTCTGTGATCCGGCTCCATCCGATC
Source organism: Myxococcota bacterium (assembly GCA_040260805.1). GTDB lineage: Bacteria > Myxococcota > UBA4151 > UBA4151 > UBA4151 > CACGMS01. The sequence continues at coordinate 12,878 of JBDQPD010000034.1, read as the reverse complement.
GCCGAGGCTAGAACGAAGGGTACCGCATAACCAGAAGTTATGGCGGCGCCGCTCCAGCCCCGTCGACAGGCTGCTCGATGCAGCCACATTCCTGTGTGAAGCGCTAAACCAAATGCGGACGAAGCATGGCCTGAGGGCATGCTCAGTTTGGCGTCGCGCTCAAGCTTTGCATCGCCCGTCGAGGCGACCCTTTGCATTCGATCATCGAAGTCCGGACGTGGTCGCCCGAAACTGTATTTGAGAATTTCCGTAGTCAGACCCGTCAGGCTGAAGGTCTGCGCAGCCGCGGCAGCCTCTCGACTGCCAGACTCAAGCCCTGAAGCGAGCGCTAAGACACCGCCCCATGCGTAAAATGAAGACGTAGGCACCGTATCTTCCGAGAACTTCTCGTCGGTGGTCGTGCCCTCCCAATCCCATTCAAAGAAGGGCTTTTGACGCGCATGGATCGTGAAGTACGCCGCGGTCGCCCCGGCGACGACGCCTGCATCAGCCCATGTTGCGGGCTGGGTTACCGAAGGAGCCGCTGGCGCTCCAAACAAAAGACTCGTCCAGATGACCAGGTTCACCGGCTCGATCCTCCTAGTGATGAGTGCACCGCATGGGCAACTCGCAAACCGTCTAAGGCAGCGCTGACGATTCCTCCAGCTTGGCCGGCGCCTTCACCACAAGGAAACAAGCCAGGGTGACTTGGGCTCTCGCAGCGATCCGAGTCGCGCTCGATCCGAACGGGTGAGGACGATCGACTCTCGGTGGCGACCAAAATAGCCTCCTTGCTGAAGTAGCCGGCGACCTGCCGATCAAAGCGCGGTAACGCTTGCTGAATCAATCCAAACACACTGCTTGGGAACACGTTGCCTAAATCGGCGCTCACGACACCTCGCTTGTACGAACAGTCGGGCAGGTCGCTGCTGCGCCGCCCGGCCACTAAATCGGTCACTCGTTGTGCGGGAGCAACATAACCACCGCCGCCAAGCGTGTAAGCCGATTGTTCGATGGCGTCTTGAAAAGCGATGCCGGCTAAAGCGTTGGTTGATGGTCCTTCGATCCCTTGCTGCTGCGCCCATTGTGCCACCATCTGATCATCAACGGTCACGACCAACCCCGAGTTTGCGAAAGGCGAACCTCGTTTCGAGAGGCTCATCCCGTTGACCACAAGTCGTTCGGGGTCCGTCGACGCAGGGACGATGTACCCTCCCGGACACATACAAAAACTGTACACGCCCTTGTCCTCGCCTGCTTCGTTGATTTGGCAGCGAACCGCATACGCCGCAGCGCCAACATCGAGGCGGTCTTTCCAGGCTCCGTATTGTGCTTGATCGATCAGTTCTTGGGGGTGCTCGATTCGCCCGCCCAAGGCAAAAGGTTTGAAGCTCATCGCGACGTCGGCTTGCTGACATAGACTGTAGATGTCTCGTGCTGAATGACCGGTTGCGAGCACGACCGCCGCTGCATCGATCACTGAGCCGTCGGTTAGCTCAACCCCGCAGACTCGACCGTTTTGGCGCCGAAGGCCAGCCACCTTTGCCTGCCACTGATAGGTGACGCCGCGGGCTTCTAAATGCTCACGGAGGCGAACCAAGAGTGGAGGTAAGCGGTTGGAGCCGACGTGGGGCCGGGCATCAAAGAGGATTCGGTTGGGTGCGCCGAAGTAATGGAGGATCTCAAGAATCCGCCGAACACCGCTTTTGTTCTTTACTCGGGTATAAAGTTTTCCATCGCTAAAGGTCCCAGCGCCACCTTCACCAAAACAATAGTTGCTGTCCTCATGCAGTTGGCCGCGTGCGCTGAGGTCGGCGAGCGCTTTACGGCGCGGTTGCACTGGCTCACCTCGATCGATGACAATGGGATGTAATCCTTGTTCAACGAGCTCGAGGGCCGCGAAGGTGCCCGCTGGCCCCGCGCCGACCACGATGACTGAATCGCCTCTGGCGAGCGCGCTGTTGGGCTCCCAACGAGGATAAGAGCCCTTCGCCGGCTCTCGGTGCTCGATGCGCAATTGCCACTTCGGCTCACCCCGACCGCGCAGATCAAGGCTTCGCTTGAGCAAACGCAGGGCTCCTATTGGAGGGGCTTGACCGGCTGAAACCAGCAGCTCACGGAGCATCGAATCATCGACCGCATCGAGCCAACCATCAGGCATCGAGGTGCTGACAGGGAGTCTGAGTTCAATGATGTTCGTGTCAGCCATAGACCGTTGATCGTTCGCCCACTCGAACAACGCAATCAAAAAGCATTTCGAGCGAGGTAGTCAATTCGCTCAAAGGGCGCTAATCGATGGCTTCCCACACGGAGCGGCGATGCAGGCGATTCTCCAGCTCATCCGATCGGGTGCTCTGGTCACCAATATCAACCGGTTTGCGGACATCGCTCTCGCGGCGTTGATCGTGGGTATTGTCGGTATGTTGGTGCTGCCGCTGCCGACCTTCATCCTCGATCTCTTGCTCACCCTGAATATTACCCTCGCGCTGACGATGTTGTTGGTTGCGGTGTACATGCCCAATGCGCTCAAGCTGAGTAGCTTTCCAACGATCTTGCTGGTCACGACGCTTTTCCGTTTAGCGCTCAACGTCAGCTCGACGCGATTGATTTTGCTCGATGCAGACGCTGGTGACGTCATCGCGGCCTTTGGTAACTTTGTGGTGGCAGGCAACTTTGTCGTCGGTGCGGTGATCTTCTTGATCCTCACCCTCATCCAGTTCTTGGTCATCGCTAAGGGCTCAGAGCGCGTGGCTGAGGTGGCGGCGCGTTTCACTTTGGATGCGATGCCCGGTAAACAGATGAGCATTGACGCGGACTTGCGAGCCGGCGCCTTTGACATGGAAGAGGCGCGCACACGCCGCAACGAGCTCAACCGTGAGAGCCAGCTTTTCGGTGCCATGGACGGCGCCATGAAGTTCGTCAAAGGCGATGCAATCGCCGGCATTATCATCACCATCGTCAACATCATCGCCGGCATGATTGTTGGGGTCACGCAAAAGGGTATGGCTGCTGGCGAGGCGGTCGAGGTCTACTCGTTACTGACCATTGGTGACGGGCTGGTTAGCCAGATCCCTGCGCTGTTGATTTCGATCACTGCAGGTATCGTGGTGACCCGAGTGGCGAGTGAGGTTGAGGGACGAAATCTAGCCGAGGACATCGCCGCTCAGCTTTTGAACAACTACAAAGCGTTCATCATCGCCTCGACGTTCTTGTTGGTGCTTGCCGTCGTGCCAGGACTTCCGACCGCACCGTTTATCATCCTCTCCATCTTTATGGGGGTGATTGGTTATTCGCTAAAAGTGATGAACGAGCCTCAAGTCGAAGGCGGCGCAGAACCGAGCCAAGCGCAGGATCAAGTCGCCGAAGAGACGCGTAAGATCGAACAACAAAGCGGTCGCTCCGACGAGATGTTGCAAGCGGTGACTCCGATCGTGCTTGAGGTGTCTGAGGACCTTGTCGGCTTTGTCGATGATTCGGAGATCGGTTCTGCGTTCCTAGGGGAGTACATCCCGATGATGCGCGATGGGCTGTTCTATGAGCTTGGCGTTCGGTTTCCCGGTGTGAGGGTTCGGGCAGGGAATCTGCCCGAGGGTCAATACGAGGTTCAAATCAACGAAGTCCCGGTGGCGCGCGGCTCGATTGAGTCCGGTCGTGTGCTAGCCAATGAGGTCGTCGACCGTATGCGCCTGCTCGGCATCGAAGCGCGCATCGCGGAGAACCCAGCGACGAACAACGAGGCGTGCTGGATCCGTGAGGAAGATCGTGTCTTGGCAGAGAGCGCCGGGATTACGTGCTGGGATGTCGCCGGGTTTATTGTCTTGCATATGAGCGCGCTGCTTCGGCGCAATGCGTCGGACTTCTTGGGCATCCAAGAGGTTCAAGAGATGCTCGATCAAGTTGAGAAATTCTATCCCGCCTTGGTCAAAGAGACGATCCCGAAATCGGTGTCACTGTTTCAGTTGACCGACATCTCGAGACGCTTAGTCGAAGAGGGGATCTCGATTCGAGACCTGAGAACCATCTTGCAGACCCTTGCTGAATGGGGACCGGTTGAGAACGACAACGTGACCTTAACCGAACAAGTTCGCTCGGCGCTGCGGCGTGCGATCTCGCATCGAGCCGCAAGAGGTTCGGATACCTTGGTGGTCTATTTGCTCGACAATCAGATTGAAGAGACCGTTCGCAGCTCGATTCAACACAACGCAAGCGGCTCCTTTTTGGCGCTCGAGCCAGAGATCACTCAAGAGATCCTGGCGGCTCTGAGAAAAGAGCTCGGTCAACGGGGGCCGACCAGTCAGCGGCCCGTTCTGCTCACAGCCCAAGATATCCGGCGATTCGTTCGCAAGTTGGTTGAGCTCGAGTTTCCCGAGATTGGTGTCTTGAGCTTTCAAGAACTGAGCCCAGATCTCAACGTGCAGCCGCTTGGACGCATTGGGTTGCTCTAGTTTAGCGCCCCTTTTCATTCTCTCTTAAAAAATGCCAATAGGATCCTTCAAGCTGATTTGGAGGGGCTATGGACGAACGACTTAAGACCGAAACTTTGGACTGGCCCATCAGCGCAAACGAGGGCCCTGCCTACCTCAGCGGTGCCGGTATTCTCAGGCGCCCGTTGCGCGGTCGTTTGGTCAGGATTGGGCGAGGAAGGGGTAACGATGTCTCCCCGCAAGGTGCTGGTCTCTCGTCGATGCACGCCGAACTTCGGCGCTGCTCGAAGGGCTGGGAGGTCGTCGATCTAAATTCGCGTAATGGAACCTATGTCAGCGGAGCTCGAGTTGAGCGCGCCATTCTACCCGATCGCGCAGAGTTACGCTTTGGCGGTGCGGTGATGTGGTTCGAACTGCAAGACTGCGCTCAGCTGGCTCAGCAAGAGGCTCTACCTGGTTTGGTCGGAGGTGATGTCTCGATGCTCGAGCTCGCTCGTCTCGTGCGCCGCGTCGCGCCGACAGGGGTGCCGGTGTTGATCCAAGGAGAGACCGGCGTCGGCAAGGAGAAGGTTGCGCAAGCGGTTCACGATCTGAGCGGTCGGCGCGGTGCCTTTGTGCCGATCAACTGCGGCGCATTTTCACCGGATTTAGTCGGGGCAGAGCTCTTCGGTGCGGTTCGAGGCGCCTACACGGGCGCCGACCGAGATCGTGTCGGCGCCTTCGCATCAGCGCATGGTGGGACGCTCTTTCTGGATGAGGTTGGAGAGCTCCCTGCGTCCGTTCAGGTCCAGCTCCTGCGCGTCCTTGAGTCGGGCGCAATCCGACGTCTTGGAGAGCCTCGCGAGCGCCAGGTGGATGTGCGCATCGTCGCCGCCACTCATCGTGATCTGGATCAGATGATTCAGAGCCAAGAATTTCGACCTGATCTATACCACCGAATCGCTGTTTTTCCTTTGCAGATCGAGCCGCTCCGGCGGCGCACTAACGATTTGCCAGCCATCGCCCGTCATCTCCTCGAGCTTTACGACGCTGACCTTCGTTTTCACGCGGATGCGCTCGAGGCGCTTACGCGTTACGATTGGCCGGGGAACGTGCGAGAGTTGAGAAATTTGATCACGCGTGCGGCTATTTTAGCGACCGGTCAGGTCATCCATGCTCAGGATTTGGCGCTCAAACCGAAGAGAGCAGCTGGGACTCAAGTTCATCTGGGCGATGAGAAGGTCCGATTAGCTCTTGGCATCTGCGCCGGACGGGGAAACCTCTCCGAGGCTGCCAGGCACTTGGGAATCGCTCGCTCGACCTTGTACCGGAAATTGACGCGTATCGGCTGGAGCCAGCTCGACAAAGAAGCCATCCTCGAGCGCGCAGAGCAGACTATTTCAGAGTAAAGCGTGCGGTGCTGATTCGGCCGCGAATATCGACCGACCGCCCAAGGGCTTTCCATTTGCGCTGTCCGGGCTTGAAGAAGCCTATGAAGGCTGCGACTTGGCCGCCCTTTGCGTTGCGCGGAACCAAGAAGTCGACCATCACCTCACGGCTCTCGCCAGGCTTCCAATCAGGGACGGGCTTGATCGCTTGGTCTCGGTTCAAGAAGATCTTCGATCCATCTTTGGTCGAGCCATCGATGTGGACCATCGCGTTGACTCGACCTTTGACCTCTTTGAGCACTTCGACGTTTAACCGGAGCCGAATCCGAGCACCTGCGTGAGGCGGGTCGAGCAGAGCAAATCGCTTAAGCTTGAAGAACTCGCCGACTTGGACCTCCAAATCGCCTTCGATACGATCGGGTTTGCGCAGCTTTTCCTTGGGTTTGCTTTTGCGTTTGCCACCATAATCGCCCTTGTTGATCCAAGTGGCGGTCGCTCGGTGCGCGTTCAGCAGCCGAACGAGCTGTTGATCCTGGTCAGAGATCGGGTCTCTTCCTGTGCGTTCTTGGGGATCATCTTTAAGGTTATAAAGGGTTCGTGTTTGGCGCTTGAGATCGTGGATAATCTTGTCATCGCCCAGACGCATCGACCAGGCGTGATCGTCGGTATGTGGATCAGGAAGAGCCTCTGCAAAAACTGGCTTCGCCGGCATCTCAAGACCGAAAAGGGCGGGCACAAGAGTTCGTCCGTCCCAGAGCGCTTTAGCGCTCGCTAGATTGAGTAGGTTCATGACGGTGGGGACGATATCCACATTGCTCACAACATCCTGGAGCCGTTGGGGCTCAATTCCAGGCCCGGCAAAAACCAAGGGGACGTGAATGTCTTCTTCAAAGAGGTGGGATCCATGTCCGTGGTGTCCATGGGTTCCCAAGCCTTGGCCATGATCAGAGGCTAAAACGACGAGGGTGTTGCTTCGGTCAATTCCCTTGAGCAGAGGCTCAAGATGCTTGTCGGTCACCGCGAGGCTCTCGTCGTAGCGCGCTTTAGCGTTGTGTCCAAACCGGCTGCGAGCGAAGCGAATGTGAGGGTCGTAATAATGGACCCATATTGCCCATCGGTCCTCTTTCTTGTTCAGCTTCTTGATCATTTTGAGCGTGTATTTGGAGATCGCTGCGCTGGTCGATTTGCTCCAGTTGACGACGCCGGGCTGGATCCGATTGGCGCGGTGAAATTCCCAGCCCTGAGTTAGCCCGCTTTGCTTCGCAAAATACTTTTCCATGATGATCGCATGGGTCTTAAAGCCTGCTTGTTTGAGCAATTCACCCATGCTCAGATTGTCGGGATCGACGCTGACTGCGTCTCGCCCCTTGGCGCCCCATTTTAGACGCGAGGGGTAGCGACCGATCACCATCGACGGGATCGAGCGCTGTGAGCGAACGCCGCTGGCGTAGGCGCGCATGAGCGCTGCGCCCTGGTCGACCAACATCTTTTGGGTTTTCGGCATCGTGTCGTGAGGGCTTCCGTACCAGCTGATCCGGTCAGCTCGTAGGGTGTCGATGGTGATCAACACCAAATTTCTAGGCGCCTCATAGGTCTTAGGTAGGTGCGCAAAGCGCTCTGCTGGATTGGGCTTAGCCGGCGTGAAGTCCGTTCCGTCGCAGTCTTGATCAATCCCGTCGCGTGGGTTGTCAAAAGCGCCAGGGTTGATGGCTTTGTTGGCGTCGTTGCAGTCACCCCCGCCAAGCCACGCCGAAAATCCGTCGGCATCTGAGTCCATCAGCTGGCGCAAGAGCAACACCGTATGCCCTGCGACCCCATCTGAGCGCACTAGGTTTGAGGCGACTGAGGGAAACCAAAGCGTAAACGCGAGCAGGGGTAAGGGGACAATATTGACCAGCCAGCGCGGGCGCTGTTCCCACGCTCGAACCCGTTGCCCGCATCGAATCCACAGAGCCGGTAAAAGAGGCAGGTAGGGGAGCAAAGGAAAGTGAACGGTAGCCCAAAGATCCGGTCGGCTCCAGCGATGACCCAGCAGCGATAGCGTCGCCAAAAGCCCAAGGACGCCTAGCCAGGTGGTGTTGCGTCCGTGACTTCCGGGCAGCAAAATCTGAACGATTCGCCGAACCACCAAACCGGCAGCGAGTCCGACAAGCCCGGCCGGAATGATCCCAAGCCCGGCGAGCAAGGCCGCCAGCTGTTTGGCGTTGAATCCATCGCTCCATAAAACGATCGCGCTTTGCACTGCGATCGTCGCTGCGAGTCCGACTAAGAACCCTAATCGGTTCGCATCCTCACGAGCGATGTGAGCCAGTCCGCGCCCCATCGGTCGCCACAAGCGCTCAAAGGCGCCGCCGATTAAGCCGAGCGGCAAAGCGAGCAACGCGTAGAGTCCGATGCACGCTGGCAAACTATGCCAATGACTCGGGCTGGCACCCCAATCCAACAGCGCAAATGGCAAAACTGCCAGTTGTGTTGTGAAGAGTTGTAGTCTCATCGAATTCCTCGTTGGTGGATGACCCAGCGTCCTGACTGTTTAGGCGGATCAAAGGCTGGGCTCAATCGCTGTTTCGAACTCCGACGATCTTGCTCAATGACCAAGTTGAACGGCCGCTCCTTGCCCAAGTCCGAAGCGGACCATGCTTCGAGCGCTTTGAGCGCTTGATGTCGGAAGGGCTGATTCCAAGGTGGCATGGGCGGTTTGGTTCGAGCGCGGTGAACGACGGGGTGACTCGGGTTGTCAAAGAGGTACGGGTCGTACCCTCCGTGTTCGATGATGTAGTAGGCGTGAAACTGGTCCGCTGCTCCGAGATGAGAGGCGGGGTCGCCTGCGTCCCGAATAAGCGGTAAAATTCGCTCGTTGCTCGGAAGCGAGCGGACCGTTTCTAGGACGAAGGCGTTGCGCATATTGAAGTCGGTATAGACCTCGTGATTCCGTCCCGCAAAGATGGACACTGGAATCAGCCAGAGCGCTAGGATCCAAAGCGCCGGCCAGCGTCGGTCCCTCCACAAGTGGTTTGGAAAAGGGACATCGATGAGGATCGCCGAGGTCATCGCAGTTAGGATGGCGAAGCGATTGTAGATTGCCCATTGGTTGGTCGGCCAGCGGATCTCCCAGGGCGCGATAAAGTACAACGCGGCGGTGAGTAGAACCAGGCCGCTGGCGAGCGACCGCTGCGGCGCTACCGCCTGAATCGCTCGGAGGTTGGGCAGTCGACTCAACAACACAATCGCTGCGATCGTCGCTAGCCCCATCCAATCATCTTGGTTCCCGCTCCAGCAGTTGGTCAGGAAGTCGGGGAGTCGCTTCAGTCGAGTGACCGGGTCGTGAAAGATCAAAGCAGCGCCCGAGGTGACTTCACCGCGGCTGTGTTGTCCCATCAATCGAGCGATCACCCATGGCAGCCCCAGAAGAACGGGAGCGATCAAAGGAACGCCTAGGGTTTTGACGCGATGCCACAGACGATCCTTGGTTGAGCTCAGGACCAGATAAAAGACGATCAATGCAAAGAACGCAGCGAGCTGGGCGTGCGCCAGAAACAAGAGACAACTCCAGGCCGCCAAAGGCTTGATCCCAGATAAGCCGTCGAGTCGTCGGATCGCTGCTGCGGTCGCCATGAAGAGGACCGGTATGCCCAAACAATAGCTCACCCACCCGTACATCAGGTTGTGATTGAAAAACAGAGGCATCACGATCAGCCCCCAGCGGGGGTCGCGACCCAGCGCTTTGATCAAACGGCCAAGGGCGATGGGTGTGGCGATCATGCCACCAAAGGCGACGATCTGTACCGCTGTGGTCCAGGCGGTCAATGAAGCGATGAGCCAAACGCTGCCGTAGAATAACCAATACGGTACCGGCAGCCACTGAAGCTGGTAGTGATCAGCGGCCACGGATCCGGCCAGGCGAGCATGATCAAGAAGTGAAATTAGCGCTAAATGATCCGGAAGATCCCGCCATGGGAGCAAAGGTCCGGCAAACAAGGCACTGCCAAGCGCCAGCGAGATAGTCATAAAAACTAGTAAATACAGAGCGTTGGAGCGGATCGCCGCCATGAAATGGCTTAGGGGGTTTTGCTGATCGGGCTTCATGGGGGAAGCTTGGCATGCCTCGCGTACGCGAACAAAGGAATGACCGGTGTCTGTATTTGAAAATAGTGTGCCCGTTGCGTGGCGGCAGAATGAAGTGGTCGCCTTGTCTCCTGACGAGGCCTACAACGCCTTCGCTGACACCGACCGCTTTAGCCGTTTGCGCGGTGACGGGTTACTCACCTTAGAAGACATCAACCTCGACAGCGGTGAAGTGGTTCGTCAGGTCGTCGACGGCGGCGGGGCGGAGTATATTGAAGAGCCTTTTGAGTGGGAGAAAGGTCGTCACTTCTCGGTCGTTCGACGTCACACAAAAGGGATCCTCAAAGGCTATACGTGGGCGGTTGGTTTTCATCCGGCAGATGAGGGCTGCGAGCTACAGTTTGCAGCGGATTTTTACCCGCGCTTTGGCTGGGCGAGGCCGCTGCTTTGGCTCGTCGTTCGTTTCGTTATCAGCCGGGAAGTGCGCCGTATCGTCGATCAGGTGCGAGCGCAGATTCGAACGCACCGGCAGGGGGCGTTCAAACTACCTGCGCCGTCCGCTGAATCTGGTCTCGCCAACGAAGGGCGCCTGCAGCGCGCTCGAGACCAGCTTGTCGCATTGAACATGCCAGCATCGGTCGTCGATTCAATGCTTCACCTGATCCGCGAAGAGACCGATTTAGATCTGATGCACATCAAGCCGGTCGCGATGGCTCAAGAGCGCGGTTTCGATGAAGAGCAGACGATCAAAACGTTTCTCCATGCGACTCGGCACGGCTATTTAGAGCTGCGATGGAGCCTGATCTGTCCGGTGTGTCGTGGCTCGAAAGAAGAAGCCGATGATTTGAGTCGACTTAAAAGTGAAGCTCACTGCTCGAGTTGCAACGTAAGCTTTGATGGAGACTTTGATTCTTCGGTACAGCTGACCTTTCGCCCCGTCGCTGCGTTGCGCCCTATCGAGGCGGGTTACTATTGCGTCGGGGGGCCGATGCGGACGCCGCATGTTGTGGCTCAAACCAACATTGAACCTGGCGAGGAGGCGAGCCTATCTGGCGATTTGATTGCGGGGATGAACGCGCCTCAGCTTCGAGTGGCGAGCTCGGGTCAATTGGTGGCGCTCGATCAGCTAGGAACGTTTGAACTCACTGCGTCGAGCTTGGAGCGCATCGGTGACTCGGATGCGATCGTGTTGATCAATCGGACCGATCATCAGCGCAAGCTCAGCTTGGAGGAGGGTGAGCCACCGACCGATGTTTTGACCGCCGCACGAGTGATCGCCATGCGGACTTTTCGTGACCTTTTTTCAGATCAGATTTTGGCGCCTGATGCGGTGGTTTCGCTCCAGCCGATGGCCTTCTTGTTCACCGATCTCAAGGGCAGCACGGCGATGTATGAGGCAGACGGTGACGCCACCTCTTTTAGCAAGGTCAAAGCCCACTTTGATATTTTGCTCTCGGAAATTGAGGGTCATCACGGCGCGTTGATCAAGACGATCGGTGACGCCATCATGGCGAGCTTTGATGACCCAGCCGACGCGATGCGGTGCGCCATTAGCATGCAGCGCCGGGTCCATGCTGAGTCCGACCTCGTTCTAAAGCTCGGACTCCATTACGGGCGCGCCATGGCCGTGACGCTCAACGATCGTCTCGATTATTTTGGCGCAACGGTTAATCGGGCTGCTCGGCTTGAGGGGCAGAGCTCGGGCGGTGACGTGGTCTGCAGTCGCACCGTTTACGACGACCCTGACGTCAGCCATGTGCTCAAGAGCGCTGGCTTGAAATTAGCCTACGAATCACTTCAGGTTAAAGGCGTGGAGCAAGCTATGGATGTCGTGCGTGTGGAGGTGGTGACTACCCGATGAACAGTCAAAGAATTCAGAATCTAGAAGAGCGACTTGCTCAACTTGAAGACCTGGTCGAGCAGCTCAATCAGGTGGTAACCCAGCAAGCGGATCAGATCGATTTCTTGCGCACTGCTTCTCAGGAGCGTGCGGATACGGATCAGCCGATCGGGCCACATCATGATCCGCCACCGCATTACTGATTTGACCAAATCGATCACCATGAGTCAGAGACTCCGTGCTGAGCAGCGGTGGGGGCGGTGATGACGCATAAGATAGCAGTGATTGGCGGCGACGGTATTGGCCCGGAGGTCACCGAGCAGGCGCAACGCGTGGCTTTAGCGGCTGCCCAGCGAGCAGGAGTGAGCCTCGATTTTGAGGTCTTTGCGTACGGCGCCGATTATTATCTCGAGCACGGTGTCGGTATCGAACCCGGGCGCTTTGACGACTTTCGGGCAAACTATGGCGCCATCTTGTTTGGCGCTGTAGGTGACCAGCGCGTACCGGACATGGCGCATGGGCGACAACTCTTGCTCGGTGCCCGGTTTGAACTCGATCTGTTCATTAACCTGCGTCCTATCAAACTTTTTGCTCCCGAACTGTGCCCACTCAAAGGCAAGGGGCCCGACCAGGTCGACATGGTGATTTTCCGAGAGAACACGGAAGGGTTGTACGTTGGCGTTGGGGGGCAGGTACGCAAAGGAACGAAAGACGAGATCGCAACTCAAAGCGCAGTGTACACGCGAAAGGGCACCGAGCGTATTATCCGCGCAGCCTTTGAGTTCGCTCGGCACAACGATCGCCGCTCCGTGTGCATGACCGACAAAGCCAATGCGATGAGACAAGGCCATGAGCTCTGGCAACGCACCTTTCGCGAGGTCGCATCGGAATATCCGGAGGTCGAGCATTTCCACCTCTACGTTGATGTCGCTGCGATGGAGATGGTTCAAAATCCAGAGCGCTTTGATGTGGTGGTCACCGAGAATCTATTTGGCGATATTTTGTCGGATCTAGGCGCCGGTTTGCAGGGCGGACTTGGAACTGCAGCGTCGGGTAATATTCACCCCGGGCGATGTTCCCTCTTTGAGCCGGTACACGGCTCAGCTCCAGACTTGGTGGGAACCGGTAAGGCGAACCCGATGGCAGCGGTTCTAAGCTCAGCGATGATGCTCAGCCACTTGGGCTGCCCTGAAGCGGCTCAAG
>JBDQPD010000011.1:0-46937 GCA_040260805.1 Myxococcota bacterium | reverse complement strand
CCTGCGCTCGATATGGGAGCTCCAATGGCCGGTAACCCTGACCTTGGTGTTGTTCCTTGAGCCCTTACTCGAGCTCTGGCTTGGCTTTCGTTTGCCGAGCTTTACCCTCGCCGGTCTTTGGATGGTTGTCAGTATCCCTGCGGTCTCAATGTTTCTGTTTATGCGACCAGCCCTCGACGCTCGAGCCATCGTCCCTCATGCCGTGACCGCGCAAGTCGCAGGACTCTTGGTCGCCTCGGGAATCGTTTGGCAGGCTGATCAAGGTCGAACGGTTTGGATGCTTGGGCTTGCCTTCTTTGCCGCGCATACCATCGCTGGAATCGTCGCCGGGATCCTTTGCTTTAGGATTCATCAACTCAAGCTAGTGGTTCCCGTCGGTCGGGTGATGATTCAGACGCTACCCTTAGCCTTGGGCGCAATCTGCGCACTGGCTTTGGATTTGAACGGCTTAGCCTTCGTTGTCTGGCTGGTTGCTGTGATGCTCCACCTGGTCGTGCTCAAGCGCACTGAATCGCCGGTCATCGCTGGAGTCCTGAACGCGCTTGAGAGGCTTAAAAGTTGAGCTGGCTCATTCCACTCATCCTGAGTTTGGGCAGCGCCTTTGGCATCTTGATCCCTTGGCTGCGACCGATTGGCTTTGAGCTGCTCTTAGCGAGCATTGGTTTTCTAGCCTGGGTCTTGGTCGCGGTTCGTTATCCTGCATCTTTTTCGCTCACTCGATTTGCACCGATGAGCGTGTTTTTGACGACGCATACCTTGATGATTGTGCTGCCTTCTTTGCACATTCGAATGGCATTCCCTGAGATTGGCGGAGCTGCTTTCTTTCCTGCGGTCCTGGGCGTGATCCCTTTATCAATCATAGGTTGGTGGGTTGTCATGCGCGGAGTCGGTGTGCCGCGAGCGCAATTTAGCGACTACTTTGAAGCACCAACCGACCCTTTACAGGGTAGAGTGGGGGTGACGCTTTGGCTCGCTTTAATAGGCCTTTGCATCGGCCTGGCGGGGCTTCACGTCTCGGTCGCTCCCGTCAATCCGCTCAAAGCATTGATTGCAGGTGCATCATCTATGGAGCTTGCGTTGATGCGTGAGGCGAGCTTCAAAACCCTGCCTTTGCCCGGTATCAAATACCTGCTGAGTTGGTTGATGTCCGTGCTCTTTCCCTTCGCCGTGCTCTGGGCGGCGAGTCGCGCCATTTTGATTCAGGGATGGCGCTGGAAACTGATTTTTATTCCGACGCTCGGTGCTGCACTCGCCTATGCGACTTTTACGCTCGCTAAAGCGCCTGCTGCGATGCTGATCGGTATGTTGTTCATTGTGTACTTCGCAGTCCGAGGGGTACGGGTGCCGGTCTTGACGATGTTCTTCGGCGGGCTGGTGGTCCTTATGATCCCTGCCGTCCTGGTATCGATGATCTCTGACGCAGGACCCGTAGCAACGATGATGGGCTTGATGAGAAGGCTCTTCTTTGTCCCGGCCGAGGCTTTGGTCTTTTACTTCGAAGCCTTTGACGCAGAGCACCCCTTCTTGAACGGCCGCTCGATCAATTTATTAGCTCGTTCGTTGGATGACAGCGCACCGTTCCCGATCGCCAACTATATTTTTCACATCATTCATCCTGATGGCATCGAAACCGGCCTCTCCAACGCATCCTTTATTGGCACCATGTGGGCTAACTTTTCATACATTGGTCTGGTTTCGGGGCCGCTCTTTGTTGGCGCCTTCGTCGCCTTGAGTGAGTTGGCGATTAGCTATGGGTCAAAGGATGCGTTTAAGGTGACCTTGCACGCGATTGTTTGCTTGCAGGTGTTCTTCTTGAGCTCGCGCAGCATCACGGTGGCGATGCTCACGGGGGGGTGGGTTCCTGCCATCGCCCTTGCGCTCGCTGGGGGCTGGTTTTTACGCCGTTTGGCGTCAACTCAACAAGCGAGCGAGGACACCTGATGAGCTCAGCCTGGGTGATCGGTCTGGTCGCCGCCTTGGCGGTCGCAGCGCAGTTGGGTGCCGCCGTGTTGAATGGAGCGATCCTTGCGTTGGTCGCCTTTGCAGTTTGGAACTATTCGTCGATCCGGGCGCCGAGGAAGCTCTTGATCGCCTCGACGCTTCTGTTTGTGATCAGTGTGGCGCACGCACTCCTCGGGCATGACCCGATCTCTGACTGGGGTTATGCGACTCAGATGCGTCAGGTGTTGGTCTTGCTCATCGTTGGTGCGCTCAGCAGTCAACTTAACGATAAGCACCGACGATGGGTCCTTTACATCGCGCTCGGTGGAGCCGCTTTGTCGGTCCTTTATAGCTTCTATCAGGTCCTCTCCAAAACCACGGGTCCGCTGCTCGCATTGCACCCTGATGCGCTCAAATGGCCCTCAAGAAACTATCGCGCTTCGGGTGAGTGGCTGACCTTCTCGATCAACGGTTTGCGTGGCACCGGCATGGTCCATCACGTCCTCAGCTTTGCCCATGTTTCGTGTATGTTGTCGCTCGCCGCTTTGAGCCAGGCGATCTTCGCGGCGCCGCGTAAGGCGAGCTGGTGGGTGCTCGCTGCGGTCGCTTTGACCGGTGTGTTGCTTTCGGGAGCACGCGCAGCTTTGGTGGGTTGGCTGCTTGGGGTCGCTTTGTTGGTCAGTTTACGCTGGTTCAGAGATCGACGATGGCGGCGTGCCATCCTCGTGGTTTCGCTGCTCGGTGTCGGGGGAGGTTTCTTGGGTGTGGCGACCTCAGAGCCTCTCCGGCAACGGATTGGCTCGTTTGAAGCGCGTCAGTTGATTTGGAGCCAAGGTTGGAAGGTTGCGACGGAGACGTTCCCGCGAGGTTTGGGGTTTGGTGCGTACCCAGCTTATGCCGAACGAATCTATCCAGACCTACCTGGACTGGCGCCTAAAGTGAGAGCTTGGGCGCATAATGTCTGGCTGAGTTTGTTCGCTGAAGCGCCTTTTGTCGTTCCTGCGCTCCTCGTGTTTCTCGGCGTAATTTTGCTCCGAGCTGAACGGATGCTTGGTCAACCTAAAACCGCTGTTTGGGGTGCTATGGTGCTCTCATCCCTGTTTGCTTGGGTCGCTATTGGCTTGTTCCATGACTCACACTTTCAACGAGAGTATTTCCTTTTGTGTTGTGGTTGTGGGGGATTGGGCTCGGCGCTAGATGGTCCGAAGCTTGAGCCTCGCTAAGATCAACCCTTCACCGGGCGACTTCAACCACTGCCTAGAACTAGGCGGCTGGCAGATTGGCTGGCAAGGCTTAGTCTATGTCGGCGGACATCGGGCTGGACACGACTCAGCTCGGGTGCTGCTCGAACAGGTGATTGAGCAAGGAGTCGAATCGGCATCGCTGGTCGCCCACGGCATCCACTGGTTGTGCATCGAGTCACCCGATGGGATGATCTACCACCTCGTCGACCCAGCGGGGCAGCAGCGTCTGTATTACAGCGCCAAACGAATTGGCTCCTCCTACCTTGCGCTGCTCAAGGCTGAAGGTATTGGACTTGCCGATTTTGACTCCGAGTCGATCATCGAGTTCATGAACCTAGGCCGCCTTGGCGCCAACCACACCCACACCTCGCAAATTAGAGTGCTTGGCGCAGACGAACGATTGGTCGTTGGAAGCCAGGCTGGCGTAGCCCTTCAGCAGCGTAACTTGCCACGACTTGACCCCGTCGGTGACAGCTCGCCTGAGACGTTCTTTGCGCGGTTTGCGGATTCGCTCAGAGGAAAAAAAGTTTCGGTTGATCTAACCGGTGGGTTGGACTCACGCCTTATCGCTGGGATGCTCGCGTCGCAGGGCTTGGATTTTGACACGGGCTTGAGCGGTGCCTCCCATTATTCAGAGTTTGATTACGCCGCTCAAGTGAGTGAGCGATTGGGGCGAAAGTTTGTGCGTTACGGCCATTCACTCGACCATCTTGAGGACGATTTGAGGTTGGGTATTAGGCGCTGTGAAGGGGTCATCGACGTGGTGGCGAGTCACCGCCCGGCGAGGATGCATGAGCAGCGAAGTCAGCAGGGCTATGAGGTGGTTGTAGGTGGGGTCGGTGGCGAATTGTTTAACGACTATACGCTGATCCAGGATCTGCCCTTCGGCTCAGGCAAAAGGGCGAACCTTGAACGGTTTTTCGATTTGCGGTTGGCACCGTTGCTGCTTCCCTCACGCTTTTTGTCGTCAGACTTGGCTGCAGATCAAAAAGGCTTTCGGGCCCGTCTACTCAATCGGCTTGAGCGCTACCGTCGCCACTCGGCAATCGATACTTATCTCACCATCTTTTACCGCCATCGAGTTGGACCCGCTGCTGCGGCTCAAGCCTCTGCAAGCTTGAGGCGCGGCTTGATTCACTTGATGCCACTGTTGGATTTTAGTTTGGTGTCTCAGGCGCGCCAATTGGATTCATCAGACCGCTGGATGAGTGGCTGGCATCGCCAGTTGATTCATCGTCATGCAGCAGAGCTTGTGGGGATACCCAGCACCTCGGGGCTGGCAGCCTACCCCGGAAGAATCGGGGCACTCCGAGATGCCTTGGGCTATGCTTCGTATACGCTTCAGCGGGGTGTGCGAAAGCTTGAGCAACGGGCGCTCAAGAGAAGGTACCGACAGGAGTCGCCAGACCATCAGGATCTCTATCTTAGGCTCCGGCAAACCGGAGTCGCGCTCAAAGCATTCCATCGCCTCAGCGAGCTGGGTGTCTTGCATCCCGAGCTGTGCTTTGATGCCCTGCCTGATGTGTGGTTGGGTCGAGTGGTCACCTTAGGCCTAATCGACGAAGCCCTGACCTCCTAGGAGGCGGCTAAGAGATCATCATACAAACGGACCAAGCGATCGCGTTCGACACCCCAATGAAACCCGCTATGGACGCGAGCCTTTCCTGCCGCTCCCATGGCTTCCGCTCGTTCGGGATCGTCGATGAGCGTCTGAATGGCTCGCCCGATCGCTTGGGGGTCCAAGGGGTCGACGAAGACGGCAGCGCCTGAGTCACCGACCAGCTCACGCCAGAAGGGAAAGTCGGAGGCGATGACCGGAATACCTGCCGCCATGTACTCAAAGAGTTTGATCGGGATCGAATCGATGTAGTTGATGGTTGGGTGCAAAACGCACAGCCCAACCATCGCTTGGCGCAGCTCGCTGACCACCTCGGGTCGGCTAAGGTATCCAGCCAGTCGAAAGCGGTCGCTTTGAGCCGCTTCGAGTTCGGAGCGGAGCGCCTCTTCCACCGGACCGGCGATCACCCAGTTAGCGTCACAAAATGCGCTGGCTCGAAGCATCTCGCGAGCGCCACGAATCGCAGTGATACCCCCGACATAGAGAGCCTGGCGCTGACGCGACGACCACTCGACTGCCCCAACATCGAGCTCTTCGAGCATGGGGTAGTTGTGGATCACCTCAGCGCGAGCACCAACAGCAGCAAAGCGATCTCGGATGAGCGGCGTCGCACCGATCACCGCGTCTAAGCGCCGAACACCAAAATGCTCCGCCGCCTCGCTCGCTAACGAGAGCGGTTTGCGCACCGGTCTGGGGATCCAGGGCTTGTTAAGCACTTGGCGCGGGAGGTCCTCGTGACTATCGAAGATCACTTTCTTGCCCTTTGATTTAAGCCACAGCCCAACGGGAAAGAGCTCGGGGTCATGAAAGTGGTACAGCTGCGCATCAACCTCCATCGCCCTTTTGAGGACCTTACGCCCGGTCACCAGCAGCCGCTCTTTGCGGCTACGAGATGCAGGAACAACGACGATGGAGACGCCCTTGTCCACATGGTCTTTTTCGCCGGGGACCACCAAGGAGACATCAAAGCCAGCCTCTGCCAGGCTGACACATTCTTTATGAAAGATTCGGACATCTTTAGTTTGGTGCACCGAGCTCAGGTGACAGACTTTACCTCGGGTCATGAGCGGTTCACCGGCTCGGGCAGATGGGTCGGCTGGTAGTTGTCGACCAGGCCACTGGCTAGCTTGCGGATCGTTTGGGTTTGACGCTGAGCGCCAGCCTCAAGCAGGCGAGAGGTTTGGTCGAGCACCGCTTGGTGGTCTTGTTGTTTGCGACTCACCCTCATGATCTTTTTATGCGCGGTTCGTGTGTGGTCTTCACCGTCGATCATCAGCTCTTCATAGAGCTTCTCGCCAGGCCTCAAGCCGGTGAATTGTATCTCAATATCTTCGCCCTCTTTGAGCCCTGATAGCCTGATCATCTGGCGCGCTAAATCGACGATTCGCACCGGTTGACCCATATCCAAAATGAAGGTCTCGTCCCCATCGGACAGGGTGCTTGCCTGGAGCACCAGCTGAGCAGCCTCTGGAATGGTCATAAAGAAGCGCTCGATCTTTTCATGGGTCACAGTGATCGGTCCACCGCGTCGGATCTGCTCGCGGAAGGTGGGGATGACTGAGCCTGATGAGCCGATGACGTTTCCGAAGCGCACCGTGGTGAACCGCGTGTGCTCGGCCTGACCACCGACCGCTTGGCAGACTCGCTCTGCGATGCGTTTCGTCGCGCCCATAAAGCTGGTGGGGTTAACCGCTTTATCGGTCGAGATCAGCACAAACCGGTCGACCTTGGCTGCAGCGCTAGCCTGAGCCACCACTTGGGACCCACCGACATTGTTCGCCAGCGCTTGGAAGGGGTTCATTTCGACCAAGGGGACGTGCTTATAGGCAGCGGCGTGAAACACCACCTGGGGTTTGTATTGCTCAAGCACCTCTTCGACGCGCTGAGGGTCTTGAATATCGCCGAGCAGTGGGACCAGGTTTGCCCCGGAGAACCGTCGTCTTAACTCGCCGTCGATTTGGAAAAGAGCCAACTCGGAGCGCTCAAAGAGCAAGACCATCGCGGGGCCGTAGCGCATGACTTGGCGACAAATTTCGCTGCCGATCGATCCACCTGCTCCGGTGATCATGACGACTTTTGCGTTCAGGAAGGAGGCCACAGCGCCCTCATCGAGCGCAACCGGATCACGACCTAAGAGGTCCGATAAGGTGACCTCACGGATCTGATTCACCGTGATTTTACCCTCAGCCAAATCAGCAATACGCGGCACCGTCTCAAGTCGGGCTCCATAGTCACTGCACAGCTCAAGGAGTTTGAGACGCAAGCTGTTCGGCGCAGAGGGGATGCAAAATACGACGCGCTCCACCTCTTCCGCCTCAAGGTGTAGAGCCAGC
Source organism: Myxococcota bacterium (assembly GCA_040260805.1). Lineage (GTDB taxonomy): Bacteria > Myxococcota > UBA4151 > UBA4151 > UBA4151 > CACGMS01. Next base: position 39,801 of record JBDQPD010000011.1, on the reverse strand, counting down.
GAATCGATCCCGCCAAGGACCGGAGCGCCAAGAATGAAGCGCCCTTGTTTGACGGGGTCGTCATCGAGCAGACCGACCACTTGAAGGTTGCTGTCCCGGTTGCCGCGCAGCTCGCTGAGTAAGATCTCAGCCGCACGACCTGCACCGATGAGCAGAACCCGGGTCATGTCCTCTTGACTGACGCGCAGGCGCATCCCGCGCTCAAACCAGCTGCGCCCGATCATACGAATTGAGCTCAGCAAGACGACCGCCAGGACACCATAAATGGGCAGCACAGTGCGTGGGTATTGGATGAGTCGTGTCCACAGTGCCAGCGCAACGGTGGCCAGCAGTATACCGAAGAACACCGCCTGACTGACACGAACCAAGTCTGCGAGGCTGAGGTAGCGCCACATGACGCGATAGACTCTTAGCGTCATCAGCGCAGCCAGCGTCGCCAGGACCACGACCGGTAGGGTTTGCTCGGCCATGTCCAGGTACCGCGCAGCAGGCGCCATATTAAAGCGAAGGTAAAAAGAGCTGTAATAAGCTGCCGCTAGCCCAAGCCCGTCGCCAACCACTTGCATCGTGAAGCGCCTAAGCGGGTGGTGCCAGAGCTGCCTCACGAGGACTTCTTTTCTGATTGGTCCGAGAGGACTGCTGCTACGGTACGGAAAAAGACTTCGAGATCACGCGCCGTGTTGCGTCTGGAGAGATAGTCCAAGTTCATCGCCAGTTTTTCGGGCATAATCTCATCGATGTAGAGGGTTTCAGGGTCATCGCTTTGAGCTAGTCGCTCGGCTTCGTGTCGATAAGCAAGGGTCGCTGGATCGGTGAGGCCGGGTTTAACGTTGAGCACGCTCAGTTGCTCGTCGGTATAATGGGCGACGTAGCGGGGGACCTCGGGTCGAGGTCCCACGACGCTCATCTCGCCGAGCAAAATATTGAACAGTTGAGGGAGTTCATCGAGGCGAGCGCCGCGCAAGAGCTGCCCAACCTTGGTAATCCTCGGGTCGATACCGACCGTAATCTCAGGCCCCTCTTGACCTGAAGCCCTGTTGGTCATGGTGCGAAACTTCAGCAACCGAAACGTCTTTCCGTTTTTGCCGACACGCTCTTGGACGTAAAACGGGCTGTCTTGGTCTTCGAGTGAGATCGCAACGCAGATGGCAGCCATCAAAGGCCAGCTCAGCGCAATACCTGTTCCCGCGAGGGCTATGTCCATGCCGCGTTTGGCGACGGCATCGAGCAAGCGACCTAGCATGGTACCCCGCGCAAGACCTGGACGACCCGATCGATATCCTCGTCGGTCATGTCCATAAAGATCGGCAGACTAAAGGCACGATTAAAGTGATCCAGAGCGACCGGGAAGTCGCCGGGCGCAAGCTGGTAGCGCTCCGCGTAATAGGTGTGCAGATGCAAGGGTTTGAAGTGCACCGAGATACCGATCCCGTCTTCAGCGAGCGCTTGGATAACCGTCTGCCGGTCGATGGTGTCAGGGCGGACGCGAGCAGCATAGAGGTGCCAGCAATGGCTGCTGTGCTCGACGCTCACTGGCAACTCAATCCAGGGCAGATCGCTGAGGGCTTCGTGGTAGCGTTCTGCGATGGCGGTGCGCTGCGCCGAAAAGTGGTCGGCTCTGGCGAGTTGGCTTTTGCCTAAAGCCGAGTGCAGATCGCTGATGTTGTATTTGTAGCCAGGCGCCACCACGTCGTAGCCCCATGCCCCTTTTTCTCGGTAGCGGCGCCAGGCGTCGGCGTCGATCCCGTGCAAGCGCATCAAGCGCATCCGTGCAGCGAGGTCATCATCTTCGGTGGTCACCATGCCGCCTTCGGCGCTGGTGATGGTTTTGGTCGCATAAAAGCTAAAGCAGGTAATCTTGCCGATCGAGCCAATGGTCTTCCAGTCGCCATCGACGCGCACCTGGGTGGGTAGAGCATGCGCGGCGTCTTCGATGATCGGTCGATCCCCCGCCAGCTCAAGCAGTCGCTCCATGTCCACGGCCTGACCGGCAACATGGACGGGCAAAAGGGCCTTGATCGAAGGATCCTCCTTGAGGGCCTTTTCGACAGCGTTCATGTCCCAAAGAAGGCTCGGTCCCTCAATATCGGCGAAGCAAATTTCAGCGCCGAGATAACGAATCACCTCGGCGGTCGCCGTGAACGTGTAGGGGGTCGTCAGGACCTTATCGCCTGGACCGATCCCCACCGCCTCCAGAGCTAAGTGAAGCGCGGCAGTGCAGCTGCACACGGCGATGGCGTGTTTGGCTCCAACGGCTTGAGCAAACTCTTCCTCAAAGGCGCGTGTGACGGGCCCTTGAGTCAGCCATCCGCTCTCGAGGACGGAGACGACGGCGTCGATATCTTTTTGATCGATGCTCGGGCGAGCGAAGGGGAGCGGGGAACGGTTCATGGGAGTGCCTTTTCCAGCCAGCGGCTGATCAAAACCGACCAACTGTATTTTTGGTGAGCATACTGAGCGCCGCGTTGCCCGTGCTTGGCGGCGAGTTGGGGTTCATCAGCGTAGCGTTCGATCGCTTGAGCGAGCGCCGTTGCGGCGCCTGGTGGCACCACCTGGCCGCAGTCCTCTTCTTGGACCAGCGTCGCGAAGTCGCCGCGCCCCGCAAAGATGATGGGGCGAGCACAAGCGAGCGAAGGAAAGGTGCGCGCCGGGCGTGTGCGGTCGTAGAATGGATCGTCTCTCAAGGTCACCAGTGAGGCGGTGCACTTGGCGAGCTCTGCGGGGACCTGGTTCAGGGGTACGGGATCGGCGAAGGTCACATTGGCTAACCCCTTAGCCTGCTCCATGAGCTCAGCTTTAACCGAACCATCGCCGACAAAGCGAAACATGAGGTCGCGACGATGCTGCAGGCTTTGAGCCGCCTCAATGATCGTCTCCATGCCGTGCGCATAGCCGTGACTACCGATGGTCAAAAAGACCCTCGGTTCGGTCTGGGCGTCCTCAGCGTCGAAGGGCGTGAACACATCGGAGTCGATTCCGTTGGGGAGATAAGCCACCTTCTGGGCGGGTATTCCTAGATCCTGAATCAGCGCCTCTTCGATCCCTGGGGTGACCGCTGTGATCAAGTCACAGCGCTCGTAGAGCCAGCGCTCGAGCTTTTCTGCGGCATGATAGAGCGGCGCTTTGGCAAACACTGAGTCGGGCGCAACGGCCCGCACCGAAGCTGGCCATAGATCCGAGATGTTCATCACCAGTTTGGCGCGATGACGGCGGGCGAGGGCGACCGCAGTGATACCCAAGAAGAGCGGGGGAGATTCAAAGAAGACCAAGTCGACTTTGGGCGTCTTTGCCGCGGCAAGGGCGCTGGAGGCGGTGAAGCTCAGGTAGTTGGCGAGTCTTTTGAAGCTACGACCTGTCGATGCATACACCCACGTGCGAAGCACCCGAACGCCCTCGATCTCTTCTTCGAGATACCGCTTACCCTCGTAGCCCGGCATCACCGAGTTGCGCAGATGGTTTGGCATCGCCGTCAGGACGGTGACCTCATGCCCGGCAGCTTGGAGAAAGCGTGCCGTCGCGCTCAATCGTGTCTGCGCTGCGCCGATCTCGGGAGCATAGTACTGGCTGAGCAAGAGGATATGCATTTCGTTTAAGCGGTCAGCGCGTTGCGAACCGCTTCAATCACGCGGTCTTGGTCGGCGTCCGTGAGGAAGGGGCTCATCGGAAGGCTCACGACGTGTTCGCTGACAAACTCACTGACCGGAAAGTCGCCGCAGGTCCCCCCGAGGTCTTGAAAGGCTTCTTGGAGATGTAAGGGGCGAGGGTAGTGAACAGCCGTGGGAATACCGACTTCAGCTAAAGCGGCACGAAGCCCATCTCGATCATCCACCTTGAGCGTGTACTGTCCATAGACATGAGTATTCCCCTCAGCGGTGACGGGCGTGGTTGCGAGATCACCTAGAGCCTCGCTGTAGCGAGCACCTAGGCGTTGCCGAGCTTCGATCTCATCGTCAAAGTGGGGAAGTTTTCCTAGGATTACCGCGGCTTGCAGTGTGTCCATGCGCGCGTTCATGCCGATACGACTGTGCACGTAGCGTTTCTCTTGGCCGTGAGCGCGCAGCTCGCGCATCACCTTGGCGAGATGGTCGTCATTGCAAAACAAGGCGCCGCCATCGCCGTAGCAGCCCAGCGGCTTGGAGGGAAAGAAGGAGGTGCAACCCACGGTCGAGAGACCGCCGCTTGCTTTGCCATGTCGGGTGGCGCCATAACTTTGAGCGGCATCTTCAAGCACCGGGATGCCGTGGCGTTCAGCGATGGCGTTGATGGCTTCCATGTCGGGTACTTGACCGTATAAACTGACCGGTACAATCGCCTTGGTACGCTCGGTGATCGCCGCTTCAAGTAGGTTAGCGTCCATGTTGTACGTGACCGGATCCACGTCGATGAAGATCGGAGTGGCTCCGATCAGGCGAATGATCTCGGCGGTCGCAATGAACGTGAAGGGGACGGTGATGACCTCATCGCCGGGCCCGATATCCATCGCCAGCATCGGCAAGTACAAAGCGTCTGTGCCCGAGGCAGCGGAAATACAATGCTTCACACCGGTGCGTTCTGCGAGCGCTTCTTCCATCTCGATGATCTCAGGCCCCATGATGTATCGCCCATGATCGAGGACGGCTTGCATCCGCGCATCGATCCCGTCGGCGCCACCTCGGTAACTCGCGTATTGGCTCTTCAAATCGATAAACTGCATGGTCAGGATCCCTCCGGTTGGCAGCGGCCGTCGGTCAGCAGGTACCGCTCGCCGCTATGAGGGCATTGTGCCCTGCCTTGATCATCAAAGCTCAAACGCTCGCCCGCTGCACTCATCCAACCTTGAACTTTAGCGGGAGCGCCGAAGACCAGGGCATAGGCTGGGACCTCTCGAGTCACCACGGACCCAGCCCCGACAAATGCGTACTCGCCAATGTCGTGTCCGCAGATGATGGTTGCGTTGGCGCCAATCGATGCCCCACGGCCGACGCGGGTTTCGGCGTACTGATCCTTGCGCTCGATGTGGGCTCTCGGGTTCATCACGTTGGTGAAGACCATCGAAGGGCCACAGAACACGTGATCTTCGAGGATGACCCCGGCGTACAAACTGACGTTGTTTTGAATCTTGCATCCGTCGCCCACCAAGACACCGCTCGCGACAAAAACATTTTGCCCGAGGATGCAGCGTTCGCCGAGCTGGGCGCCGCCCATCACATGGCAAAAGTGCCATACTTTCGTGCCCGCACCGATCTGGGCTCCGTCATCCACTACCGCTGTGGGGTGTGCATAAAAATCGCTCACGCTGGGCTCCCACCCCTTTAGGGGTGCGCAGCCTTACAATCCTCAACGCGTCGCGCGCAAACGGTTTCGCCTGCTGAGACTTCTACATCCCGGTTATTCCACCAATTCGAAAGAAGCTCAGGGTAGGTGTTTTTCGCGTGCCGCTGCCGGGATCTGACCTTGCGATGCAATTTCGCCGTACAGGGTTCCAGCTGGTCGAAGGGTACGAGTTTTCGCCGGATCGGTTCCATCCATGCCATACATTCCCATCTTCCAACTCATCCCGTGATTCCACTCAAAGTTGTCGACGAAGGTCCAGTAATAATAGCCTTTTACGTCGATTCCACGGGCAATAGCTCGCTGCAAAGCGTCCAGGTTTTGCACCACAAAGCGGCTCATGTGATCCGGGTCGTTTGGATCGTCTTGGGCACCGTTTTCGCTGATGTAGATGGGTAATTTGAGCTCGTCTTGAACCCAACCCAGCAGCCCTTCGAGTTTGTCGGGTTCATTAACGCCCTCGACAAAGGTCAGCGGGTTGACGTTCAGCAAGGGTGAGAAGTCCGGCATAAAGGAGTTCGGAGCCCCCTCAACGGTGATCCCGAAGTACCAGTTCACGCCGATCCAATCCATGCGTCCAGCCAGTGACTCTTTTCGGACCGAATTACCGTCTAGGTTCTCGTCAAGTTCGCCGAGCGCAGTCGCCCGCAAGAACGCTTTGTTCCAAAGGTATGAGATGTTGTCAGCGGCGCCCTCATCGGCTGGATCGCCCGGTCGCATCGGTGAGATCGGAACCAAGGGGTAGACGACCCCAATGCTCGTGGCGTTGCCATCGCCGTCGGCATCGACGGTGTCATTAGCCCGCACCGCATCGACCATGCGAGCGTGGGCTTCGACCAGCGCGAACAAGACGGTACGCGCAGCCTCTGACTGCAGCTGAACAGCCGGTGGGTGGCTGCGCGATGCGCTGGGCTGAAAGTAACCAAAAAGCATGTTTTGTAGAGGCTCATTTAGTGTCGCCCAGAGGTCGATCGATGCACCGTATTCCTTAGCGACAAAGCCCGAGAACTTAGCGATCTCTCGCACGGTTCGCTCGCTGTCGACCCAGCCTCGTCGCTCGCAGGTGCTAAAGCTCGTATGGCAGGCGATAGGGTCATGGATCCAGGTCGGGAGCGCGTAGTGGTTGAGGGTGACCATCGGGGTCAGGCCCTTCGCCTTCATGCTGGCGAACATGCTGCGGTAATGTTCGACGTTGGTTTGATTAGCGAGCGCCATGAGTTCTTCATGGGTGGTGGCGTCATCGGTCGCCTCAGGGAAGATCCGAGACCACTCAATGCTCATGCGAAACGAATTGTTTTTGAGCTCGGTAGCGGCTCGCTCGAAGTCGGCGTCGTAGAGCTCCCAGAACCCAGGCCCAAGTTCGCTTGGGTTGTCGCCGCTGAGGAACGCTCCTGGGGAGTCTACCGTCTCTTCGCTGGTGGTAAACGCAAACCAATCACTAGCCGTGTCTTCGCAGCGTTCGCGCTCCATCGTCGGACAGCCATAGTCGACCTGGAATCCAGCCACCGCTGTACCCCACAAGAAGTCATCGGGGAAGGCAGGGATCTCTTCACACTTCTCATCCAAACTGCAGTACTCAACCTTCTCGCATTCAGCGTCAGTCTCACAGGGCGTTGAGCAGCCCAAAGAGAAGGTCATCGGGATCAGAGCAAAGGCAGACCAGCGCATGTACGTCTCCATCAGAAGTAGGGGTATTTTGGTCCATCCGACGCCCTCTCGCAATGGTCTTGTCAAATGTCCGATGCGCTCGGTGCTTGTGAGGGCTGTTTGTATACCCTAAAGCTCCGCCGAATGGAGACGTGTATGAGCACCCAAAAGGTAGCCCTGATCGGTTGTGGCCGGATTCTCAACAAGCACCTCGATGCGCTCGATGAGAACTCGAATTCGTGGACGCTCACTGGGGTCTGCGATCTCGTCTCGGACAAAGCCCAAGCTGCAGCCGAGCGCACGGGTACCCCCTTCTTCACTGACCTCGATACGATGCTCAACGCAGTCGAGTGTGATCTGGTCGGCGTGCTCACGGATTCAGGCAGCCACGCAGAGGTCGCTGTTCGGGTCATGCGCGACCACGGGAAACCGGTCCTGGTCGAGAAGCCGATGGCGCTCAGCATCGCTGATTGTGACCGCATGATGGCAGCAGCCGATGCGGCGGGTGTTCGGTTGTTTGTGGTCAAGCAAAATCGCTTCAACCCTGGAATCCAAGCGGTTCGTAAGGCGAAAGATGCCGGGCGCTTTGGGAAGATGGTCATGGGCACCGTGCGGCTGCGCTGGCGCCGTGACGAGGGCTACTACAGCCAGGCGGATTGGCGCGGGACCTGGGCCGAAGATGGCGGCTGCCTGACCAATCAGACCATTCACTATATTGATCTGATGACCTGGATCATGGGCGATATTGAATCGGTTTATGCGCAGACCGCCACCCGTTTGGTTGATATCGAAGCCGAAGATACGGCTGCGGTGGTGCTGCGGTTCAGCAACGGCGCTTTGGGGGTCATTGAAGCCACGACCGCAACTCGCCCGGACAATCTTGAAGGCAGCGTCTCGTTCTTGGGCGAAGGTGGATCCGTCGTCTTGGGTGGCTTTGCGACCAATAAGGTGGATACCTGGAATTTTACCGATAACCCGAACGAGTCAGCTGAGGCTGATGCGAGTTATCCGATCGATAACGTCTACGGCTATGGGCATGTGATGCTCTACCAAGACGTCTTTGAGGCGATGACCAGCGGCCGGCGCGCGCTGATCGAAGGCGCCGAAGGGCTAAGGGCGGTGGAGCTGCTCCACGCAATTTATGAGTCGTCCGAGACCGGTCAGCCGGTCGTCCTCGCGGAGCAGCAAGGCGAGGGGCGCTTCCCGAATAGTCAACTGGGTCGGCGCAACTCGATCTGATCGAGTAAGCGCCGCTTCTGGACTTTGCCGAGCGCATTGCGCGGCAGAGCTTCGACCACAACCCAGCGCCGAATGAACTTATAGTCAGCAACCTGTGGCCGGATAAAGTCAGCGAGGACTTGGTCTGCATCGTCGAGCGGGCGGTTGAGGACAACCGCCGCTGCGACGAGCTCCCCCCATCGAGAGTCAGGCACACCAAAGACCGCCGCCTCGCGGACTAAAGGGTGCGCTTCGAGGAGGACTTCAAGCTCTTTGGCGCCCACGCGCCAGCCCCCCGATTTGATCCAATCCACGCTCAAGCGCCCTTGGTGATGCAGGTAGCCATCAGCGTCTTTTCGGACCCGGTCGCCGGTGCGAAACCACCCCTCGGTCATCGCCTCGTTCGTCGCCTTTGGGTCTTGCCAGTAGCTGTGCATTAGGGTGTCGCCACGAACCCACAGTTCACCCTCAGAGTCGCCCTCTATGTGGACCTCAACGCCGGGTATCGGGTGCCCGATTGCGCCCTCTCGTCGCTCTCCATTGAGCGGGTTTGAGGCGGTGATTAGGGTTTCGCTCATGCCATACCGCTCGAGTATGCGTTGTCCTGTGTGTTCCTCAAATCGACGTAAAGTATCGCGGTTTAGGGTAGCTGATCCGGCGCAGCATAGCCGCGCCCTTGAAAAGCTTCGCGCGGCCTCGGGGTGGGTCTCAAAATACTCGACCAGCGCGACGTACATGGTCGGGACCCCCATAAAGATCGTGCCCGCTTTGTTCATCGCATCACACACCAACGCTGCATCGAAGCGGGGCAGCAGCTCAGTGGTCACGCCGCGCATTAACGCACCGAGCAAGCCAATGCCCAAGCCGTGAATATGAAAGAGCGGAAGCGCGAGGACTTGCCGATCGGTCGGGCTCCATGACCACAGCTTGGTCAGCGAGCCGATACCGGCCTGCAGCGATCGGTGCGTATGCAGCACGCCCTTAGGCTGTCCGGTGGTACCAGACGTCGACAGGATCAGCGCCGCATCGCTGGGGATATCATCAGCATCCGAAGGTGCAGGGCGGCGGTTTAGGCCAACGCAAGCCGCCGGGCCGGTTAGCTCGAAAAGGTGGTCAATTTCAGCAGCCCGATAGCGGTCGTTGACCGGCACGTGAATGAGTCCAGCGCGTAGGTGGGCGAGCAGCTGGACCGGGAGCTCTAGACCGGCGCCAAGTCCGCAGGCTATTCGGTCGCCGGCTCGAAGTCCTTGCCGCCCGAGTTCATGACCGAGGGCATCGGCTGCGCGATCAAGCTCACTCCAGCGCAGCCCCTCGCCTTGGTATTCGAAAGCGATCGCTTCAGGGCGCTGCTGGAGCGCGCGATCAATCGTCTCAAGAAGAGCGGTCATGCACTGTAGGGATTCATCTGGGGACGGATCGTGATCTCGGTGGGGCAACCGGTTCCCGGAAACTCCGCAACAAACCGAACCGCTTTTGCGACATCTTCGGGTTGAATCATACGCTCTCCCGCTAAGCCTCGATCAGCCACCATAGCGGTGTTCACAAAGCCCGGACAGATCGCTGATACTTTAACGCCGGAGCTGCGCAAGTCCTCAAAGAGCGATGCGGTGTAACCCACAACGCCGTGTTTACTTGCGCAGTAGGCGGCGCTGCCACCGAGGCCTACTTTGCCGAGCACCGAGGCAATGTTGATGATCGCTTTGGGGCCCTCTGAGCTGAGGACTCCATCGATGCAGTACTGGGTCAGACGCATCATCGAGAGCAGGTTCACCTCAAGGGTTTCGACGGTCTCATCAAAGTGAGCGGACGAGTCCAGCGGACCGCGAACGCCTGCGTTGTTGACGATGATGTTGAGCCTGCCCGTGCTCTCGAGCATATCGTTGATCGTCTCTTGCATCGCCTCGGGGTCGGCTAGATCGAGCGCATAAAAGATCACCTGCTCACAAAACTCGGCACATTCTTGAGCGGTGGCCTCGAGGGCGTCGGTGTCTCGGCCCATCAGGACCAGCTCGCAGCCAGCACGCGCAAGCTCAATGGCGCTGGCGCGCCCAATGCCGCGGCTTGCGCCGGTTACTAACGCCACGCAATCGGTTAAAACTTGGGTCATCATCTGCTCCTTCCTAGCCGGTAGCTTGAAATCGGCTCGCGAGCGAGGGCTTGATCTTTGGCTCCAAGAGTGGTCCTTCGCTCCCATCAAATGTTGTGGGGAGCAGGTTGTGAGCTTCGAAGAAAAACAGAAAGTCGATCGCTATCGAGCCGTCTTATACGCCGGCGCATCGGGTGATTTTAATCCGCTACATATTGACCCTAAGGTGGGGGATAAAGCCGGATTTGGTGGTACAATTCTGCACGGTCTATGCACCGCAGCGTGGATGGTCGATTCGGTGACCAGGGCGCATGGCGACCCCCGTAAGATCAAGTCGATGGGCTGCCGCTTCAGCGGGCCGGTTCGCATGGGCGATGAGCTTGGCTTTACCGGCTCGGTCATGGAGCAAGCCGAAGGGCAGACCACCTATTCGGTGGATGTGAGCAATCAAGACGGTGACAACGTGCTGCGCAAAGCCCTCGTCACGATGGAGGATTAACCATGGCGACTGCAGAAGGATTTATTGGGCGCTCATATGGTCCTACCAAATACGTCGTAGGTCTTGAGAAGGTGCGTGAGTACGCCGCCGCAACGAAGAATGACCACCCTTGGCACCATGACGAAGAAGCCGCCGCTGAGATCGGTGGTGTGATTGCGCCGCCCATGTTCATCGTGATCCCGTCCTTTCAGCCGGTTAACGACTGCGTTATGGACAAAGAGCTCGAGATCAACTTGGCGAAGCTGGTTCACGGCGAACAGCAGTTCACTTTTCATCAGCCGATCAAGGTCGGTGCCCAGCTGTTTACGACGGGAACGGTTGAATCGGTCCGAGATAAGGGGCCGATGTACTTCGTCAAAGTCCGTACCGAGACCGAAGACCAAGACGGTAAGCCAGTTGCCACGGGCTTGTGGAACTTAGTGATTCGTCACTGATCCGGCACGGCACTAGTTCCCGCTAGGGTCCAGAGTCTGAAGGGTCAGGCTTGCGGCCTCGCCGCCGACGAGGACCCCTCTAACTTGACCGCGCACGCCATCGTTTTTGGTCAAAGGGTTTCCGTCGCCGTCCACTCGGGCGGTGATGTCGAGCGTCTTGGGTAGACTGCCACCCATCATCATATCGGCGTTGGTCAGACTCACCTCGATGGGGAAGCTCTCGACGGTGAGTCGTTTGACGGCGGCAGGGGGGCCGGCGGTTACTCCCGCTGGGCGTGCGATCACAAAGATGATCTCGCCAGCCTTTGCTTGGGCGCCGGCAGCCAGCTTAATAGTGATCTTAGCCGGCGGTCCAGCAGGGACCGGCGCAGCCTTGGGAGCAGGCGCAAAGGCTTGCGGAGCGCTTGATGCTGGTGGGTGTCCTGAGGGCATACCCTGGGTTCCGCCTGGATGGGGTTTCGGCGCTACTTGTTGAATCGAACCATCTAAAATGCCCTCGGCGCGCTCGATTAAGGGTTGCAGGACCCGAGCGGAGTCCGGTCGCAGCTTCATCGCCTCTTGCCAGTCATCGAGCGCTGCTTGGGCTTCGCCGGTTTGCATGTTCGCGACCCCGCGATAGATCCACGCTTCCACTAAGCCCGGGTTGGCTTTAAGCGCCTCGCTGAGCAGTTTGGTCGCCTGAGAGCTCATCCCCATCTCAATACGAACGATGGCTAGGAAGGTTTTGGCTTGGGGATTGTCTGGTTCGATTTTCAGGACTTCGTTCGAGCCCTCATAAGCCTGAATCAACTGGCGCCGGCCAATTTGAGCCCGGATCAGCGCAAGCCTCGGTGCCACTGATTTAGGGTTCGCATCGACCGCATCGCGCAAGGGTTTGAGCGCGGGGTCAGGAGCCCCTTTCATCGGTGGAGCTCCTTTCATTGGCGCGGAGTTTGCGGCCGGTGGCGCTCCTGTCGGACCGCCAGCAGGCCCAGTGTTTCCAGTGATCGAGCCGCCTTCGGCGCGTTCCGTGGCGTGGTTTTGAACGAGCAGCAGCGGCACCAAAATAGCGGCGGTCGCTAAAGCACCCCAGACGGCGCCAACCCAGCTTGCGCGCCGGGGGGAGTCGTTCGATGGGTCTGTTGGAGTTTCGATGGGGCTTGGTTCTGGCGATGACGATTCAGCCACGTGACGCTCCTTGAGCAGCTCAGCTGCGCGCAGCTCGAGCGCGTAGCGGTGATGTGCTTGTTCTGGTTGGTTTTGCTCGCTGGATCGAGCCTCGAGCAGCTGGATTTTAAGGCTGGTCCATTCCGCCTCAAGATCGCGCCGCTCAAGGGTGTTGGTGCGTTTTGATGAGCCGCGCAAACGCCAGGCTGCTAAGAGCCCTAAAGCCAGCCCTGCACCACCCGCAATCAGTCCGGGAATCCAGTTGGTTTCCTCGGTCATGAGGCCTCCTCTGGAGGCTCGCCATCAGGCCATCCAAAGACCTCTTGGCGGACTTTAAGCACCCAGCGTGCAAGGTCGGGGTCGTCAGGCAAAGCGCCTTGGCTTGGCTGCTGGCTGTGGTCCACTTTGGGCGCACCGCTGAGGCGCCTAAGCACCAAGATGACCCCAAGCACTAAGGCGACTAATGGCGCAAGCCAGACCAGAGCGTTTAGACCCTTCTTACTCGGCTCAAGGCGAATGAACTCGCCGTACGACGCCTCGAAGTACACAATGATCTGCTCGTCATCGAAGCCGAGCGCCAGCAACTCTTTGACTTGCTGCTTCATATTACGCGCCATCTCGGAGGGGCTGTCACCGACTGAGCTTCCCTGACACACGGGGCAGCGAATGGTGTCGGAGAGCTGTTCGGTGTGCTCTTCGAGTGCCTTGCCCGAGATCGGTGTCGAGCTCGGTGGACCCACGACCGCCGAGACATCGGGTAGCGAGACAGCGGCGAGCAAAGCGAGCTGAGCGATCATGGCGAACCCTGCGTCAGCTTGCGTAAATAACCCTCGATGCTCTGGGGGTTGAGCGGGCCAGCGTGTTTGTAGAGGATCTGCCCTTTAGCATCGATAAAGAAGGTCTCGGGAACACCATAAACCCCATAAGCGATGGCGGTTTTGCCCGCTTCATCGATCAGCGTCGGGTACGCTGCGCCGCTTCGCTTCAGATAAGCACGGATGCGCTCTTCGGTGTCTTCGTAGACGATCCCCATAAACTTAACTTTGCCGCGGTAGCGAGCCGCTGCTGCGGTGAGCACGCCGTGCTCTTGAACGCAGGGGCGACACCAAGTTGCCCAGAAATTAACCACGGTCGGTTGTCCACCTTGAGTCAAGCCAACCGTCTCGCCGCCGTTGAGTTGGCGCAGCGCAAAGGTTGGCGCCGCACGTCCCACTAAAGGCGAATCGATCGCGTGGGGGTTTTTACCAAACCCGGACGCTAAGATCCAAACCAAGGGAGCTGTCAGCACCAAGCCAATGATCAGGACCGTGCGGTTCATGTTTGTCGCCGTGGCAGGACCGCTAAAAAGCCGCCAAAGACCATCACCAAGGTGCCGAACCAAATCCACGACACCAGGGGATTGATAAACGCTCGCAAGCCGAGCTTACCGCTCTTGGTCTCGTAGCTCATCATCGACAGATAAAGATCGGACAAAATCCCGACACGCACCGCCGGCGTCCCGATCGGTTCGCGCTGGGTGTGGTAGTGATTAATCGCAGGCCTAAGCTCGCCGATTGGCTGGCCATTTTGCTCGACGGCGATCCGAGCCGCCAACACCCGTCGGTGCGGTTCGACCGTATTCTCAACATCAATGAAGGTCAGTGAATAGGGACCGATCGAAGCCGAGTCGCCTTTGAGCAGCGTCGTCTCGCTGTGACTGCGCATGGTGTGCGACACCGCGATCGCAACGATGATCATGACCACCCCTGAATGAACCGTATACGCGCCGAAGCGCTGGCGGTCTGGTCCGAGCAGGTGCGAGATCGTTCCCATCAAGCCGCGTCGCCCAAAGCCGAGACCAAATTGCTGGGTCGTGACCACCAGTGTGTAGCCGCCAGCGAAGCAGGTAGCGAGCGCCCAGCCATTCGTCAGCCCGAGGGGCAGGGCGATCGCTAGACCGATGACGCCGCCGATAAGCGGTGGGAGCAGAGCCTTCTTGGTGCGCTCGACCGAGGCGACCCCCCAGGGCAGCGCAGGACCGACACCCATCAGGAACAAGATGCCGACGCCAAGCGGAACCGACATCGCGTTGAAGTAGGGGGAACCCACGCTGATCTTGACCCCTTTAATCGCCTCGACAAGCAGCGGAAAGACCGTGCCGATCACCACCACGAAGGTGAACAAAACGAAGAAGAGGTTGTTGAGTAAGAACATCGCCTCACGGCTCTTGACATCACGCACTCCGGCGCCGCCCTCGAGCCGGTCCATGCGTGCAGCTAGGGCTAAAATCACCGCCACAAAGCAGATCGCTAGGAACACTAGAAAGGTAGGACCAATATCGCTCTGAGTGAAGCTGTGGACCGAGTTGAAGACCCCTGAGCGGGTCATGAAGGTCCCTAAAATGGTCAGCAAGAAGGTCGCTAAAATAAGCGTAACCGACCAAATCTTTAGGGTGCCTCGACGTTTGACGACGATCACTGAATGCAGCGCTGCGGTTGCGGTCAGCCAGGGGAAGAACGACGCGTTTTCGACCGGGTCCCAGTCCCAATAGCCGCCCCAGCCTAAGACCTCATAAGCCCACCAGCCGCCGAGCACGATACCACCGGTCAGGAAGATCCAAGGGATCATCAGCCAGCGCCGCAAGCGAGGTACGAAATCAGCGCCAAGGTTACCCGCTAGAAGCGCCGCCATCGCCAAGGCAAAGGGGACGGTCATTCCGACATATCCGCCATAGAGCATCGGCGGATGGATGATCATGAGGATGTGGTTTTGCAGCAAAGGGTTGGGACCAGGTCCTTCGGTCAGCGGGTTGGGAACGCTCGTAAACGGATTCGCAGGACCTGCGAGCAAGAAGGTAAAGAAGACCCCACAAGCGAGGAGGACGCCGAGGAAATAGGGGAGGTGCTCAGGGTGATGATCGCCTAGGTCTCGAACAGACACCAGGACGTAGACACCGAGCATAGCGCCCCAGAACAAGATGGAGCCCTCAAGCGATGACCACAAACTGACCACAGCCACCCAGGTGGGTACTGTGGTCGAGCCGACTTTGGCGACATAGCCCACCGAAAAGTCGGGCGCCAGTAAGGCGTAGACCATCAAGAAGTTGGCAGCGATCAGAAGGATCGAGAAGAGTTGTGCAGCCCGACGAGCCCAATTCGTTCCCTCAGCAGAGTCTTTCTTTGCTGAGATAAAAGCGAGAATAGACCCTGCGCCAGCGCTGATCAACGCGACCAAAATCATACTCTGCCCGATGATCGAAATCATGGAGTCTCTAAACCTTTGGTTGTTTTCATTAATTCTTTGGTGTCACCGTCTTGCTCACCCGGAGCGCGGTACTCATTGTCGTGCTTGACCATCAAACGGTTGGAGGCAAAATGGTTCGAGCGCAGCAATGTACCCTCGACAACGACCCCGATTTTCTCGCGGAACATGGCTGGGGGCATGCCCTCGGCATCGACGCGAAACGACGTGGTGCCGTCGCTGACATCAAAGCTCAGCTTCGTCCCCGCAGGGTCTTTGTCGATCGAACCTTCGACGACCTGACCACCGAGTCGGATGGTCGCGCCGTAGGCTTTTTCGCCGGCTGCTTTCATCTCGGTTGGGGTCCAGTAGAAGATGAGGTTATCGCCCAAGCCGCCCATGGTGACCAAGGCGAGCCCAACGCCGGCGATGATGACGGCTGAGATCGCTAGGATCTTTGCGTTCTTCGGGAGCGGCGCAAGCTCTACCCGTTCCTGGTCATTCATTCGCTTTTGTCCTCGGCTTTCCAACGGATCCAAAGGCTCGCGATGTAGATCCCCATCGCTACACCGGTAATACCATAGGCTGCCCATACGAACTCCCAGCCCCCTTGAATCATTCCGGTCATGCTTCAATCTCCGGCAGGGGGGGCGCGAGATCACGCCGCCTTCTGGCTTCTGCGATCCACGAGCGGATCATGATCAAAGCGATGGTCAGCGCAAGCAACCCGAAGGCGTTAATACGCAAGGGCTCCACCATCGCCGAGTTCACTGTTTTAGGTGTGCTTTGGAGCTGGTGCAGTGAGTTCCACCAGCGAACCGAATAGTAGACTACAGGTACATTTGCGGAGGCGAGAATGGTGGCGGTAGCCGACCAGCTGGCGCGACGCAGGGGGTCGTCGAGGAAATGACGTAAACTCAGGATCCCTGCGAAGCTGAGCAGCATAACCGCCACCGTCGTCAGGCGGGGGTCCCAAGCCCAGTAGACGCCCCAGGTTGGCTTACCCCAGAGCGCGCCCTGGATGCACAGCAGCGCAGTGTACAAGACCCCTATTTCGAGGGTGGCTTCGTGCAGAGCGTCCCAGCGCCAGGTGCGCCGAATCAAGAACAAGAGCGCATAGACGAAGGCTAGCGTGAAGACGACCAAAGCGAGCCAAGCGGTGGGAACGTGAACGTACATAATGCGCTGCACATCGCCCATGTACCGATCAGGTGGTGCCACCCAAAGGCCGAGGTACGAACCCCAGCTAAGAAGACCTAAGCCGACCAGAGCAAAGGCTGCGGCGACGCGCTGTCGAGTCATCCGTCCTCCAAAATAGCGGTGCTCAAGGCTCCGCATAAGGACCAAAAGATCAAGCAGAAGGCGAGCAAGAGACTCATCCAACCACCCCATTGATTCATCGGATCGCCAAAGAATGCCAATTCACTGGCTTTGACCGAGCTCACCAACGCAGGGATCACCAAAGGAAAATACAGCAAGGGTAGCATCAAACCCGCGGCGCGCGAGCGCCCAGCGAGCGCAGCGTAGAGCGTCCCCGGAGCGGCGAGTCCGGCTGTGCCGAGCAGTAAGACCGACATCAATCGATCCAGCGCACCAAGTTGTGCATCGAACAAAGCAGCGATCAGTGGAAGCAAGACGAAGCCTAGAGCCGCTAGAAAGAGCCAGTTGGTCAGCGCCTTGGCATAGAAAATAGACGCCGCTGAAGCGCTCAGGATCAAACCATCTAATGCGCCGTCTTGAGTCTCAGCATCAAAGCTGGCTTGAAGCGTCAGCGTGCTGGCGAGCAGGATCGCAAGCCAGAGGAACCCCGGCGCCAATCGCTGCAGGAGTCGCCCGTCGGCGCCCGCAGAGAAACTAAACATCAACAAAGTCGCTGCCGCGAAGGTGAGCGAAGCAGCGACGCGGGCTCGCCCCCGCCAAGCGAGTAAGAACTCTTTGTGCAGCAACGCCATCATGAGTCGGCTCCCGCAACCATCGAAGCCGAGAGCTCAGCTGCCGGACCTGTCCATTTGAGACGACCATGAGCAAGCAGGAGGGCTCGGTCGCAAAGCGGCTTGCCCCGTTCGATCAGATGGGTCGCCAGGACGACGGTTTTCCCTTGATCGCGCCAACCCTCGACGGCTTCTTGCATCAGCGAAACACCCTGAGCATCAAGCTGCCCAAAAGGCTCATCCAGTAAGATCAAGTCCGGGTTTAGGAGCATCAGTCGAGCGAGCGCTAGCCGTTTACACATCCCTGCGCTGAAGGTTCTAGCCGGGTCATGCGCTCGATCAGCAAGCTCCACGCGATCGAGAAGACCCTTGGGAAGCTCCATACCCGCAAGCCTTGACCAGAGCTGCAGGTGATCGCTCGGCGTCAACTCCGGATACAGTTGGTTGGTATGACCGAGCAGTCCAATCCGGTTGCGCTGTGGTCGACGATTGACTTTGACCGAGGTGCCAAACAGCTCGAGTTCACCCTGACTCGGAGGCGTCAGCGTGCTGAGCAAACGCAGGAGCGTGCTCTTGCCCGCACCGTTACCACCAGCCAGCAACAACGATTCGCCCGTTTGCAGCTCAAAATTAAGATGCACCAGTACCCAGCGAAGCCCTTGGCGGCGACAAAGTCCATCGGCTCGAATGATCGGTTGCAGGTTCATTGCTGCGGCGCCGTAGCAGGCCCTAGCCCTAGGGGCTAGCGATTAGCGTGGCGTTTTCTAGACTCGGTGAGCGCGCCGAGCGCGCAGGGTAGCGTTGGTAAAGGCGATGGCGGTATCTAGGAGCTGCCTGGGTTCTGGCATGTCCACTTGGAGCGCTTTGAGAATCGTCTGAGAGTCGGGCGCATCGTAACGATTTCGATCGTTCAAGTAGGCTGCCTCTCGCGCCGCAGGAGACCCGCCGAGAAGCGTATTGGCAACCGATCCTGCCAACCCGATATGAATGGGCCAGCGAGCCAGTTTGCGCCCACTCTCGGACGCGATCGTAAGCATGAACTCAACCGCAGAGATCGGGTGGGGATGATCGAGGGCGATAATACGACCTAAAGCGGCGTCGGCCTGGCTCAGTTTGAGCGCTGCATCAGCTAAGGTGTCCGCTGCTGTGGCGTGCATCATCGCTTGGCCGCTAGGCCTCGGTAAGGGCATGTTCCGCGGCAGCTGACCCGCCATGACGCCAAGCTCGTAAAGCCCTCCGAGCTTGTCGATTTTGCCGGTCTTTGAATCGCCAATGATCAAGCCCGGTCTCAAAACGGTGTAGGGGAGCCCCGAGCGAAGCACTAACTCTTCCGCCCGATGCACTGCCGCTTCCCACCAGTTGCGGTGACGTGGGCGCTGAGCTCTTGCCTCCGCATTGACCCTTCCTGAACCCGCGCCAAGGACGAACAGGCTACTTAGGTGGACAAGTCTTGGAGCCGGCCCGCGCTGGATCTCAGCGCAGTCCTGAGCGAAGCGCAGTACATTTTGGGTGCCGTGAACATTGACCCGGTAGCCGATTTTTCGTCCGGCACCGGGATGGTGGATCTGTGCGAAATGAATGATCCTTCGGACCGTTGGCAACAGGGTGTTTAGGCTTTCTGCGCTCAGCCCAAGGTCGGTGGAGGCGACGTCGCCACGATGGATCGTAAAATTTTTAGGTCTGCCTAGCTTCTTACGAGCAAATGCGACCTTTTCGGGCATCACAACCAGGTGAACCTCTTCGCTGGGTTCAACCTCACGTAAGCGCTCAACCAGGACGGTTGCGACGAATCTCGGGAATCCTGTGATCAAGGTGGCCATAAGGATGATTTGCGTTGCAGGACCTATCCGGGTCAAGTTTCCCGACACATATTGGGCACATCCTGAGTCTTGTGGGCTAATTGACGGCTTGCGGGCCGCCCCCTTCGCTGGCTAGGAAGCGACCACTCTATAAGGAGCATCTTTTATGCGCCGAATCGCTACTGCACTGAGCCTGACCTGCATGATCTTCTCCGCCCAGGCGCGTGCGCAAGAGGCGCCCGTCGCTGAAGCGCCTGCCGAAGCTGCAGCCGAGGCGGCACCTGAAGCCGCTGCCGAGGAGCCCGCTGAGCCCGCCGCTGTAGAGGAAGCTGCTGCTGCTCCTGAACCAGCGGCTGAGCCTGCGCCTGCGCCGCTCGCAGCGCCGGCTGAGCCTGCTAAGGCTGACGACAAAGTCGCTAAGCTGAACGTCGGGGGTCAGGTCGTCTTTGCGCTGGCGATGAGAGCCGATTCATTGAAGGGCTTAGAAGCCGCTATGGATCCCGCTTCGATCGTCGAGCAGGCTCGAACGGCTGGAGCCTTCTCGATCGCTTCGGGTAGCTGGATCGATATGCAGAGCGTTCGCAGTCAAGGAGCTGCTGGTAAAGCTGCTTGGGTTAGCGCTCACGAGAAGCTGACCCCGTTGAAAGATGTTGATCCGACCGATGCCGCCGCTGTGAGCGGAAAGAAAAAGGAACTGCTGGCTGCGCTTGAAAGCGTGGAAGCGCTGGTGGACAGCCACGCAGGCGCTCGCAAGGGCGAACTCAAAGAGGGCTTAGCTTTGTTCAAGCTGGCTCTAGACCCACCATACGCTTACGGGCACTCCCAGAGGAAGATCTATGCGTGGACCGCCGCTTCGGTGGGTACCATGATCTCGATGGCTGGCTTGGGTTCGCTCAGCAACCCGCTAGAGCGTGAACAAGGCAACTTCGGCTGGATCGCAACCGGAGTCGGTTTGACCACCGCAGGGATCGGCGCAGCGTTGATCGTTCTGGATGCTAAGTAGTCTTTTCGTCCTGATGAGCCTGCAGGTGGGTTGCCTGGCAGGAGACCCGCCGGCGGATTGCCCGCCGGCCGATTGCACGTCCAACGATGCGCGACCTGCGTGTCAACTCGATGGAGCGGTGCAGCGCCAGCTTAAGGTCACCTGGAAAAGCGCTCAGGGCATCTCGAAGCATGGAATGATGGTCAAACAACAGTCCGCCGAGCGCCCCAAGGTGTCGGTCAAACCGCCCTCATCTCGCCGGCGAATCGTACGCTGCAGCGCAGGCGCCGCGCTAGTCGGCGGTGGAGTTTGGCTAGCGCTGGACAAGAATTGGATGAATCGCAGTCTTGGCGTACTATCCGCAGGTGCAGGGCTTTGGTTCTGCGCTAAAGCGGGGTGATGTCTTGCGTGCGTGGTGCTTAGCGCTAGTTTTATGCTCTTCATTGGCCGAAGCGGTCGATGCGAGCAGCGTGTTTTATCTGGCTCGGCCGCGCGCCGTAGGCCGACGCGTGCCCCCCTCCTTGCTCTTTGATTTGCAAGGAAAGCTCAAAGCATTGGTCAAAAGGAACAATCGGCTGCTGGTTGAAGGCGAAGAAGACGCCCAGCTGGTGTCGGGGCCCGAGATTGACCGTCGAGCCTTGCTCAAAAGAGTGGACCAGGCTCGAAGCGCTCATGAAGAGTTAGACTTAGAAGCTGCCCGGTCGGCGCTTCGTCAGGTCATTCAGGATCTCGGCGCATTACCGCTGACGCCTGATGCTCGCGAGGTCTGGCGTGATGTGAACATCTTGCTGATTGAAATTGCTGAAGCGGAGCAGGACCTTTTGACGCGCGACCGGACCATCGATGAGCTGTTGCGGGTGATGCCGCGCCTTCAGCCCAGACAGCATGGATTGTCGGGCAACCTCGCTGATCTAGTGGTCGCTCGCAAAGCGAGCTTGAAGCCCGCTGTAGGCGCGGTGATTCGAATGCGTCCCGCTGACGCCAAAGTTTGGGTCGACGGCCGACCGACGGCAGCAGGTGATCGCTTGCGCCCTGGATCGCATCGTCTGCTGGTTCGTGCGCAAGGTCATCGAGCGTACATCGAAGTTTTCGAGGTTGAATCCGGTGCCGCTCGAGTGGAATTACAAGCCTCTTTGAGCCCCGCCCGCTTGCGCTCAACCCCTGAACTTGATGAGGCCTTATCCAGCCCAGATTCGAAGTCTCAGGTGATCGGCAAGATGGGTGATGTGGTCCGTCAAGCGGGCGCAAGTATCGGCATTTTAGCGACGGTTGGACGCCGCTCTGACGGTCGCTTCAATCTTCACATCGCCGCCGTCGCTCGTGACGGAAGCGTCGCTGGCGTAGGGACGATGGTGACCGGCGGTCTCTTGGCAGAGAATGATTTGGCGCACCTGATTGGCGCAGCGAGCCGGCGAGGCGTCGGCGTTCCGATTGCGACCGGTGATTGGCGCTCTGCTCAACCGATGCAAGCTGATATCCCCGATCCGTCTGACTTTGAGGGCTTACCGGCTTCTGAGCGTCGCGCATCGCTGCCTGGGCGGCGTCTCCGTCAAAAGCGTTCGACCGCCAATTTATGGATTGTTTCGACCGTCGCCCTCTTGGGGGGTAGCGCCGCGTATTTGCTCTATTCGATGCAAGAAGCGCCCGTCGAGGAAGTCTTTCTGGAGCCGACCATGTCGGTTGAGGCGAACCTTCCATGAGATGGCTCTTAATCTGCTTCACTCTTGCGGTTTCTGGGTGCCCGAAAGAGCCTCAGGTCATTGAAATTCCTGGGCGCTCATGCCTTCTGCGTTTGGACATTGTCCAACCCGAGGGCGTCGACTCCTTTCGCTCTGATCTACCGGGCGATGAGGGAAGGTTTTCATCGCTTGATCTCAAGCTGACTCGTCAAGACGGTGAGTTGATCGAGCGGCGTTTACTCGGTGATGATGCGACCTCAGAAGTGGCTCGATTTGGTGAGCCGATTAACTTCGCCGAGGGCGATCGCTTTGATCTAGAGTTTCTCGTCCGGAGTCCGTCTGGCGCAGTCTTTGCGCTGGGTAGGCGCTCGGATTTGGGATGTGGTTCCAACGACACTGAGCTTACGGTTAATCTCCCGGTGCTCCCGGTCAACCGATGGGTGACGCTTGCCGCGCCTGAGGTTCAGCGCTTCGAGCATGAATCGGTGAGCTTAGGGTCGGGTGTGTTGCTGGTCGGCGGTCGAACGACGCCTTGGATCAGCCCCTCAAGCCGAGCGGATGCCGGCCCTTTGCCGGACTCGGGTCCCTTAGCGGATGCTGGTGGAGTCGAAGCCGGACTAAGTGACGCAGGCCCTGCGTTTGATGCTGGGGCAGCAGAAGCGGGCGTCCTTGATGCCTCCGCTCATGACGGTTCCATAGAACAGGCTCCGGACGCATCGTTGCCGGATGGCGGTGCAACCGAAGACGCAGGTCCTGCGGAGGTTCCTTCCTGTGAGCCGAGTCTTGAAGATCAGCTACTGGGCGAGCCGGCTGCTCGTGGTGTGGTGTACTTTGAACATGAGCGGATGCGCTTTGTCGATGAGTTCGAGATTCAAAGCGGGCGCCACATGGCACAGGTGCCGCGCTTGCTGGGTGCTTCATTGTTTCATCAAAGCGAGCGAAAAAGGGTCCTCATGCTGGGCGGGATTACCCTGCGCGGTGGATCGTTTTGTGATGTCCCGCCCCCCGCTCAGTTTCAGATTTTTGATTACAGCGAGGTGACCCCGCGCTTGAGCAGTTTGACCTGGGGTGAGGACCAACGAGAAAGCCATTTCGCGCTGCAGCGGCTGATGTTTCCGCGCGCCATCCCGGTTGATCATGACCTGATGGATGTTGTTTTGTTGGGCGGTTATTGGGGACGGCATCAAACCGCACCCGACGCTGATTGGCCACCGCGCCATGACCCGCCGACCGTTGAGATGCCGCATCGTATGGCGGTGATCAACGCTTCGAACTTTGTCTCTCGACGCGACAATCTAGGACTTGATTCCGAGATCCGTTTACCGTTTCAGCCGGGTACGGCTTCATTTGGTGACGGCAGCGCGTTGATCTTCGGCGGTTGGGAGGTTGATCAGCAAGGTCTGACTGAGCCCTCGACTCGAGTCTATCAGTTGCTGCGCTCAAACACTGCCGCCAACATCGATATTGAAGCGCCACACATCTACTCTGAGATCAGTCTCTCGCAGGCTCGCGCCGGAGCGAAGGGCTTTGGGGTGAGCGCCGAGATGGTCTTGGTGCTCGGTGGACTTGAAGCGCCCATCGGACAAGAGTCGTCGCTTGAGCTGTACCGCTGGCGCTCGAACGGTCGGCGGGGTTTCCGTGAAGGTGGCTCGCTCGAACATTTGCCAGTGCAGGCTCAAGGAGCTGCTCAAGTTTGGGATCGGGGCTTTGCAGCGACGACCTTGCCTTGTGAAGGCACAAACCCGTGTCCAGTGCTGGTGGTGGGTGGTGAGGAGCAAGCAGGCGTCGCGAGTGATCGCGCGGTGCTGCTGAGTCTTCGACAGGTTGAGCAGCAAGGTCAGTTGATTTGGCAGGTTGAAAGCCAACCCTTAGCGCAGCAGCTCCCCGAAGGGCGATGGGGCGCCTCAGTCAGTCTATTGTCTGATGGATCGTATTTTGTAGCGGGAGGACGCACAGCACCTCCCGAGTCAAGCGGCGCGCCAGCCCAATCCGCGCTTATCTACGTCCCGTATTCGCCTTAGCTCGTCGCCAACCCAGCCAGCCAGGTTCTGAGCTCGGGTAAGCCGTTTCCTTTGGTCGCTGAGGTCAGCCTCGGCGGATAAGCGAGCCCCATTTCAGACTGGAGATCTCGTCGACGCGTCTTTCGCCCATTGGGCTTGAGCCGGTCAGACTTCGTACAGATAATCTCTGCCGGCCCTTGATCACATAAGTAGTCGAAGGTCTGTCGGTCCAGATCAGCGGGCGGGCGCTTTAGGTCGAGCAACAGCATCGCCATGCGATGTCGCCCCGACGACAAATAGGTGCCAATCCGCTCGCTCATCGCATCTCGCTGGCTGTGGCTTACTTTCGCGTAGCCGTAGCCAGGCAGATCCACAAAGCGGACGGGAATCCTTTGATCTTCGTCACCCATCAGCTCAGCTGCGAAGAAGTTGAGCTCCCGAGTTCGTCCAGGAGCCTTTGATGTCTTGACCAGCTTCTTCGTTCCGAAAAGGGCATTCAGGAGCGAGCTCTTACCGACGTTCGAGCGCCCGACGAGCGCGAACTCTAGCGCATCAGCCTCTGGAAACTGTCCGGTGCGCACTGCACCCACCTCAAATCGAGCATTGATCAGACGCCAAGACATAAGCTTTTAGATTTTGATGCGGTTCACGGCCCGCCGGAGATCTTCTAAGCTGCCATTATTTTCGACGATCATATCCGAAAGTCGACGCCGGGTGTCGTCATTGATTTGAGCATCGACGCGCTGTTGGAACTGATCGATGGTCAGTCCTTCCCGACGCTTGACGCGTTTGGCGCGCAGGTTGAAGTCCGCCACGACGGTAATGACCGCATCGCAGAGTTCGTCTTGTGACGCCTCAAAGAGGAGCGGTGACTCAAGGATACACACCGGCGTGTTGCCCTCTTCTAGAACCAGCAGGTGCGCTTCGGTTCGCTCACGAATGAGGGGATGCAGAATGCCCTCGAGCGTTAGCCGCTCATCTTGGTTGGCGAAGACTCGTCGAGCTAATCCCTTACGGTCTAGGCTCCCATCGCCGCGCAATACGGAGTTCCCAAAGCGCTTGATAACGGCCTTTAAGCCTGGTGAGCCGGGCTCCACGACTTCTCGTGACAGCTGATCAGCGTTGATGACGGGGATTCCTCTTCGAGAGAGAATTCGAGCGACTTCCGACTTCCCGGCGCCAATTCCTCCCGTCAGACCAATGATGCGCATGCATGCTCTCCGTTGCCACTTCGTGGGACCGCGTGATAGCGCCGAGCAACAAGGAGGCAAAGAGTGTTTCTTCGCGCTCTCGCTGTTGCGGGCGTATTGCTTGTTGCCACGTCAAGCCATTCCGGTGAACCCCGAAGTGTCGGCCCTCAAGCCTGCGCAGCGTGTCACAGCAGTCAGCATAAAGAATGGCAGGGGCATGCCCATGCCAAGGCCTACCTTCGTCTGCTGCCCAAAGATCGCAAAAACAAGCTGTGTTTGACCTGTCACGCCCCGGATCCGGACCATCGAGAGGCAGGGGTGACCTGTGAGACCTGCCACGGACCTGGGAGTGAATATCAAGAAGAGCACCTGATGCGCGATAAGCACTTGAGAGGCTATCTCGGGCTCAAGATCCCCACGCTCGCCGATTGCCAGAGCTGCCACCAATCGGATCACATGACCAAACTCAGGCCCATCGATTTGACCAAGATCTGGAACCAACTGCACCACAGCCCGACCCCGGCGGCCACGCCGCCCGAGCCGACTCAGACTCCAGCGGTCACGCCCTAGCGTTTCAAGCTGTTCTTGCGCCCGAGGCAAAGCGCGCTCAAAAGCCAAACCGAATTGTGAGAATCCAATGACTGTTCGTGTGCGTATTGCTCCGTCTCCAACGGGCGACCCTCATATCGGGACCGCTTACATCGGCCTGATCAACCAGGTGTTTGCGCGCAAAGAGGGCGGAAGCTTTATCTTACGCATTGAAGATACGGACCGAGCGCGATCCAATGCGCTGAGTGAACAGATGATCTTCGATGCACTTCGCTGGTGCGGCATTGAGTGGGATGAGGGTCCAGATGTTGGCGGCGAGTTCGGTCCCTACCGCCAAAGCGAGCGCACCCATCTTTACGGTGAGTATGTGGATCAGTTGATTCAAAGCGGTAAAGCCTACCGATGTTTCTGCACCTCGGAACGACTGACGGAACTACGAGCCGAACAACGGACTAAGAAAGAAAACCCTGGCTACGACAAAGCCTGTCTTCACGGGGTGACTCCCGAGGAGTCTGACCGGCGCGCCGCATCAGGTGAGTCGTTCGTGGTCCGACTCAATGTCGACCGGACGGGTGAGACGATCGTCGATGATCTGCTGCGCGAGGCGATCACCTTTTCGAACGAGCAGGTCGACGATCAGGTGCTGCTCAAGTCGGATGGCTATCCTACGTACCACTTAGCCAATGTCGTTGATGATCACCTGATGCAGATCAGCCACGTGATCCGCGGCGAAGAGTGGATCAGCTCCACACCAAAGCACGTTTTGCTTTATGAGGCTTTTGGTTGGTCTGCGCCGCAATTTGTCCATCTTCCGCTGCTTCGAAATGCGGACAAGTCGAAAGTATCGAAACGTAAGAACCCGGTGAGTCTGAACTACTATCGTGACGCCGGTATCGTCCCTGAGGCGCTCCGGAATTACCTCGCCCGGATGGCTTGGAGCTATCCGGTTGAGGAGGGTGAAGACTCCGTTGAGAAGTTCACGACTCAAGAGATGACGGAGGCGTTCTCGTTGGAGCGTATCAGTTTGGGTGGCCCGGTCTTTGACCTGGCCAAGCTGACCTGGCTGAACGGACGCTACCTGCGAGAAGATCACACCCCGGAGCAGCTCCTCTCAGTCCTCAAGGATCATCTGTTCAGTGATGAGCGCCTGTTGGCCATTTTGCCTCTGGTTCATGAGCGGATGGATCGCTTGGATGAGTTTATCACCAAGACGGACTTTTTCTTTACCGGTGATGTGACGATTACAGCCGAAAGCCTGACCCCGAAAAAGCGAGAACTTTCAGAGGTTCGGCCTGCTTTGTTGGGTTTGGTTGAGGTGTTGGATGGTCTGTCGGAGTGGACTCGGGAGCGCTTGCAGGAGACCTTGCGAGGGTTCTGTGAGTCCGCTGAGTGGAAGCCGCGGGATCTGTTTATGCCCGTCCGTATTGCGGTGACGGGAAGCAAGGCGACGCCCGGATTGTTCGAGACCTTGGAGGTTCTGGGCAAGGAGCGCGTGCGCCGCCGCTTACGAGTTGCCATTCAGGTTTTGAAGTCTGCGGGACACTGAATTCGGTTGACGCAGAGCAGGGGCGCCTCTAACAGCGCCCGTCCCTGGGAACAGGGTGGAGATATTTAGTATGGCCGTTCGCCTACGCATGGTTCGTCGTGGTCGCAAAAAGCGCCCCTTTTATAGCGTTGTTGCCGCAGACAGTGCGAAGACTCGCGCTGGCTCATACATCGAGAAGCTGGGTACCTTTGATCCACTCGTGGAAGAGAACGGTCTCAATCTCAACGAAGAGCGCGTTAAGTACTGGCTCGGCGTGGGCGCATCGCCCTCGGATACCGTGGCAAACTTAATCAAAAAGGCTGGCATCGAAGCCTGATCGGCGGATGCGATGGGCCGACTGCTGACGCTGGGCTTTGTGCAGCGACCCCATGGGGTGCGCGGACTGCTCAGAGCACGGCTCGAACTTGAAGATCCAACTTGGCTCAAGCCGGGTGTAGAGCTCCTGGTGGGAAGTACCCTCCGGGAGCTTTCTCGTTTTGGTCCGGCTCCTGGCGGCGCTCCATTTTACTTAATGGGTCTGGTCGGGGTTGATGATCGCTCGCAAGCTGAGGCGCTCAAAGGCGAGACGCTCTCGATCGATCGAGACGTCTTACCCGAGCTCGGTGAGGATGACGGATTCTATATAGAAGACTTAGTCGGCTGCACCGCATCGGACTTAAATGGTGACGATTTAGGGCTCGTCCACGAGGTTTTTGTGCTCGCTGGTCGTATGATGGCTCGCCTAGACTCAGGGCTTATTCCCCTTGATGGCCCGGTGATTGAAGCCGTCGACTTCGAGGTCCGTACTGTGGTCTTTGATCTGCCGGAAGGCTTGTTCGAGGCGCAGCAATGATTCGATTTTTAGTGTTGGCGCGCTTTCCAGACGCAGTGCGTGAAGCGGTCTCGCTGGGCGTGGTTGGTCGCGGCATGAGCGAGGGGCATTTTGTAGTTGAAGGTCGCGCCTTGACTGACTTTGGGTTGGGTAAGCACACCAAAATTGATGACAAACCCTTTGGCGGTGGTGCCGGCTTGGTGTTGCGCGCTGACGTGGTCGTGCCGGCTATTCGCTGGGCTCGTGAGCAGCTGCCGGGCGCACCGGTGGTGATGATGACTCCCCAGGGCGAGCCGTTAAAACAAGCCCGAATTCGTGAGCTAAGTCAGCCCCAAGGGGCGATTTTCCTGTGCGGTCGATACGAGGGCTTTGACGAGCGTATTCGCAAGCACGTCGATGTGGAGATCAGTCTAGGTGACTTTGTGCTCAGCGGCGGCGAGCTCGCCGCCGCTTGTCTGATCGACGCCACTGCGCGCCTGATCCCTGGTGTTTTGGGCAATGTGGAATCCAGTGAGGTTGAAAGCCACTCAGAGCACCTACTTGAGCATCCGCATTATACCCAGCCAGCCTCCTTCGAAGACGAGCAGGTGCCCGAGGTGTTGCGCAGTGGTCACCATGGCGCCATCGAGAGTTGGCGTCTGGATCAAGCCAAGCAGCGCACGCAGGCGCGACGCCCCGATCTTTACGCCTTGTACCGACGCGATAAGAGTTAGCCGATGAGTGGTCGCGTGGCCGTGCTGCTCGCAGCGCTGCTTTGGAGCACCAGCGGGCTGTTTATCAAATCACCTGAGCTGATGGCTCTGGCTCCTGCCGAGCGAGCGGGTCCGTTGATCGCGCTTTGGCGAGGCGTGTTTTGCGCTATTTTGTTGCTGCCCTTCGTGCGCTGGCGAGCGCTGCGCTTCCAATGGGCGTTGATCAGCTTGTTCTTCAGCTTCTCGCTGATGAGCATTTGCTTCATCACCGCCATGACCCGCTCCGACGCCGGCGACGTCATCTTCTTGCAGTACACCGCGCCTTTTTGGGTGTTGCTCATCAACCACTTCTGGCTGCGTGAGGCGACGCCAAAGCGAGCCATCGCTGCGCTTGCGGTGGCGATGGTTGGGGTCGTGACCATCGTCGGTTTGGGCTCAGGTGTGGGCGATCTGCTCGGCTTATGCTTAGCCTTAGTGGCTGGCGTGGGTTATGGTGGCGTGATCGTCAGCCTGCGGCTGTTGCGTGATCAAGACAGTATGAGCGTGATCGCCCTCACCCAATTGGTCTGTGTGATCTTGTTGCTGCCTTTTGTTCAAGGCTTTGATCCTTGGTTACAGGGCGCTCAATGGGCTTGGGTTGGTGGACTCGCCGTCGTTCAATATGCGGTTCCTTATGTCATCTTTGCGTGGGGTTTGAAGCATGTGGGCGCTCAAGAGGCGTCGATCCTGACCTTGCTTGAGCCGGTCTTAAATCCGATCTGGGTGCTCTTGATCTGGAGCCAAGCGATCGCGTCGCACACCCTGATCGGTGGCGGCTTAATTTTGATCGCCTTGATCATCCGCTACACCGGCGCTTCAGCGGGTGAAGAGGCGCCGAGCTAGTCCGCTCGACAGTCTTGGCGAACGCCTGGGCAGAGATACAGGGTCGAGTCTAATCCGCAGCCTTCAAGCACCGTCGGAATCCGCTCGTTGTTGCTGGCGCGGTAGCCGTCGAGATCTAAGATCAGCTTGGGTGAGCACGAGCTGTTTTTCCACATCGCACCGCCGAGGTGCAGCACCAGCTTGTTCTTACGGTTGAGCATACCGCGCACGTTGCCGGTCGTGTTGCCGCCGCTGTGCACAAGCGACAGCTCAAGCGCGCCGTCGATCAACTCGCGAATGGTCTCTGTACGCTTAAGGGTGAGCCGTTCAATCCGCACCACCTCGGAGACGCCATCAGCGGGCACCGCTAATCCGGACCAGGTGACGTTATCATCCTCGCCGCCGACGATATCGCCCGGAAAGCCATCGGCTTCGCTGATCGCGATTTTTGGGATGACGTTGCCGTCTTTGGGCCACTGATCGAGCGGCGTATTCTGCGCCACTTCACAGTAGTTTTGAATGGTCTCCTTGAACAAGTTGATCCGAGCGTTTTCGTCGGTACGTTCCCACTGAGGGGCAGGAACCGGTGAGCTCGCCCAGTTCTCGGTTTCGTTACCGTCCGGGCAGCGCATACGCCAATGACAGTGGTTGTTCAGTAAGGTGCCACGGGGCGCGAACTCAAAGGTTTGGTTCGCGCCCTCGGAGTGGGTACCCACGCAGTACTCAGCCTGCGTATTGGCGGTGATCGAGCTGATCTCGTTGCTGACGCAGATCTGGTTGCCGAGCGGGTCAGAGTTCACGCACCAGCTGCGCTCAAAGACATCAGGCCACTCCCATCGACCGGCGAACAGAACCGACATGTAGTAACAGGCGGCGCCGTTTTCCCACTTCACCTCGTAGATATTGCCGGCACGAACTTCGACTTGATCGTCTTTGAGCTCACGCCACTTGATCGTGCACGCGCCGCGGCCGTCAAAACAGGTGTTCACCTCCGACTCAAAGCAGGTGCCCTCGTAACTCGGGGGCATGGTCTTATAAACCGGCAGATAGACGTCGCCCTTTTCGCACTCCGAGGTCTCTGGATTGCACCAAAACCCGAGCGCACAGTCGGCGGCGCCGCGATCGGCTTGGCCGGGCTCACAAGGGTTGGTCTTGTTGGAGTCATCGCTGTCGTCAAGGTTGAGTAGGGGACTGCAACCGAGTCCGGCGAGCATGATCAGCGCGAAGGCTCTCATGGCTGTGCTCCTTGATTCGACTCGATCTCAACTGAATCGGTCGCTGGCGAATCGGTCGCTGGGTTGGTGTTGGCTTCTTCAGTCGCTTTTGGTGTTGAGTCCGTAGGTTCGGGTTCTTGCCAGGTGTCTTGACCCCAGCCGATGGTCATTTTGCCAAAGGGGCCTGCGACCGCTTGACGCTGTGTATAATAGCCCGCTCCGCTGGCCAGCGCACCGGTCACGAGCAACACGTCGGCGATCAGTGCCCGAGTTTGAGCGATCCCACGAATTTGCTCACGGTACGCGCCATCCTCAAAGCGATAACTCGTACCACGCCACTGCGATGCGTTGATCGCCGCCAGTGTGCCCACGGTCATGCCCAAGCCGAACAGTCCGGCGCCTGCATAGACGGTATAAGTTGAGTACTGAATCTTTTGACGTCGCTTTGCCAAAGCCGCTGCGTCCTCACCGGCTACCGGCTCGGGAGCGCTCTGAGCGTCCGGCTCAAAAGTGCCCTCTGACTTGCTGCCTAAACCCAGCAAACCGGTCAGCGCAGTGGTCAACTCGGTCTCAAAGAGATCGCTTGCCTCGAGCGGCGGTGTGGTCCGTTGGCGCAGCAAGCCGCGACCGGGCAACTCATTCAAGAGCAGGGTAATCCGCCGGTCACCGCTCATGCTGGCAAAGACCAAGTGCGGTGTTTGTTCGGCAGCGGCGACTTTGCGCATGCACTCAAGCTCAACGCAGTCTTTGGCGTAGACCAGGCGAAGCACCTTGCTGGTCTTGAGCAATCGCTCGATCAGCTCGGCGTAATCCGCCCCTTCGGGGATTTTCGCCCCCTCGGCGAGCTCCAAACCGCTGATCACCAGGGCTCGGCGCTCATCTTTTTTGGCTTTGCGCTCCAGCGATTCTTTTTGGGGTCCCGAGCGCTTGATCGGCCGCGCCACCGGCGTTTTGGCGCGGACCTTGCCGTCTGCGGATCCAAAACCATCGGGCGCAGCGAGGGCGAGGACCCCTGTAAACAGAACCAAGGCGCCCATGTTCAGAGCTCCAGTTTAGGCCCGTTGGCGGGCTTGGCTTCGGTCTTTGGCGTCGTCTTTTCGACTTCGGGGACGATGACTCCCCGTTCGGGAATTGCCGGGTCGACGCAGTGAACGGCGCTTAGGGTCATGGCGCTAGCGAGCAAGGTTTGGAGCACAGACTTCACGGTTTCAAGAGCCTCCTGCTTGAGGGGTTTATCTGCAATCGGATCAAACTCCAACCACCGGTCGACTTTAGCCACTTCGCAGCGCCCACTACGTGGGCGGTGGTGCGTCGACTCGATTGACGGGTAAAGACGCCTACGCTACCCCCCCTGGGCCTTGGAGAATATCATGCGAATGAAACCGATCGCTGTCGCCTTTGCCTTCGCTACCTTATCGCTCGCTGGTTGCGACTGCGGTGGCGGTGACGGGAACCCTGATGACATCAGCCTGAGCGATGATTCGATCGACTTTGGGGTCGTCATCGCCGGCTCGACCTGTACCCGAACGCTAGACCTCACCAACGGCACGCCCGAGCGCGTGACCTTCTCGGGGTACCGAGTGACCGAGGGTGAAGCCGTCTTTGGCCCCGGTGATGTCCCCTCGATTCTCAGCGCGTCAACGACGCTCCCCTTTGAGGTTAACTATTCGCCGACGACCGAGGGCAACGCCGACACCGGCACCATGAATATTGAGTTCTCGGTCACCGACAACCCGGGCACTCGCACCATCAGCCTGGCTGGTTATTCGGTCGCTCAGCGCGCCCCGCGGCTTGACTGGCGCTGCGAAGACGCTGCCGGTGAGGCCGGCGTCTTTGGTGTGTGCCCAAGCGTGGTGATCGACAACGTTCAGCAAGGACAGCTCGGCGCCGCCGTGTTGAAGTTGCACAACTTGGGGAGCGAAGTACTGCACATCAACCGAGCGTACATCGAATCGGATTCAAGGCGCTGGTTTATCGATCGCGGGTTTTTCGAAGCGGGTGAAGGTCGCCTTGAGGAAGAGGTCACGGTACCTCAGTCCGAAGGCGATGCGCCGGTCGCGATTCGTAACTTTGTGACGGGCGACTGTAGCCAAGAGCCGACCGATGATCCGGATCTACCCTTGAGCTTTGACATCACCTATATAGCGCGTGAGGTCGGCGCTGATGAAGCCACGCTGGTGATCTTGACCGACGACCCCTTCAAGCCTGAGGTGCGCATCCCGCTCCAAGGGATCGGTAACGGACGCAAGGGCGTCGTCGAGCCTGGCGCCTTGGTCGTGACGGGCGGCGACTCGTCGGTGGTGACCCTCAAGAGCATCGGCAACACCCCGATCCCGATCAATAAAGTGTACCTCGATCTCGACGGCAACGGCGAGCAGGACGCCGATGATTTTGGTTGCCGCCCGGGCGAGCGAAGCGAAGATGAGGGCGCTTTGACCTGCTCGAGTAATCGCGGCTCGGGGTTCCGCCTTGAGGCCTACGACGGCGCCGATGGCGGGCAAGATGAAGTCGAGATTACGGTCTATCATTGGGGCGGCACGGCGGCGCGCAGTCAGCTGGTGTTTCAGTCCAACACGCCAGGCGTTGGAAACCCTGGCGGCGTGACCGGTGCGTTCTACGTTCCGATCGGTTCGGCGAGCGATGCTCAGCTGACCGTTGGCGTCTCGGGCGATCTCAGCTTTCAAGAGGCAGAGGGTTTGTACAGCGGCAGCGTCGACGTCACCTTGACCAACGCAGGCGCAGAAGACGCCGAGGTCAGCACGGTACAGCTGATGACCACCAGCGGCACGGTGGCGACGCCGGACAACTGGCTTAACGACGCAACGACCATGACGGTCGGTGGCGAAGAGGTGGCGCTGCCATTGACCGTGGCTGCGGGCGCGAGCGTCGTGGTCAACGTGGCGATCTCGGGCTCGGCTGGGAGCACTTGGCCCGAAGAGATCACGTACACCATGCAGCATGATGCGCTGGGTGCTCGTCCCCTCGTCGCTCGATTTGGTGTGGTGACGCCCCCGTGATGCATTTCAAGCGGTTGCTGGTTCTAGCCTGCTTGACGGGCTGTCCGGATCCTACGCAGCCTCCTGAGCCTGTTTTGACGCCCTTGCAGGTCTTTGTACGCAGCTGTGATTCCTACGCTCAAGCTTGGTGCGACCGCCGTGATTGGTGTGCGGTCTCGAATGACCGCGCCCAGCAAGGGGCTGCTTGCCTCGAGGCGGCCAAAGCAGGGTGTCGAGCGGTAGAGCAGGTCGCCCTCATGCGACCCTTTGAAGACTTTGACACGGCTCAGGCTTCGGCGTGTACGAGCGCCGTAGCCAGCGCAGAATGCGCGATCATGGACGAGTGGGTCGTTGACCTCACCGTCTGCCGTGAAGCTTTTGGAGCGCGCGCTGCGACGAGCGGCGCTTGTCTGGTTAACGGCGACTGTCTGGGCGGATACTGTGCCCGTGACCGAGACGGCTGTGGGCAGTGCGAGCCACGCAGCGCGATCGCTGAGTCCTGCGCTGAATTTCCATGCGTCGAAGGGGCGGTGTGTGTGCGCGACGTGTGTCGCCCTAGACGCAGCGCCGGAGAAGCCTGTGAGCAAGACGTCGAGTGCGGGCCGGCTCTGTTTTGTCATCTAGAGCGCCGAGTCTGTGAAGCGCAGCGCGGGGTGAATGCGCCTTGCGCCGATGATCGAGGGATTCGTGATTGCGCCGAGAATTTGTACTGTGCGGACCGGGTCTGTACGGCTAAAATTGAGCGGTTGACCGGTAGCCCGTGTGTTCAAGAGGGTTCAGCTTGCCTTGAGGGTAACTGGTGCGACGGCGAATTCTGTCGTCGCTACCTAGAGACCGGCGCTGCCTGCTCTGAAGATTTCAGTTGCGGTCCGCTGGGCGCGTGCGTTGAGCTCTCCTGCGCCGTGCGCGGCGAGGCGGGGGCGACGTGTTCTCGCGATCGTCATTGCCTGATGGGACTCGCCTGCTTTGACGGGCAATGTTCGAATGCGGAGGGTTGCCCATGAGCACCATCACTCGTGAAGCGCGCGCTCAGGTCCTCGAGGAGGCGCTGCCTTATTTTCAGCGCTATCGAAAACAGACCATCGTCTTAAAGTATGGCGGACACGCGATGGTCGACCGAGACCTCAAAGAGGCTTTTGCGCGTGACCTGGTCTTGCTGGAACAGGCTCGGATTAACCCGGTGGTCGTCCACGGCGGCGGACCGCAGATCGGGAAGATGCTCGAAGAGCTTGGGATCGAGAGCCGGTTTCATGGGGGCATGCGGATTACCGATGCGCAGACCATGGATGTGGTCGAGATGGTCTTAGCGGGTCAGGTGAACAAAGAGATCGTCGCCCGGATTGGTCGTCACGGCGGACAAGCCGTTGGTTTGACTGGGCGTGACGC
Organism: Myxococcota bacterium; assembly: GCA_040260805.1. Taxonomy (GTDB): domain Bacteria; phylum Myxococcota; class UBA4151; order UBA4151; family UBA4151; genus CACGMS01. Next base: position 4,606 of record JBDQPD010000011.1, on the reverse strand, counting down.
CGGTTTGCTCAAAGCCAAGAAGATGGAAGCGCAACCTTCGAATCAGACCCCCGAGCTGATCGATTTGGGTCGAGTTGGTATGGTCGAAGCGGTTGACCCAACCATCATCAAGACGCTGGAGAAATCTGAGATCATTCCAGTGGTAGCGCCGGTCGGCTACGGGCCGGGCGGTGTGGCTCTGAACATCAACGCCGACCTCGTCGCGCAACAAGTCGCCATTGAGCTAGGCGCCGAGCGTCTGTTGCTGATGACCGACGTCGACGGCGTCAAAGACAAAGATGGCGTGCTGCTCAGGCAGCTCGATATCAGTGATGTGGAGCCGATGATCGCTGAGGGAACCATCTCCGGCGGCATGATCCCCAAAGTGCGCGGCGCAGTCGATGCGCTGCTCGGGGGCGTCAAGAAAGTCACCATCATGAACGGCACGGTTCCACATGCCATTCTGCTTGAACTTTTTACCGACGAAGGGGTCGGTACTGAGATCGCTGATCGGAGCACGTGATGAGTTCTATTGATAAGGCTCGAGCTGATTTTGCGCCCACCTATCGCCAGCCAGAATTTGTCGTCGAGCGCGGCGAAGGGGTCATGCTCTTTGATGACCGTGGAAATCGCTACCTTGACGCCATCGCAGGCATTGCGGTCAATTCGCTGGGGCATAATGATGAAGAGTTGGTGCGTGCTGTGGCGACGCAAGCCGCTCGCATCACCCACACCAGCAACCTATACTGGACGGCTCCTTCAATGGAGCTGAGCGGTCGCTTAGTGGCGGCGACCTTCGCTGAGCGCGTGTTCTTTGCCAACTCGGGCGCCGAAGCCAATGAAGCGATGCTCAAGGCGGCGCGAAGAGCGCACTACGACGCAGGCTTGAAGCGCTTCGAGTTCATCACCGCAACGAACAGTTTTCATGGTCGCACGATGGCGACCGTTACGCTCACCGGACAGCCGAAATACCACAAAGGCTTTGAGCCGATGCTTCCCGGCGTTTCCTACGTTCCCTATGGTGATTTGGAGGCGATGGCCGCAGCGATTACTGAGCACACGGCGGCGATTATGGTCGAGCCGATCCAAGGTGAGGGTGGGGTCGTCGTCCCCCCGCTTGGCTACCTCAAAGGACTCCGTGATCTCGCCGATCGTTCCGGATGCTTTTTACTCTTTGATGAGGTGCAGACAGGGGTCGGTCGGACCGGCGATTTCTTGGGCTGTGACCATGAGGGCGTGGCCCCGGATGGGGCGAGTCTAGCCAAAGGGCTCGGTGGCGGTTTGCCGGTCGGCGCGTTCCTTGCCGGCTCAAAGCTCGCCTCATGCTTAGTGCCTGGGACCCATGCCTCGACCTTTGGTGGTAACCCAGTCGCCTGTGCGGCTGCCAATGTGGTGCTGCGACGTCTCACTGAGGGCGGCTTGATCGAGCATGTTCGTGCTATGGGCGCCAAAATGGACGAGGCTTTTGCGCCCCTGATTGGAGCGGGTAAACCAGCGGTTCGCTTGCGCGGCCGCGGCTTACTGCGCGGCCTTGAGTTGGCAGGAGACCCGCTCCCTGACTTGCCCGCAATCGCCCGTCAGCACGGGTTGATGATCGGTATGGTCGCTGGGGGTCAAGTGGTGCGTCTTGCGCCGCCCTTAATCATCGACGCAGAGCAGATTGAGCGCCTCGCATCGCTGCTTGGGAATGCGCTCGAGGAGGCTCTTCATGCGGCACCTGCGTAACCTTTGGGACCTTGATCACGACACGATATGCCGAGTGGTTGACTCGGGTTTAGCGATCAAGACTGCGATCCGTTCAGGTCACCCTCAGCCTTTACTCAAAGGCAAAGTTCTTGGCTTGTTGTTTGAAAAGCCGAGCCTGCGGACGCGAACGAGCTTCGAGGTCGGTATGTTTCGACTCGGTGGGCAAGCCATAGCGCTCAAGCATTATGAGGTCGGCTTAGGAAAGCGCGAGCCGGTCGCCGATGTGGCGCGCGTGTTCTCGTCTTATGTCGACGCAATCGTGGTGCGGACCTTTGATCATCTGAACGTCGAGCACCTTGCGGAGTACAGCTCGGTGCCTGTGGTTAATGGTCTTTGTGACAGTTATCACCCCTGTCAGATTCTAGCCGACCTCTTGACCCTCAAAGAGAATTGGGGGGCTTGGGAAGGCAGGCGGCTTGCGTGGGTCGGCGATGGAAACAACGTGTGCCACTCCTGGATGATCGCTGCGGCGATTACCGGGTTTCAGCTGCGTATCGCTACGCCTCTCGGCTTCGAGCCCGACGCAGCCTTGTTTGCGCGCTGTAACGAGATCGCCCCCGAGTCGGTGGTGTGGTCGGTCGATGCGCAGCAGATCGTTGAGGGGGCTGACGCCTTGATCACCGATGTCTGGGTGTCCATGGGCCAAGAAAAAGATGCGGAGGAAAAACGCCGCGTCTTCATGCCTTATCAGGTAAATGATGAGCTCATGAAGCAAGCAGCGGATCATGCGCTTTTGTTGCATTGTTTGCCTGCCCATCGAGGGGATGAGGTGACCGCTGAGCTGATCGACGGTCCGCGATCGGTGGCGTGGCAAGAGGCTGAAAATCGAATGCACGCTCAGTGCGGATTACTGGTCGAGCTACTTTCTGAGTCGTGAAAAGCTGCAATCTTGACTGGCCTTGGGTACTGTATGCCAGACGAGTCCCATCGCGCGTGCGGGGCATGGGGGAGTTTGTACCGGTGGAGGCCTGTCCATGAGTGTCGATCCTATGCTGCGATACCAAGGTGACTTTGCGCCTAGTTTGCAGACCGATATCGACCTAGCTACGGTGCAAATGGGCGCAGAAGAGCGCCATTTGTTCAGTCGTATCGATGGACGCACAACCGTTCGAGAGCTGGCAGCATTGCTGGGAACGACTCCTGTGGTGATTGCCCGTGGCTTACTGCGTTTAGAGGCGCAAAGCGTGATTGACCGTCCTGACGGAACGACCGCTTTGAGCGATGAAGAGACAGCCTCTTTGGGCGCAGCAGCGAACGAGGGTGAGGACTCGATCGCGCCGGTCGCGGTGGCGAGACGTGTCAACACCGTTCATGAAGCCGATCTGATCGGTGTGGGGCGTTATACGGGCATGAGATTTCCTCGCGAACCTCTTGAGGAGGTCAACGATCTGCCGATGGCGCTGCGCAAAGAGCTCATTTGGTGCGATCGCAACAAAGAGCTCGACGCCTTTGCTTTGTTTGACGTCTCGCATCGAGCCGAAGCCAAAGCGATTCGCAAGGCGGTCAATAACAAACTCAAGCTCTTTCATCCCGACACCTACTTCGAGCACGATCTCGGAACCTTTGGTCCCCTGATTCTCCGACACTCAGCGCGCCTTAGTCGAGTCGCTGAGGTGATGCTCAACGACACCTCGAGAGATGAGCTACGTGATCGCTTGGTCTCTGATGGTGCGCTCAAAGAGGTCGTCGATCCGGCGGCGTTAGCAGAGCGGGCTCGCGTGGCGAGAGCGCTCAAGGCGCGCCGCATGCAAAAGAATCCGATGTTTCGACGGATCGCTCAGGCTAAGGATATCTATGCCGATGCGATGATGGCTGCTGAGCAGAGGCAATACGTCAAAGCGTACAACGCCATACTGACTGCCAGGACCTTTGATCCGAACAATCCAACCTACAAAGAGATGGAAGAGCGGTTCAGGCGACGAGCGAGCGATGAGCGCGCCGAGAAGCATGTCAAGGCTGCGGACTTCAACGAAGGCGTTGGGCGTTGGGATCGAGCTGCTGTCGCTTATATGCACGCCGCTAAGAGCGCACCGCATCGGCCTGAGTTCTGGGCGAAGTCTGCGGCGATGCTTCTTCGAGTCGGCGAAGACCTGAAGATGGCGTCGGAAATGGTGGATCGGGCAATCTCTGAAGAGCCGGATAATCCCGCGTTTTTGAGAATTCAGCTCGATATTTTTGACGCCGCCGAAATGCCAGCCAAGTCTGCTCGCACTGCGCAGCGGATTCTAGAGATTGATCCCACTGCGGCTGACGTTGCTGAACGATTGCGTAAAACGAGGCAAGGGTCCTGATGAGTAAGTCTCGCCGCGGCGCCCCGATCATCGGAATTGATTTGGGTACAACCAACTCGTGCGCTGCAGTTTGGCAGGGTGACGGCCCGGTCGTGATCTCGGCAGAAGAGACCGGTGACTTTGTCCCTTCGGTCGTCGCCGAAGCGGCGAACGGTTCTCGTTTGGTCGGTCATCTGGCACGGCGTCAGGCGGTGACGAACCCCAAGTATACGGTCTTCGGGATCAAGCGTTTGATCGGTAGGGGTATTCATCACCCCTTGGTTCAAGACCAGCTTCGAACGAGCCCGTTCAAAGTCGTGGCGGGTCAGCGCGGTGATGCTCGGGTGAAGTTGCGCAGCGGAATTCTGCCGCCCTCCGCGGTCTGCGCTGAAATCCTCGCAGGGTTGAGGGATCGGGCGGAAGCCTTTTTAGGTGAGCCAGTGACCCGAGCCGTGATCACGGTCCCAGCCTACTTTAACGACTCCCAGCGGGCGGCCACACGCGTCGCCGGTGAGATCGCCGGTCTGAATGTCGTGCGAATGATCAATGAGCCCACAGCGGCTGCTTTGGCTCACGGGTCGAAGCGAACCGACGGCACCATCCTGATCTTT
>JBDQPD010000070.1:0-17600 GCA_040260805.1 Myxococcota bacterium | reverse complement strand
GTTCTACTTCCGCACCACGGACGTGACGGGTACCGTCGAAAAGATCACCTCGGTGAACGGCGACGGTCTGTCGGCTGAAGAGCAAACCGAACGCGCCGTCCTTCCGGGCGACAACATCGGTATGCAGATCAAGCTGATCGTGCCGGTGGCGATGGAGCAGGGTTTGACCTTCGCTATTCGTGAAGGTGGTCGCACGATCGGTTCGGGTCGCGTGGCTGAGATTCTCGACTGATTCAAAGCGCTCTGTCGGCTTAATGGCGTCGCCGGTGAAATAAATCACCGGCGGCGCTTCTTTGCCGGTAGGGGGCAACTCTGGGTCAGTAGCACAATTGGTAGTGCAGCGGTCTCCAAAACCGCAGGTTGGGGGTTCGAGTCCTCCCTGGCCCGCCAGAAAGGAAAAGGTGAGATAGTTGGTTCAAGCAGCCCCAGATCTCGTGCGCAGGCATAGTCGTTGGATTGGTTTAACTACCTTGGTCGCGGCCTTGAGTTTGGCGTGGACCTGTAGCTTCGCAATCGCTGCGGCGTTTGCTTCGTTTGCAGAGCCAGGAACGAACCGTCCTTTGGTGCTTGGTGTCCGGATGTCCGGCGTCCTTTCGGTGGTGATCGGTATCCTCACCGTGTTGATCCTGCAGCGGCACGCTCGCTATCAGCAGTACGCTGCTGAGGTGATCGAAGAGCTCCGTCAGTGCGTCTTTCCGAACAAGGAAGAGACCAAGTCGGATTCGTACGTTGTGATCATCTTTTCGGTGATCATCGGCGGCGTGTTGTGGGTGTTCGATTATGCGAGTGGAGCTTTCACGAGCTTCCTCTACGATCTTCTCTAGGGGGCTCTTGTGGTAACTGAGACCGAAACCGAAACCGAGAACGACACGAACCTTAAGTGGTACGTGGTCAACACCTACAGCGGCTACGAGCAGCAGGCTCGTAAGCAGCTGCTCAAGCAAGCGGCAAGCAAAGGTCTTGAAGCTGGCTTTGGCGCACCCATCGAGGACGCTATTTTGGTTCCGACCGAAGACGTCGAGCAGATGGTTAGCGGTAAGCCGCGTGTGACCAAGCGTAAGTTCTTCCCAGGTTATATGTTGGTGCAGATGCGCTGGAGTCCGGCGATCGCCACCTTCGTGCGTGGTCTTCCAAAGGTGATCGGCTTTGTCGGGTCTCGTGATAAAGACCCGAGCCGCGAGCCGCGTGCTTGCTCGAAAGCCGAGATGGCTCGTTTGCTGGGGCAGATCACCGAGGGTGCTGAAGCGCCTCGCCGTCGCCTCGAAGTGGGCGAGGGTGATCAGATCCGCGTGATTGACGGTCCCTTCCAGGGCTTCGCCGGGATGGTCGAAGAGGTCTTTGAAGAGCGTGAGCGGCTTCGGGTCAGCTTTGAGATTCTCGGTCGGCCGACTCCTGTCGAGCTCGAGTTCAAGCAGGTCGAGTTGGAATCTGGCTCGAACGTATAATGATTTGAGCGCATCGATGATGCGCAAAAGGAAAAGATGTCATGGCGAAGAAAGAAGTAGGTCAGATCAAACTGCAAGTGCCGGCAGGCAAAGCGAACCCCGCACCGCCGGTCGGCCCTGCGCTTGGTCAGCATGGTGTGAACATCATGCAGTTCTGCAAAGAGTTCAATGCGCGCACGCAGCAGCAGGCTGGTATGATCATTCCGGTAGTGATCACTGTGTATGCGGACCGTAGCTTCAGCTTCATCACCAAGAGTCCTCCCGCATCGACGCTGCTGATCAAGGCTGCGGGTGTCAAAGGTGGCTCGGGTGAGCCCAACCGCAAAAAGGTGGGTTCGGTGACGCTGGCGCAAGTTGAAGAGATCGCCAAGGTCAAGATGCCTGATCTCAACAGCACCTCGATCGAATCGGCTATGGAGCAGGTCAAAGGCACCGCGGTCTCCATGGGCATTACGGTCGTCGACTAAACATCGTTTGATTTAACACGGTGGGAGCCTGCTTTGGTGCGGGCGTTTGACCACGAAGGAGTGAAGATGGCCAAAGAAGGCAAGAACATGGCTGCTGCCCGCGCGAAAGTGGACAGCGACAAAGAGTACACCTTGGATGCCGCGTCAGCGACGGTCAAAGAGATCTCATATGCCAAGTACGACGAGACCGTCGACCTGTGCGTCCGTTTGGGCGTTGACCCTCGGCACGCGGATCAGAACATCCGCGGCGCCGTCGTGCTTCCGCACGGAACCGGCAAAGATGTTCGAGTGATCTGCTTTGCGCGCGGCGAGAAGGCGAAAGAGGCCGAAGAGGCCGGAGCCATGGAGGTCGGCGCCGAAGAGTTGATGCAAAAGATCCAGGGTGGCTGGTTCGATTTTGATAAAGCGGTCGCGACGCCGGACATGATGGCCGTCGTCGGTCGCATCGGAAAGCTCCTTGGGCCGCGTGGTCTGATGCCCAATCCCAAAGTGGGTACGGTCACGATGAACGTCTCGCAGGCTATCTCGGATCTTAAGGGTGGTAAGGTCGAATACCGTGTCGACAAGGCCGGTAATGTCCACGCCCCCATCGGTCGTGTGAGCTTTGATAGCGAAAAGATCGCAGAAAACGCTCGCGCACTGCTTGCCGCTCTGGTACGTGCGCGGCCGGCTTCGAGCAAAGGGGTCTATGTCAGGCGTGTCACCATGTCTTCGAGCCAGGGTCCTGGCGTGGGCGTGAGCACTTCTGAAGCGGGCGCTGCAAGTTAGTAAGTTTTTAGCCTCGTCGGTGGTGCGGCGAGGATGTCGAAGACAGTGGGTCTCATAGCGAGATAATGTGTTTAGGCACACCCACCGAGACGGGAATACCACCCCGTCCAGAACCGCATATGCGGTGAAAGGGAGCATATGGAGCGTCAAGCTAAGGTGGCCTTAGTTGAATCGATCCGCACTGAGCTTTCCGATTCACCTTCTGTGGTGCTGGTCGATTTCAACGGTCTCACCGTTGAGAACGCGGTCCAGTTCCGCAGGAATTGTTTGGAAGCCGGTGTCCGATTTAAGGTCATCAAAAACCGCCTGATCGGCAAAGCCGTTGAGGGTACAGACCATGAGGTGATCAGTCCTTTGCTCGTCGGAATGACCGGCATGGCATGGGCTGATGCGGACCCAATCAGTCCGGCGAAAGTGGTCGCCAAGTTCGCTGAAAAGCACGAGGGTCAAATGCGGATCAAGGGCGGCGCGCTGCAAGGCGAGCTGCTCGACGAGGCTGCTGTTAAGAACCTGAGCACGATGCCTGGTCTTGACGAGCTTCGAAGCAAGCTCCTCGGTCTCTTCAATGCTCCGGCACAGAAACTCCTGGCGCAGATCGAAGCACCTGCCCAGAAGCTGGTCGGAACCATTCAGGCGTATGTGGACGATCAAGAAGCCGCCTAGGCTTTCATTAGAAAACAACTGGTTATACTTAGATATAAAGCTATTTAGAAAAGGAATATTACAATGGCTGATCTTGCAAAGATTATCGATGAACTCTCGGCTTTGACCGTGATGGAAGCTGCCGACCTGGTGAAGCAGCTCGAAGAAAAATGGGGCGTGGAAGCTGCTTCTGGCGCACCTGTGATGATGGCTGCTGCTGGCGGCGGCGACGCAGGCGCAGCTGCTGAAGAGCAGACTGAGTTTGACGTCGTGCTCACGAGCGGCGGCGGTCAGAAAATCAAGGCTATTAAAGCTGTCCGCGAACTCACCGGTGCTGGTCTCAAAGAGGCTAAGGACATGGTCGAGAGCGCACCGACTACCCTCAAAGAGGGGATCTCCAAGGACGAAGCTGAAGCAGCCAAGGCCACGCTTGAAGAAGCTGGCGCCGAGGTGGAGCTTAAGTAAGCTCCGACAGTTTCTAACTGGACAAGCCCACTCCGTCTTTGGCGGGGTGGGCATTTGGTCCTTTTATCGTCCGGAGTGGGGCGATAGGGGCAATCGAATTTGAGAACTAACCGTACCAACGGAGTGTGCTGATGGTGAAGCTGACCCAGCCAAACAATCGCCTGCGCAAGGGCTATGGCAAGCTCGAGGCGGGGATTAAGATCCCGAACCTTATCGAGATTCAAAAGCGTAGTTTCGCAAGCTTTCTTCAGGCTGATTTAGAGCCCGAGAGCCGAGACCAAGAAGTCGGAATCGAAGCAGCGTTTAATCGCGTCTTCCCGATCTTTGATTACAACGATACCGCCGAGCTTCGGTTCAAAGAGTATCACCTGGGTGAGCCCAAGTATGATGAGGGCGAGTGCCGTGCACGTGGCCTCACCTACGCAGCTCCCCTGGAGGTTGTGGTTGAGCTGATCACCTACGAGGTGGACAGCGAGACCAGCGCTAAGACGTTCTTAAACCTGATCGAACAACCCGTGTTCTTTGGCGAGATTCCGCTGATGACCGCAGCGGGTACGTTCATCATCAACGGCACCGAGCGTGTCGTGGTGAGTCAGCTGCACCGTAGCCCTGGTGCGTTCTTTGAGCTCGACAAGAGCCGCAGCACGCCAGGCGCCAAAAAGCTCTACACGGCGCGCATCATCCCGTATCAAGGCTCTTGGTTGGATTTCGAATTCGACACCAAGGACCTGATGCACGTGCGCATCGACCGTCGCCGTAAACTGCCCGCAACGATTCTGTTGCGTGCCTTAGGTTACGACGAAGAGTTCCTGTTGAATTACTTCTACGAGCGGATCCAAATGGATCTGACCAAGGCGGGCAAAGCCTCGCTGCGGTTTGATCCCGCCATCTGGGAAAACAAGCGCGCAAGCCGTGACTTGATTCACCCAGGCAGTAAGAAGCAGATCGTTCCGCGCAACCGCGTGATCAAGCGTGGTCACCTCAAGCGTCTGGGTTGGACCTTCGATGAGAAGAAGGGCTGGGTTGCAGAAGCCGGCGCTCTGAAGAAGCTCGAGCTCGATGGTGAGGAGCTTGGTGGGCAGCGTCTTGCTGCTGATGTGGTCGACAAGAAGACCGGCGAGGTGCTCGCACGTCGCAACCAAACACTCGATGCGGCTGAGTTCTTAGGCAAGAAGCTTGAGCAGACGGCATTGGATGCGATCCTAGAGGCTGGTGTTAAGAGCGTAGAGGTGCTGCTTGTTGATAAACTCAACATGCAAGAGTTCATGTGCCGTACGCTTGAAAAGGATGGCATGGAGCAGGCTTCGAGCGAGTCGGATCCTGAAAAGACTGCGCAAGAGTGCGCACTCCAAGAGATCTACAAGCGCATGCGTCCGGGTGATCCGCCAACCCCTGAAGCTGCGACCGCCTTGTTCAATCGTTTGTTCTTCAACAAAGAGCGTTACAACCTGAGCCGAGTGGGTCGCCACAAGCTCAACCGTAAGTTCAATTTGGATGAGCCCGAGAACAACCTGATCCTGACCAAGCGCGACATCCTTGAAGCGGTGAAGTACCTCATCGAGGTGCGTCATGGTCGCAAGAACCTCGACGATATTGATCACCTGGGTAACCGCCGTATCCGTTCGGTCGGTGAGCTGCTCGAAAACCAATACCGTCTCGGTTTGGTCCGTATGGAGCGTGCCATCCGTGAGCGCATGAGCCTGCAGGACATCGATTCGCTCAATCCTGCCGAGTTGGTCAATCCCAAGCCGGTCAACGCAGCGATCAAAGAATTCTTTGGTTCGTCGCAGCTGAGCCAGTTCATGGATCAGACCAACCCGCTCTCCGAGGTCACGCACATGCGGCGTCTCTCGGCGCTTGGACCCGGCGGTCTCACCCGAGAGCGTGCCGGCTTCGAGGTTCGTGATGTGCATCCGACCCACTACGGTCGTATTTGCCCAATCGAAACGCCTGAAGGTCCAAACATTGGTCTGATCGCCAGCTTGGCGACCTACGCTCGCGTCAACAAGCTCGGCTTTATCGAGACCCCGTATCAGCGTGTGGTCGAAGGTCAGCCCAAGGCTGGAGATATCACCTACTTCTCGGCTCTCGATGAGGCGGGTGAGGTGATCGCTCAGGCTTCTGAGCCTGCAGACGACAAGGGTGTATTTATCAACGAGTTGATTCAGGCTCGTCATGAAGGCGAGATCGTTCTCGTGCCTCGTGAAGAGGTCACCATGCGTGATGTGGCGCCGAACCAGCTGGTCTCGGTGGCTGCTAGCCTGATCCCGTTCCTTGAGCATGATGATGCAAACCGTGCCCTCATGGGCTCGAACATGCAGCGTCAGGCTGTGCCGCTTTTGCGCACCGAATCTCCCTTTGTCGGTACCGGCATTGAGGCGGTGGTTGCGCAGGATTCCGGCGTGACCATTACCGCTCGTCGCGGCGGTACGGTGGAGAGTGTTGAGGGTTGTCGTGTGGTCGTTCGTGCCGCCGATGGCGAAGACAGCGCCCTGGCCAACCCGGTCGATATCTACAGCCTGGTCAAGTTCACTCGCTCCAATCAAAACACGTGCCTGACGCAGCGTCCGGTCGTTCGTGTGGGTGACACCATCGAGAAGGGTGAGATCATCGCTGATGGTCCCTCGACCGAGATGGGTGAGTTAGCCTTAGGTCGCAACTGCGTCGTGGCGTTTATGCCTTGGCATGGTTACAACTTTGAGGATTCGATCCTGGTCAGCGAAGAGATCGTCGAAGACGACCTGTTCACCTCCTTGCACGTCGAAGAGTTCGAGTGTGTGGCGCGTGACACGAAGCTCGGCCCTGAAGAGATCACCCAAGACATTCCGAATGTCGGTCAAGAGAGCCTGATGGATCTCGATGATTCGGGGATCATCCGTGTCGGCGCTAAGGTGGGTCCTGGCGATATTCTGGTCGGTAAGACCACGCCTAAGGGTGAAACCCAGCTCAGCCCCGAAGAGAAGCTTCTTCGCGCGATCTTCGGCGACAAAGCCGGCGACGTTCGTGACACCAGCTTGCGGGTTCCGCCCGGCGAGTACGGTACCGTGATCGGCGCCAAGGTCTTTAGCCGTCGTGGTATCGATAAAGACGAGCGTGCACGCGAGATCGAGGACGAAGAGATCGCCGCATTGCGTAAGGACGCTGGCGACGAGATTCGTATTTTGCGCCTCTCCTCCCATGACCGCGCTCGCGTCGAGTTGACTGGGCAAAAGCTCAGCGCAGACCTGCGCGACACCGGTCGCAAGGTGATCTTGAAGAAGGGCACCAAGCTGACCGGCGAAGTGCTTGCCGATCTCAGCGGTCGTGATCTGGCGATTCTGCAGGTCGACGACGGTGAGATGGGCGTCGCGGTGGCGAGCATCTTTACGGCGCTCGACAAGCGCGTCGAGAGCATCCAGGAGCGGGTCGAGGCTCGCATCGATCGCTTGACCCGTGGCGAGGAACTCAGCCCGGGCGTGATCAAGATGGTCAAGGTCTACGTGGCGGTGAAGCGTAAGCTCATGGTCGGTGATAAGATGGCAGGTCGCCACGGTAATAAGGGTGTGGTGTCCCGCATTCTTCCTCGTGAAGACATGCCGTACCGCGCTGATGGACGCCCCGTGCAGTTGGTGCTCAACCCGCTCGGTGTTCCGTCTCGTATGAACGTTGGTCAGATCCTTGAGACCCACCTTGGCTTAGCGGCGCTGAGCAGCGGTGAAGTCCTCAATGAAATGATCGAAACCGGTTCGTCGGCTAAGGACCTGCGTAAGGTTCTGAACGCTTACTACGACAGCGATCGTGAGAAGGAGCAGATCGCTGAGCTCGACGATGATGGCGTGATCGCAGTCGCGAACAAAGAGCGTCGTGGTCTGCACGTCGCCACCCCGGTGTTCGATGGCGCCAACGAAGACGAGATCAGCCGCTTGCTTGAGCTCGGGCATCAGCCCGCCAATGGTCGCAGCCCGCTCTTTGATGGCCGCACCGGCGACGCCTTCGATCAGGACGTGACGGTGGGCGTGATGTACATGCTCAAGCTTCACCACTTGGTCGACGAGAAGATTCACGCACGCTCGATCGGTCCGTACTCCTTGGTCACGCAGCAGCCGCTGGGTGGTAAGGCGCAGTTCGGTGGTCAGCGTCTTGGTGAGATGGAAGTCTGGGCGATGGAAGGCTACGGAGCCGCCTTCACCCTGCAGGAGTTCCTGACCGTCAAGTCGGATGACGTGCAAGGTCGTACTCGTATGTATGAAGCAATCGTCAAGGGTGAGCATGTCCTCGAGGCAGGCATCCCTGAGTCGTTCAACGTGTTGATGAAGGAGCTTCAAGCCCTGTGCTTGGATGTAGAGCTCTTGAATGATCGCGACGCCGACGACGAAGATGCGGCACCCTTATTCTAAACGAACTCAACCCCATTGAGCGCGGCATAGGCTGCGCGGAGGCAACCCTTTGAGCAAGGACCTCTGGAATTTTCTGCCGAAGACCGAGGAGACCCTGGATTTCCAGGCGATCCGTATTTCGCTTACCGCCCCTGAGACGGTGAAAGAGTGGTCCCACGGTGAAGTTAAGAAACCCGAAACCATTAACTACCGGACCTTTCGTCCGGAACGTGATGGTCTGTTTTGTGCGCGTATTTTCGGACCCGTAAAGGATTTCGAATGCCTTTGCGGCAAGTACAAGCGCATGAAGCATCGCAACATCGTCTGCGAAAAATGCGGCGTTGAGGTGATCAGCTCCAAGGTGCGTCGCACCCGTATGGCGCATGTCTCCTTGGCGACTCCCGTGGCGCACATCTGGTTCTTAAAGAGCCTGCCAAGTCGTATTGGTTATGTGCTGGACATTCCGCTCAAGCAACTTGAGCGAGTCCTCTACTGCGAAGCGTTTGTCGTGCTGGACCCGATGGAGACCGAACTCAAAAAGGTCGCCGTCATGAGCGAAGACGAATACTACGATGCGCTCGACGAGTACGGCGAGGATTCCTTCCGCGCAGACATGGGTGGCTCGGCTATTCGTGAGCTGCTGGCAGGCATCGATCTGGCAGGTACCAGCGCTGAGCTTCGTGAAGAGCTGGTGACGACCCGCAGCGAGCAAAAGCGTAAGAAGATCTCGAAGCGCCTTAAGGTGATCGAGAACCTTCGTGACTCGGGCAGTGACTTCGGCGGCAATGATCGCATGCCGAACAACGCTGAGTTTATGGTCGTCGAGAACGTCCCCGTGCTTCCGCCGGACCTGCGCCCCTTGGTGCCGCTTGACGGTGGTCGCTTCGCAACGTCTGATCTCAACGATCTGTACCGCCGCGTGATCAACCGCAACAACCGCCTCAAGCGCTTGTTGTCGCTCAACGCACCCGACATCATCGTTCGCAACGAGAAGCGCATGCTTCAAGAAGCGGTCGATGCGCTCTTTGATAACGGTCGTCGCGGTCGTGCGATCACCGGGCAGAACCAGCGCCCGCTCAAATCGCTGAGCGATATGCTCAAGGGCAAGCAGGGCCGGTTTCGTCAGAACCTGCTCGGGAAGCGCGTGGATTACTCGGGTCGTTCGGTCATCGTGGTCGGTCCCGACCTGCGTCTGCACCAATGCGGCATTCCGAAGATCATGGCGCTCGAGCTCTTCAAGCCCTTCATCTTTAAGAAGCTCGAAGATCACGGTTACGTGACCAACATCAAATCGGCCAAGCGCATGGTCGAGCGTCAAAAGAAGGAAGTCTGGGATATCCTCGATGAGGTCATCCAAGAGCATCCTGTGATTCTCAACCGTGCACCCACGCTTCACCGCCTGGGTATGCAGGCGTTCGAAGCCGTCTTAGTCGAGGGTAAGGCGATTCGTCTTCACCCCTTGGTCTGCGTTGCCTTTAACGCTGACTTTGATGGTGACCAGATGGCTGTCCACCTGCCGCTCTCGATCGAGGCGCAGATGGAAGCTCGTGTGCTGATGATGAGCACCAACAACATTCTGCACCCAGCGCACGGCAAGCCGATTATCGTGCCGACGCAGGATGTCGTCTTAGGTTGCTACTACGTCACCCGTGAGCGTCCCTTCGCTAAGGGCAGTGGCATGTCCTTTGGCTCGATGCGTGAAGTGCGCATTGCCTATGACGCGGGTGCGGTCAGTCTGCACGCAGCGATCAAGGTTCGATTCAAAGAGGATATGCTCGATACCACCGTGGGTCGTGTCCTCCTTTACGAATTGTGCCCCGAAGAGATGCCTTTCTCGTTGGTCAACAGCGTCATGAACAAGAAGTCTCTAGGCAACTTGATCGATGAATGCTTCCGCCTTAGCGGTCAGAAAGAGACGGTTCTTCTTGCCGATAAGCTCCGTACTCTAGGCTTCACTGAGTCGACTCGTGCCGGTATCTCCATCGCTCTTGAGCACATGACGATTCCGGAAGAAAAAGCACAGATTCTCGGCGACGCATCCGACGAAGTCGGTCGTACCGTATTGGCTCACAACCGAGGGATCATCTCGGATTCTGAGCGCTACAATAAGGTCATCGATATCTGGGCACGTGCCAACGATGAAGTGACCGAGTGCATGATGAAGGGTATCGAGTGGGATAACCTGACCGGTCCTGATGGCGAAACCGTCGAGACCCCGTCGTTCAACTCGATCTACATCATGGCTGACTCCGGCGCTCGTGGTTCCACGCAGCAGATGCGTCAGCTTGCCGGTATGCGTGGTCTGATGGCTAAGCCATCTGGCGACATCATCGAGCAGCCCATTACGGCAAACTTCCGCGAAGGTTTGACGGCGCTGCAGTACTTCATCTCCACCCACGGTGCTCGTAAGGGCCTGGCGGATACGGCGCTGAAGACGGCAAACTCGGGTTACTTGACCCGTCGTTTGGTCGACGTCGCACAGGACGCCATCATCACCGAACATGATTGCAACACCATTGACGGTATCGACATCATGCCGCTGATCGAAGCGGGCGAGGTGATCGAGAAGATCGGTGATCGTATTCTGGGTCGTGTCTCGCTCGAGGACGTCGTGGATCCGATGACCGGTAAGGTCTTGTTCAAGTCAGGTCATCTCTTTGACGAAGCGGCGGTCGCCGTGATCGAAGATGCGGGTATCCAGCGTGTGCTGATTCGCTCGGTGCTGACTTGCCAGGCTAAGGTCGGTATCTGCGCCAAGTGCTACGGTCGTGACCTCGCACGCGGTATTCTGGTCAACATCGGTGAAGCTGTCGGCGTGGTCGCCGCTCAGTCGATCGGTGAGCCCGGCACCCAGCTGACGATGCGTACCTTCCACATTGGTGGTGCGGCGTCTGCTCGTGTCGAGCAGGCTTACCACGACTGCCTTGGTGGCGGTCGGGTCAAGTTCGTCGAGCTTAACGCCTTTGCGGATCACAGCGAAAACGGCGAGACCCGTTTGGTCTGCATGAGCCGTCGAGCCGAGATCAAAATCATCGACTCCACGGGTCGTGAGCGTGAGACCTATCCGGTCGTTTATGGCGCCAACATCTACGTGGTCGAAGATCAAGATGTGAAGCCAGGTCACAAGTTGTGTGACTGGGATCCCTTTGCCTCGCCCTTCCTCGTGCCGGTTGATGGCCAGTTGGGCTTCCGTGACTTGATCGAAGGTGTGACCTTCGAAGAGCGCGCCGATGAGCAATCGGGTCGCTCGGAACGTCACATCATCGAAGCGAAAGATCCCTCCTTGCGTCCGGCGCTGACCGTGACCACCAAAGAGGGTGAACTTCACGTGATTACGTTGCCTGTGGCAGCGATCCTCTCCTCCACTGAGATCAAACCCGGGATGGACGTCTCGGCGGGTAACGTGGTGGCGAAGAAGGTTCGTGAAACGGCGAAGACCAAGGATATTACCGGTGGTCTTCCTCGAGTCATCGACTTGTTCGAGGCGCGTCGTCCGAGGGACCTTGCGGTCGTCTCGCACATCGCTGGCGAAGTCAGCGAGCAGCCTGAGAAGAAGGGTAAGCGCATCTTGCGTGTCACCCCAGAGATCGGCGACTTCATCGAGTACCCGATCCCGAAGGGTCGTCACCTGACCGTGCACACCGGTGACTTCGTCCAGCCGGGCGAGGCGATGACCGAAGGTCAGATCAACCCGCACGATATCCTGCAGATCAAGGGTCTCAAGGCGTTGGCTGCCCACATGGTGAACGAAGTCCAAGAAGTCTATCGACTCCAGGGCGTGAAGATCAACGACAAGCACGTTGAGACCATCGTTCGCCAGATGCTGCGACGTGTGCGCATCATCTCGTCGGGTGACTCTCGATTCCTCCTTGAGGATTCGATCAGCCGTCGTACGTTCGAAGCTGAGAATCAGCGCCTGATGGACGAGGGCTTGATCCCAGCCGCAGGTGAGCCGCAACTCTTGGGTATCACCAAGGCGTCGTTGGTGACCGATTCATGGATTTCGGCAGCATCGTTCCAGGAGACCACCAAGGTGCTCACTCAGGCCTCGCTCAGCGGTCAGGTGGATTATCTGCGTGGGCTCAAAGAGAACATCACGGTGGGTCGCTTGATCCCAGCAGGTACCGGTATCGATCATTACAAATACCTCGAGACCGAGGTTGATGAGATCGAAGGCATCCCGGATGATCTGTTGATGGAAGATGTTTCGCTGTTCTAAGCGAGGGGTCTACAAACCAACGATACGGGCGAGGCTTTAGGCTTCGCCCGTTTCGTTTTTTCAAGCGCATTGCTGGGCTGGGCAGGCGTGGCCGTGCAAGGTAAGAACGGATTATGGAGAACTCGATGCGTCCTTCTTTGCTTCAGCGACCTTTGCCGCGCCCGAGCGCCGTCGGTCTGGCGCTTTTGCTCGTGTCTGCGCCGAGCCTAGCGGTTCCCGCCGCCTTTGAGGTCGAGCTGCGCGGCGTGAGCGAAACGAAAAATCCCAAAGCGACACGAGTGGATCACAGCACCGTCCGCATGGCTTTTCCGCTCAAGCCGGTGGCGCAAAAGCTCAAGGACCCGATGCCGGTGATGGCTTTACTCAGCGCTGCGGGTAGCGGCGCGTCACAAGCTGCTGGCAGTGGCGAGGTCGTCGTCGAGTTTCGTGGCATGCGCTTTCACCCTGATCACATCGTGATCACCGAAGGCGTACAGATTCGGATGCAAAACGATACCCCGGTACCGTTGAACCTCGTACCGCGCGGCCGGCCAGGCAAACCGATTACCGTAGCTGCGGGAGATTCGGTGCGCTTCGCTCCGGGCGTTTCGGCTGTTTATCGTTATGGCGCACAGCGCTGGGTCAGCGCTCAGCTGCGGGTGGATGTTGCGCCGAAGGGTCAGCTGGCGCCGATGGTTTGGCGCGAGGGCGCCCACAGCTTGAATTTAAAAGACCTCAAAGAGGGTCCGGCTCGTCTACAGATTTTACTGGGCGAGATTTGGTACTCGGTACCTGAGTTTATCTTACGACAAAACAACACCTTAAAGATGGTACTCAGCTTTGAAGCGGCAAAAAAAGGTGAGGACAAAGAGCTCCAGGTACGTGAGCGCCGTGAGATCCCGGTGGAGATGAACGAGGAGGCTTTGATGCCGACTCGAAAGAAACGGGTGCGTAAGAAGAAGCGCCGTAAGCGTCGTCGAAAGAGGAGGCGCTAAGATGAAAGCATACAAACTTTATGCCGCGCCCATCCTGACCTTGATCGGTGGTGTGGTCGCCTTGGTGTTGCTCGCCTCGTCGATGGGATCCTCGGTCGAGCAACGCGCTCGCTCACTGGCTGACCGCGCTTTTGGTGAGGCGCAGAACAATTGGCAGAACCAAGCCCAAGATATTTTGGTCGAGGCTTCAGATCTGGCGCGCTCGGCTGAGCTGCCGCCTCCAGAGGAGGGCGGCGACAGTCTGCGCTGGCGGATCGACGGTACTGGTAAACTCATCGAAGGTTATGGCGCCGGCTTTGAGGCGAGCGAGCCTGATCTATCGGGCATGAACGTCGTGGCGCGTGCCTTGCAAGGTATGGGCTCGGACGCCGTCGTGTTCTTATCGGCGGGTGAGAAGGGGAAATGGTGGCATTTAGCGGCCGCCCCGAGCGGCAAAGATGGATTCGTTGATGGGCTCACGGTGGTGGGTCGCCCCTTAGCGTTGGTCGCCAAAAGCATCGGCGAGCAGATGGCTGTGCTGGCCGCTGGAAGCGGTATGCCAGTGCATTCCGTTTTGTATGACGGGCGCCGCATTTTACACGGTAAATCCTTTGACTCGCTGACCTCGATGCTCAAGCCAGGCAAGGTGGATGGTTCGGTCAAAGGGTTGGGTCAAACGAGCTTGAGTTTGGGTATCCCAGGCGGTGCTTCTCGATTGGTTGCGGGCAACGTGATCGTCACTGAGGGCGGACGCTTGGTCTTGGCTTCGGTGGTCGACGCTCGAAAGGCTTATCGGGGCGTCGCCGACTTGGTGAAGACGAGCTTGGGTGTATTGTCGCTTCTGTTCGTCCTGGGTCTGCTGCTGATCTTTCTAGAGGGGCGTCGCCAATCGCGCGCTGGGGACACCTTGATCACGTGGTTGCACACCTGGCGCAGCTCGGGCGCAGGAGCGCCTGTGGAGTCGCTCGGCCTGCCTGGAATGTTTGAGCGCATCGCCCGCAACGTGGATCTGACCTTGGCCGGCGCCGTCGGCGAGACCCCACGTGCGGTTAGTGATCCGGTGGGTGGCTCATTTGACGCCGCGTCCATGGACGACGATTCCAGCGCCGACTTTGAACAGTTCTCGGCGAGCGCGGTCTTTGATTCGGTCGAGGGCAACACCCAGACCTCAAGCGCTGGCGCAGTGAGCTTATTTGATGGGCTCGAGGACACCCAAACGAAGCTGGGTGATTTGCCCCCGCTGCCCACAGACCTGCCGGCTCCTCCACTGCCGTCGGCCGTGCCTGTGCCTGCGCTGACGCCGCCTCCGGGCGACCTTCCGCCGATCCCTGGTGGAGCCTTGATCGGCAAGGAGATCGGGAGCGATGCGGCGATTGCGCCGGCAGACCCAGGCGGGATGTTTGAAGACGCTCCGACCGGGCAGTTTGAGGTGCCGGACAGCTTGTTGCAGCAGATCACCGAAGAGGGCGGGCACACCGACTCCACATCGACGGATCCTGAGCGCCTGCTCTTTGGCGAATACTTTGAGCTGCGCGAGCGTCTGGGTGAGGACGTTGAGGGACTTACCTTTGAACGCTTCAAACGAAAGATCGAGACCACCCGGGCTCGGATCATGGAAGAAACCGGTGCGCGCGATGTGCGCTTCACCGTGCGAGAGAAGAATGGATCAGCGAGCCTTCGTGCCCTCCCGATTAACGATTAAACGCTTAGGCGTCGTCGCCCTGGTTTTGGGCTTGAGCGCGCCGGCGCAAGCCGGCTGGAAGCGAGCCACCAAAACCAGCGAGGGGATCGTCGTTGATGTCCGCAAGATCGACGGTCAAGCCATCGTGACCGTGCGCGGCTCATGGACGGCGCCGCAAAGCCCAGCGCGTCTGTGGAAAGCGGTCAACGATCTGGAGCGCTACACCGACTTTATGCCTTACCTAGAGACCGCCAAGGTGCTCAAGCGTGAGGGCGCCTCGACCTGGCAGTATTACTGTCTGGACACGCCGGTGATCAGTGACCGGGACTACACCCTAAAGCTGACCAAGCAACCCAACCCAGGTAAGGGCGGCCGCTACGAGGTCAGCTGGGTGTCGGCGAACGACGCAGGTCCCAAAGAAAAACCGGGCAAGGTGCGCGTTAAAGTCACGACCGGGAGCTGGCTACTCGAGGCACGCGAGGGCGGAAAAAAGACCAAGATAACGTACACCGTGCGGTCAGATCCCGGGGGAAGTATCCCGAGCTGGGTCGCCAACCGCGCCAACCGCAAAGCCGTCCCAGACGTCATGCGCGCGCTGCTCAAACAATCTAAAAAATCTCGATACCAATGAGGTCGATTCGCTCGACCCGGAGAATGACCATGAAGAACTCCCTGATTCTAGGCCTGAGCCTGAGTCTGGTCGCCTGCAACTGCTCGGACAAAGCCGGCGGTGGCGCCAAGGGTAAAGCCCAATCCGATGCCTTAGCTGCGATGCTGACTCAGATGCCGTCTGACGACGCCGGTTTGGTGGTCGCTGTTCACGATGTGGCGGGCGCGCTCGCTGGACTCAACGTCCAGGTGGACCGTCTGGCGGGCGCCATTGATGACCCGGCCAAAATTCGCGCCGCGGTGACCGAGCGCTTTGGGTTCTCGCCCTTTGATGTCGCCGGCTGGACCGCTGCGGGGATGGACCCAAGCGGCGGCGTGGGCGTGTGGTTTGGCGGCGAAGGGAAGATCGAGGCGTGGACCGGATTGGTCATGGTCTCGGTCGCCGACAAAGCCAAGATGCTGGAGACCGCTAAGCGCTTAGCCAAGCGCGAAGGCGCGATGGATGTGGGCGAGATGGTCGCTCATGAGGGCGGCGAGTGGTACCCCTTCCAGCGCACCCTAGGTCAGCGCGTCACCCAAGACGGCGGCATGTGGATCAAAGGCAAGCAGGCGGTCTTTACGACCGGCAAAAAAGAGTTCTTGTCGCGCTTGGGTAAGGACACCAAGCGCTTGGACAACGACGCGCTGCTCAAAGAGCTGTCGGCTCAGCTGCCTGGGATGGGGCAGGCGCTGGTCTTTGGCTCGCGCAAGCTCAGCGTCAGCCAGGCTGCGACCGAAGGGGCCGTCGACAAACTCCAAGGTGACGGCTGGGCCGCCGCCGTCTCGGCGACGCCGCAAAAGCTTGAGATGCACAGCGCCGCGAAGTCCGAGGGCGAGGCGCTCAAAGAGCTTAAGCGCCTCATCCCTGAGCCGCTGCAGGTGCCCTTTGTTCCCGCAGGCTCCATGGCGGCTTGGCAGCAGAGCACCGACGCCAAAGCGATCATCAGCTTGTTTGCGCAGACGCCTCAGTTCGCGCAGGCGCTCGCTCAGCTCGAGACCGGTCTCAAGCAGCTCGACCTCGACCTGCACAACGACGTGCTCAAACCCTTCGGCACGACCTTCTCGGCGTGGCTCGGTGTGGGGGAGAACGTGACCAGCCCGTTCATGCTCATCGGCACCGCCTTTGTCGGTCTAGACATCGCCGGCGGCGAGCCTCAAAAGCTGATCGACACGGTCAAGAAGGTCATCGAAAAAGCCGGCGCGCCGATCCCTGGTCTGACCGGCCTCCCCAACGGTTTTGACTTCACCCATCAGATGGGAAAACTTAAAATCCGAGCCGAGAAAGAGGGCAACCGCTTGAGCGTTCGCTTTGGCGAGGCGCCCAAGACGCCGCTGTCAGCGAGCCGCCCTGCGGCTAAGGACATCTCGCTCAATAAAGACCGCGCCTCGGCGGCTTGGGTTGATTTCCAAGCGCTTGCGCAAGCCGCGAAGGTGGGCGGCGCGTTAGCCGGTCAAGGACCGCTGGCTGGGATCGTTGAGAAGGTGGCGACGGCGCTTGCGCAGTACGACCACTTGATCGCCACGAGCGGTCAAAAGGGTGCCTATCAGATGAGCCACGGCGCCCTGGTCATGAAGGCGCCCGCTGCCGCTAAATGATTACCCTGACCGGGCTCTCTCGCCGCTTCGGTGAGCGGGTCATCTTGGACGCGGTCGATTTAGAGGTCGGCGCCGGCGAGGTGGTGGCGGTGCTCGGCGCCTCGGGCGCCGGCAAGTCCACCTTGCTGCGCATCGTCGGCGGCTTGGACCGAGCCTATGCGGGCACGGCGCAAGTGGACGGCGTCGACTTAGCGACGATGAGCGACGCCGAGCTCACCGAGCTGCGCGCCCAGAGCGTCGGCATGGTGTTTCAGCGTTTTCATCTGCTGGCGCATCTGAGCGCCGCGCAGAACGTGGAGCTGCCCGGGCTGTTTGGTGGCCCTGAAGGCAGGCGCGCCGACGAGCTGCTCGAAGCGGTCGG
>JBDQPD010000154.1:0-6534 GCA_040260805.1 Myxococcota bacterium | reverse complement strand
GTCTTGAACGACACCGTCACGCAACGGCACGTTAAAATCGACGCGCAAGAAGACCTTGCGTCCGGCTAAATCCATTGAATCGAGCTGCTCCATTAAGCGCTCTCCAAACCTTTAAGGTGTCGGGCGAGATCGATCACACGATTCGAGAATCCCCACTCGTTGTCATACCAACTCACGATTCGAAGCAAACCATCTGATGCTACTGCGGTGAGCGGCAGATCGACTACAGACGACGCCGGGTGCCCAAGAAAGTCCGAGCTGACGCGCTCCTCGGCCGATACGGCGAGCGCCCCGTCAAAGGCACGTCGCGACGCCAGGTCCTTGAACAAGGCGTTCACCTCCTCGGCGCCTGGGCTCTTTTCGGTGCGGACTGCCAAGTCGACAAGCGAGACGTCGATGACAGGGACCCTGACCGACAAGCCATCGATCTGCCAGCTGGCATCAGGAAAGACCAAGGCGAGCGCTCGCGCCGCGCCGGTCGATGTAGGAATAATATTGGTCAAAGCCGAGCGGGCTCTCCGCCGATCCTTTGGGTGAGGCAAGTCCAACAAGCGCTGATCATTGGTCACGGCATGAATCGTCGTCATCACGCCGCCTGTGATCCCGTAATGCTGATCAACGGCGGCGATCACCGGAGCCAAGCAGTTGGTCGTACACGACGCCGCGCTGATGACCTTCTCATCGCCTTTGATGAGGTGGTGATTGACACCAAAGACCACGGTACGCTCGGCGTCCGCACAAGGAGCGCTGACTAGGACTTGTTTGGCACCTGCCTCGCAATGACCAAGCGCTGTTTCACGCCGTGTAAAGCGCCCAGAGCAATCGATCACTAGATCGATATCGAGCTCGGCCCAAGGCAACGCCGACGGCTCTCGCTCAGACAACAGCTGGACGGTCTGGCGACCAAAGCGCAACACGCCGTCTTGAAAGTTAACGCCATCGATCACCCCGTGCGTTGAGTCGAAACGCAGAAGATGGATCAGCTGATCATGATCGCCAGGATCATTGATCGCAACGAGATCAAGGCCCTGCGCCTCGCGCAGTAAACGTGTCACGCAGCGGCCGATCCGGCCCAGTCCATTAATGGCGATACGCATGGTTGAGCACTCCACAAGCGACGGTGTTCGTCGGCACGTGCTCTTAGGAGTCGGCTCCGGACTCGTCAACAGCGCCGTAATCGGAGGTCACCAATGACACCATCTCAGCGCTCAGCGCTAAGATCTGCGCTGGCGTATACCCGTTGCCACGAAGTTCTCGATACAAACTGCGGGCTAGGACATGATGTGCCCTACCAATCGGGGCGTCGGTCAAACGCTCAGGCTGCTCAGCGGCTGCGATGGCATCCATGACTGCTCCTCCATTAGCCCGAACCATCGCACACGTACCAAAGACCAACAACGCTACTTTGATTTCTCAGTCCAACCGACCAACTGAGAAGCACACAACGCAGCACCTCACCCTTGGCAAATAGCTGAGGGCACGGCACCAACCCATGGGACGGACTGATGCGCTTTCTTTTTACATTGGCATATCCTGAGTGGACAGGACCCGCTGAGCCGCTCGCTCAGCTGAGTCTAGATCTGATGCGGCGCGGCCATGAGGTCACCATCTGGAGTGATGGTAAACGCGAGGGGGATCTGCACCAGCGCCTGCTCGACCTTGGCCTCAATTCGGAACGCCCACTTAATCTTTGCCGGAAATCTGGACCGCTCGCGATCGCCAAAGACATCGCACGAGCCGGCGACTTAATCCGCGGCCGATTTGATTGTGCGGTCAGTCATATGAGCGCCGACCAGATGATCCTAGGGCAGACTCGCCGTGCTCATAAAGTGCCTGTTCTTCGCTACATTCAAAATATTGCTAGCAACACCACGCGGCCTGGCCGGGGGTTAATGCTCCGTAACGCCACGGCGCTTTTAGTGCCGAGCCAGGATCATGCCGCACGGGCGTCGCATTTGTCCGGCTTTGATCCAGATCGTATTGGGATTCTGCGTGGCGCTGTAGACCTAGAGCGCTTTGTCCCAGGCACTCAAGATGCGCTGCGGCAACGCATGGACTTAAACGCTGAGGACCTGTTGCTCATTTCAGTTTCTCGCCAAAAACCTGAGCGTCGGCAGATGGATTTGCTGGAAGCCTTGGCACGAGCTCGAGCTACCCGAACGGATCTGAAATTAGCCTTTATTGGGCGCGGTGAGTTTCAAGATGAACTCAAGCAAGCGGTTGAACGCTTAGGTTTGACCGCCTGCGTCCTCTTCGCAGGCTATGCTCAAGGCGATGAGCTGACCCACGCTTTCCAGAGCGGTGATGTCAGCGTCTGGTTAGCCGAGGGGAACGATGGAACCTGCCGAGCCGTGGGCCAGAGCCTGGCTGTGGGTAAACCTGTGATCGGCGCGCAACTCGGTGCGATCAGTGACGCCATAGCGCCCCACCCTGAAGCAGGATGGCTGGTCAAACCCAAAGACATTGCCGGGCTGACTCAAACCTTAGCCGAACTACCGAGCCGTCTGGAGCTCGCACGCCAGGCTCAGCGCCGGCGCGAGATCGCAACTGCCGAATGGAGCCCAAAGGCTCGAACCAATAGCTTTCTAGCTCTGTGTGAGCGGTTTTGCGGCTAAACCTTTACAGTGCGCTCGGTCTGGCGCTGCTGACCGTCGCTTGCTCACATGGTGACAAGAGCCTGTACCGTTTCTCGGGCGATGGCCGCGTGAACGCCAGCGCTCAGGAGCGCATCTGGGCGGCAGACCGTCCCGAGCTCTCAGACCTACAAAACAGCGCTCCGACTCGCGTGACACCTTGGAAAGAAGCGCTTCGAAGACAGCTCTCGCTGCTCGATCGTCAAAAGAATCGAGCCGGGCAAATTATCTCGGTCGAAGATCGCGAGCGTGTGGCGCGACTCTTAGGCGGCGGAATTGAGCAGTTACCGCTCAAGCGACTACGCTTTATGCGGCTCAGAGGCGATGGCAGCACCAACGTCCAGTTCACGGGTTATTACACGCCGATCATCGAAGCGAGACGCGAGCCGAGCGACCGCTTTGCCTATCCCCTCTACAGCTACCCAACGCAGTGGAAGGGCAAAGGCCCCCACCTGAGCCGACAACAGATTGACGATGAGCAGCAGCTCGCAGGGCTCAACCTTGAGCTTGCGTATACCGCCGACCCATCGGACAACTTCTTCATGCAGGTTCAAGGCTCGGGGATGGTTCGCTATCCGGATGGGTCCCTTGAGATGCTCGCTTATGCCGGCAAAAATGGTCACGCCTACATCAGCGTAGGCCGCTTATTGGTCGAGCGTGGCGTGATCGACAAAGCCAAGATATCCATGAACACGATCCGAAGCTGGTGTGCAGCCAACGCAGCGGACTGCCGAGCGCTCTACAATGAAAACCCGAGCTATGTCTTCTTTCGCAAGGGGCCCAAAGGCCCCGTAGGCTCAGGGGGCGAAATCGTCACCGGCGGCTACTCGGTCGCGGTCGACCGAAAAATTATCCCTCTAGGCTCCACCCTGCTCGCCAAGGTCCCGATCCTGGGACCAAATGGCGCCGCTATTCGTCACGAGTGGCGCTTACTCCTAGCTCAAGACACCGGCGGTGCGATCAAGGGTAGCGCCCACATCGACTTGTATACCGGCATTGGCAGCCCCGCAGCCGCAGCCGCTCAAGCGCTCCATCATTACGGGCAGGTCTGGTTGATTCTACCTCAAGCTACCAAGTGATCATCGCGCCCATCAGCGCCGTCGAGCTGGCTTGCCATGAGTTTTCGTTGTCCTGCCAATCCGCCTCGGCGGCGAAGACTCGCCCCTGCCCTAAGTCACGGTAGCCGAGTTGGACTCGACCGCTCTGCCATGCGCCGAGCGGGGTCATCCCCGGGAAATCATCGATCGCCATGCCGCAGCCCTCTTGGCTTCCACCTACGCCTGAAAAGGTAGCGTGCGCCCAGAAGGGGTCGTTCGGGTTGAGCTGGGTGTGAGGCATCACGTTGTCCTGACAGTCTCCCTGGCCTCCGCCTTGGTTCGTGTTGACGCCAAACACCTTGGTCCAAACGGTGTGACTAATGCTGTACTCGGTGATCACCGTGCCCCCATTTTCAACGTAGCTTCGGACCGTATTGGTATCGAGACTACCCGCACCTGATCGCGTCACAAAAAGCGCCTGAGTGTTGGCATCAGGGGCGCAGCTAGCCACCACATTAAAGTTGCTACCCTGCGGGATAAAGGAGCCGATGTTTCGGCTCGAGGACCCACAACGCATCAGGTTCGGCCGTAAGCTCTGCTGGCACGCGTTGTTGCAACGGTCCCCATCATTTTGATTGCCATCATCACATTCTTCGACCCCGGCTTGGATCACGCCGTCACCACAACGAGCGAGGCTGCAGTTGTTGAGACAAGCGTCGGTGTCGACCTGGTTCCCATCGTCGCAATCTTCTTCACCTGCTCGCACCACGCCATCACCGCAGGCTGCAATTTGACAGGAGTTTAAGCAGGCGTCGGTGTCGACCTGGTTGCCATCATCGCAAGCCTCTACGCCCTCTTGAACCACCCCGTCGCCGCAGCGAGCGACCGCGCAGGTGTTGGTGCATGCATCGGTGTCGATTTGGTTCCCGTCATCGCAGTCCTCAACGCCCTGACGCACGACCCCATCACCGCAACGAGACACCGTGCAGTCGTTGGCGCAGCCGTCTCCCTCGTCTTGGTTTCCATCATCGCATTCCTCATGGCCTTCCCAAGCCTGAGCGTCGCCGCAGCGAGCGACCGTACAGACATTCAGGCAGGCATCCGTTTGGACCTCGTTGCCGTCATCACATTCTTCAACGCCGGCTTGGGTGACCCCATCGCCGCAGACCGCCACCGAGCAGGCGTTAGTGCACGCATCGGTGTTGTCCTCGTTGCCGTCATCACAGCCCTCTCCTGCATCCAGCCTGCCGTTACCGCAGACTTCAGCGTGACAGGTC
This sequence comes from Myxococcota bacterium, assembly GCA_040260805.1. GTDB lineage: Bacteria > Myxococcota > UBA4151 > UBA4151 > UBA4151 > CACGMS01. The sequence goes on along the minus strand of JBDQPD010000154.1, from coordinate 1,587 downwards.
GGCGAGCAGCCGTCCGCTTCGACCAGGTTGCTGTCATCGCACTCTTCAAAACCTGGATCCTCAACCGCCAAGTCTAAGCGCAAAATCCCATCGCCGCAGATCGCTTCTTGGCAGACCGCAGTGCACCCATCTTGGGCATTGGAGTTCCCATCATCGCAGACCTCAACATCAGCCCAGATGTGCCCATCACCGCAGACCGCCGGTGCGCAACTTGAGGTGCAATCATCCGTATCGATCGCGTTGCCATCATCGCATCGCTCACCGTCTTGCACCACGCCATCGCCGCAGCTTGCGGGTTGGCAGTTGACGCACTCATCGGTCGGGTCATCGTTGCCGTCGTCGCAGCCTTCACCCGGTCCAAGGACCCCGTCACCGCAGCGAGCTTCGGTGCAGTCGTTCAGACAGCCGTCGGTGTTGTCCTCATTGCCGTCATCACAAGCCTCGTAAGCGGCTTCGTCTTCATCGAGATCGAGGCGTCGGACCCCATCGCCGCAACGTGCCGCCATGCAATCGTTCAAGCAGCCATCTTCGCTGACTTCATTACCGTCATCACAGTTTTCAAAGCCAGGCATCCCCTCGCTCAAATCAGCGCGCATGATCCCATCACCGCAGTAGGCACCGAGGCAGTTGTTCGTGCAAAGGTCCTGATCCGAATCGTTGCCATCATCACACGCTTCGTAGCCCTCATCACCCGCCATCAGATCGGTACGAGTCACCGCGTCACCGCAGCGAGCTAGCGCGCAAGCGGTCGTGCAGGCATCGGCGTTGTTGTCGTTTCCATCATCGCAAGCTTCGCCGACTTCAAGGCTCCCGTTCCCACAACTCGCTTCGGTCTCTCGAACCACGACCTGGTCACCGCAGGCTGAGCCAACCAGCACCATAAAGACCAACGATAAATGGAGACAACGCATCAGGGTATCCTCACAAACTAAAATTCTAGGACCAGATCGAACAACTCAGGATGTAGTCGACGTATACTCACAAGGCTTGCCGTGTTCATCGATCGCCACCCACACCATCTGCGTTTCGAGCTTTGTGCGACGCTCGGACGGCTCTTTAGGGTCCAAATTGGTCACCACAACGGCGATCGTCATGCTGGTACGTCCGACCTTTAAAACTCTACAATAAATCTCAATAATTTCGGCGAGCTCGGTGGGGCGCCGAAAGCTCAATCGGTCCAGATGCGCGGTCACGACCTTGTCTCGCTGCATGTGGCAGCGCACAAACATGCCGGCGGATTCGTCGATCCATTGCATCAACCGACCACCAAAGAGTTTGTTGGTCGTGTTGCAGTCTGGATACATCACCGTGTGACGGGTCACGAGCTCAAAGCCCTCTTCGGTGGGCTTGAAGACTTTATCGTTCATGAGCACCTCCCTGAGCGGCTGCTAAATCAACAGTCACAGCGTGTCAGTGCAACCCCCGGTGAGCACTCGACGAACAATTACAAAAAAAGACGAAGCGCCAGTCGAATGACTGACGCTTCGCGAGGAAAGAAAGCCGGCAACGTCCTACTCTCCCACAGCGTGCGCTGCAGTACCATCGGCGCTAACGGGTTTGACTGCCGAGTTCGGGATGGGATCGGGT
>JBDQPD010000179.1:0-3974 GCA_040260805.1 Myxococcota bacterium | reverse complement strand
CCGCCTTACCTCGTGAGACGCATGCCTTCTTTGGTCGCGAAGACCAGCTCGCTACGGTGCGACGTAAGCTGCACCTCGACGCTTCGGCGGTGGTGGTTTTAGCGCCTGGTGGTATGGGCAAAACCCGCTTCGCTCTGCGCTTTGCGGAGCTCTTTGGCGATGAGTTCGACGGCGGCGTTTGGTTCTGTGATTTATCGGCAGCTGAGACCCTGACCGGGTTGCTGCGTGAGGTGGCTCGTGCCCTTGGGCTGACCTTGGTGGGCGCCGGCGTCGAGTCTCAGATTGAACAGATTGGCTATGCGCTCGCCGGTCGCGAGGAGGCGCTCTTTCTCTTTGACAACGTCGAGCAGGTCGCCCGCCCTTTATCGGAGGTCTTGCAGCATTGGCTCAAGCAGACGCCCGAGGCGCGCTTTCTGGTGACGTCTCAACGCCCGGTCGGCGGCGACGACGTCTTGGAGTTTGAGCTGCCGCCTTTGAGCCAAGACGCAGCCGTCGAGCTCTTTGTGCGACGAGCCCAACTGATCGACGCCGACTTTGTCTTTGACGACAAAGCCCGTAAACGCATCCACCGCTTAGTCGAGCGATTACACCGTATTCCGCTAGCGATTGCGATGGCGGCCGCTCGAGTTGATGTCTTGAGTTTAGCTAAGCTGGAGAAACGTCTCGGGACTCGCTTTGAGGCCCTTACGCAGCCCCCCGATGTAGCCTCTGAGCCTGAGCTGACCCTGAGCAAGCTGGGCGATTGGTCTTGGGAGCTGCTGCCGGACTGGGCGCGTGAGCTCTTGCTTCAGTGCGCACCCTTTGTCGGTGGGTTTGCCCTTGAACAGGCCGAAGAGCTGCTCGACTTGAGCGACTACCCTGAGAGCCCACCGATCGAGAAGGCGCTTGCGCTGCTGTGTTCGCAAAGTCTTTTGTACCGGGTCATGGCGCCCGAGCGGCGCAGTGAGTTGCGCTACGGGCTCTACGGCGTGGTGCGTCAGCAGGCTAAGCAAGCCTTGCAAGCGAGCGGTACGGTCGACGCGGTGATGGAGCGCCACGCCGAGGTCTATCTTGGCTTAGCTGAAGGACTAAAACCGCTGGTGTCGGGCCCGGAAGGCTTGGAGGCGATCAATCGGTTAGCCGCTGATCTCAACAACGTGTTGGCCGTGCACCGACGCTTTGAAGAGCTCAAGCCGGTGTGGGCGGCGCGCGCCGCGATCAGCCTGATGCCTCTGCTCAGCGTGAGGGGCCCAATCTTACTTGCGGTTGATCTGCTCGAGGACGGGGCGGCGGCACGTGAGCGTTTACCGGCGGAGCAACGCCTCCATGGCTTGGCTTGGCGTTGCGAGATTCGTCGCATGATCGGCCGCATTGAAGACGCCCAGAGCGATGCGAACGAGATGCTCAGCCTCGCCAAAGCGCTCGACGATGAGCGCTCGACCGCCAATGCGTGGAGTCGCTTGGCGGTGATCGACCGTGACCTAGGTCAGCGCACCCGCGCCAAAAGGCGCCTGGAGCGGGCTCAAGAGATGGCGCAGAGCCTCGGCGACGAGAGCCTTCATGCGCGCATCCTCAACAACCTGGCGGTCTTTGAAATTGAGCGCGGTCAGCCCTTGCAAGCTGAGATCCTCCAGCGCCGAGCCTTGGAGCTGTTGCGCAGGGTGGGGGATCACCAGCGAGAGTGGAGCATCTGGTGCAACCTGGGCACCATGTGCATGGACCGCGGCGATCTTCACGAAGCCGATGAGCACTACAACCAGGCTCTGACGATGGCGCGTGGCTTGGGTCAAACCGAGGCTCAAGCGATCGTGCTGTCGAATATGGGCACCTTGTATTGGCGCCTAGGACAGCGGGACCAAGCCGAAGGGTTGTACACTCGGGCCTTGGTCCTTTTGCGTGAGTCCGGCTCGCGTCGCGCAGAGGGATTTATCTTAGCGATGCTCGGCGGTCTGACTGGCGATAAAGGCATCGAAGGTCAGGCGCGCTTGAGGCTGGAGCGGGCGGCGGTAATTTTGACCGAGCTGCGTGACCCCATCGGCGCGCCCTTGGTCGAGCTCGCCCACGCCTTTGTGGACTTGGCTCGGGTTCGCCATGCGCACGGGGAGGGGGAGCTTCCCCTTGCGAAGAGGTCCAAGGCGCTCGCCGAAAAACGCATGAAAGCGGCTCATCAACCGATCGATTCCAAGGCAGGCAAGGGCCCGACAGCGGTCGAGGTCTCCGATGATATCCGCTCCTTATTGGTCTTGCTTGAGCGCAGCATCGCTGAGCTGCCGCGGCTTAAACCCGGCGTCCTAGGCGGCGCCGCGGCGATTCGTCGTTTGGTACCATGGGAAGAGGAGCTGCTCGCCGAGGATACCGCAGTCGATGGCGAATCCCTCGCCGATGATTACGAAGCTTAATTCTGCGCCGCTAAGGCTTGTCGCCATCGAGCGAGCCGGTTAGGCCCAGCGCACCATCTGGAGAACATCATGAGCCTTCTCGGCCGAGCTGCCCCCGACTTTAATCTTAAAGATTCCGAGCACAACTGGGTCCGTCTGTCTGAGCAGCGCGGCCAGAAGGTGATCCTCGCCTTTTACCCTGCCGCCTTTACCGGCGTGTGCGAAAAAGAGCTGTGCACCTTTCAAGAGGACCTGTCGTCGCTGACCGACGCCGGCGCTCAGATCTACGCGATCAGCGTCGACGCTCCCTTTAGTAATGGTGTTTTTCGTGCACAAACCGGCGCTGAGTACCCCTTCTTGTCGGACTGCGCCCGCCAAGCGATCACGGATTACGATCTGGTCTTTGAAGACTTCGCAGGAATTGCCGGGTTTTCGGTCGCCAAGCGCGCGGTGTACGTCGTCGATGAGTCGGGCACGGTCACCTACGAGTGGATCGCTCCGAATCCTGGCGTTGAGCCGGATTATGCGGCGGTTAAAGCGGCGCTCTAGTCGATGCAGATCCCCGCTGATCTCAAGCTTGGATTCTGGGACTTTGCGCAAGCCAACCCGCAGGCCTTAGCGGTCGTTGAACACGACGGCGCCGAGGTGCTTGCGGGCGATTTGCTGGCGGGCTGCAACCAGCTGGTGCACGCGCTGCGAGCTCAAGGCTTAACCAAAGGCGATTGCGTCGCCTTTGTCTTGCCCAACAGCGCGCCCGTGCTCGAGGTGTTCATGGCGGCAGCCCAAGCCGGCTGGTTTGTCACGCCGATCAACAGCCATTTAGCGGTCGGCGAGATGGCGTATATTCTCGAGGACTGCGGCGCCAAGGCGGTCTTTGGTTCGGCGCGCTACGCTGAGCGTTTGCTGCCGGCTGTCGAGCGATCGGGCTTGGCGCTTGAGCGGTGCTTCTCGGTCGGCGCGCCGGTTCCAGGCTTTACCGACTTTGCTGAGCTCAAAGGCGGACACTCCAGCGAGCGGCCAAGCGATCGAGCAGCAGGCAGCCCGATGACCTACACCTCGGGCACCACCGGTCGCCCCAAAGGGGTGCGTCGAGCCGTTTTTGATGCGCCGCCCGAGGCGGTCTCCACCCAACAAGCCCTGTTCTTGAGCCTCTTTGGTATGCTCCCGGGCAGTCAGCATGTGCACTTGAACGTGGCGCCGCTCTACCACACCGCGGTGATCAACTTTGCCAGCAACCACCTGCACTTGGGACACACCGTCGTGCTGATGGACAAGTGGACGCCGCAGGGGATGCTCGAGCGGATTGAGCGTCACCGCGTGACCACCACGCATATGGTGCCCACCATGTTCGTGCGGCTGCTGAAGATGGACCCCGATGAGCGCTTGGGCTTTGACTGCTCGAGCGTATCGCACATGATCCACGGCGCCGCGCCTTGTCCGGTGGATGTGAAGCAACGGATGCTCGAGTGGTGGGGCGAGTCGGTGTACGAGTATTATGCGGCCAGCGAAGGTGGGGGCACCTTGGTCACACCGCAGCAGTGGCTTGAAAAACCGGGCACGGTCGGCCCGCCATGGCCGATCTCTGAGATCCAGATCCGTGATGACGAAGGCGAGTTG
>JBDQPD010000169.1:0-5029 GCA_040260805.1 Myxococcota bacterium | reverse complement strand
CCTCTTGCACCACCTCAAGCGCGACGTTGCGCCCGCTGAGCGGGTTATCAAAACCGTCGAGCAAGCGCACCCGCACAAGACGCCCAGCGGGTTGATCCACGTCCAAAAATAGCACGCGATCGTCGACCGCAAGCGGGTCACCCTGACCGCTCGCCCACTCCAAGGTGCCTAAGGTCTCAATGTCCAAGGTCACTCGCGCCGTGTCTTCTTGGGCGAGCACAACAAAGGGGTAGCTCTCGACCACCGGCGGGTCGGCGGCGATGCGTGCGCCCAGGTTAAAAGCCCCGGCGCCGCCGCGGCTCACCAACACCACCGAGCACTGCCCTTGGGTATCGCTCAAGCAGCGGTCGCCCTCGGGAAAGCGCACCAGATCGGCGAAGTTGTCGGTCTGAACCGAGAACACGGTCTCAACGCCTGCGAGCGGCTCACCCGCCACGCTGCGCACCTCGAACACCAAACGCAGCGCTTGGCCGGCGACCACCGAGCTTGGCTCTGCCGCGACCTCGCCCACGGCGGTGGTCAGGCTCACCCAGGTCAGGCTGCCGGGCGTGTCGTCGCTCGCCTCGGGCAAACTGGGTAAAGAGGGCGCGCTGCAAGCTAGGGCAGCGCAAATTGACAAGCAGGGAATCCAGCGCATGAAGAGGCTCTCTCGAGGTGCGCCGCACCTTCGGTCAGCAGGTCGGCCAGGGTCAAGAGGCCGGGGCGTCCAATTGACAGCTAGCCGGTTGCGTCGAGCTTGTCGGCCGTTATAACCAAGGGTCACTCACCGGAAAACCCAACTGATGACCATCGATTTTACGCTAAACGGGGCGCCTCAAAGCCTCGACGTTGACCCGAGCATGCCCCTACTCTGGGCGGTGCGCGACGTCCTGAACCTCACCGGCACCAAGTTCGGCTGCGGGATCGGTCAGTGCGGCGCCTGCACCGTGCATCTCAACGGCGTGGCGCTGCGCAGCTGCTCGCTGCCGGTCGCTGCGGTCGCTAACCAAAAAGTGACCACCATCGAGGGGCTCGCAGGCGAGGGCATGGCGGCGCTGCAGGACGCCTGGATCGAGCAAGAAGTCCCCCAATGCGGCTACTGCCAAGTGGGGCAGATCATGACCGCGGCGGCGCTGCTCAAAGCCAACCCCAAGCCCAGCGAGCAAGACCTCGACGAGGGCATGAACAACCTGTGCCGCTGCGGCACCTACAACCGCATCCGCGAGGCGATCCACCAGAGCGCCAAGACGCTCCCGGCGGCGGCGCCAGCTCAAGGCGAGGCGGAGCCCACCCCTGAGGAGCCCGCGCCATGAGCAGCTTCTCTCGGCGTGATTTTCTCAAGCTCGGCGGCACCCTCAGCGCCGGCTTTTTGCTCGGCGCCTGCTCGTCGTGCACCCGGCACACCATCTTTGCGCCAGGGCAAGGCCTCGGCGGCGAACCTGACGGCGGCGAGGCGAACATGCTCGGCTGGATCTCGATCCAAACCGACGGCACCATCCGCGTGGCGATCTCAAGCTCGGAGATGGGTCAAGGGATCTACACCAACCTCGCCTTGATCGTCGCCGAAGAGCTCGACGCCGACTTCTCCAAGGTGCTCGCCGAGCCCGCTCCTGTTAATAAACAGTTTAATAACCCGAAGATGTTTGGTGGGCAGGTCACCGGCGGCAGCACCAGCACCGCAGGCTTCTGGACGCCCTTGCGTGAGGTCGGCGCCACCGCTCGAGTCATGCTGATCACCGCAGCGGCGAAGCGCTGGAAGGCTGACGCCAAATCCTTGCGCACCGAGGCGAGCGTGGTGGTGCATCCGGACGGACGCAAACTTGGCTACGGAGAGCTCGCCCTCGACGCCGCTAAGCTCGACACGCCGAGCACGCCTACGCTTAAGAAACGCAGCGAGTTTCGCTTGATCGGCACGCCCCAAGCGCGCCTGGACACGCCGAGCAAGGTGCGCGGCACCGCTCGCTTTGGCGTCGATATCCGGCGCCCGAATATGGTCTACGCCTCGGTGCGGCACGCCCGCGCTTTTCAAGCGACGATCAGCAAGGTCGAGAACAAAGACCAAGTCCTGTCTATGCCTGGCGTGCTTGGCGTTGAGGTGCATGAAAAGTGGGTGGCGGTGATCGCCAAGGGCTGGTGGCAAGCCAACCAGGCGGTCAAAGCGCTCAAGGTCACCGAGGACAACAGCGCCGTGCGCTTTAAGACCACCGAAGACCAACGCCTGGTGCTCACCAAAGCGCTCACCGAGCAGGGTAAATCGATGCCCAAGGACGCCAAGCACGTGGTCGACGTGGAGTACGAGGTGCCCTTCTTAGAGCACGGCACGATGTCCCCGATGAATTGCACCGCCGAGGTCACCGCGACGGGCTGTGATGTCTGGGTTCCGACCCAAGCGCAGACGGCGAGCCAAGAAGTGGCGGCGCAAGCAGCCGGCCTTGAGCCTGAGCAGGTGCGGGTGCACACCACCTACCTAGGCGGCGGTTTTGGCAGGCGCTCGAACACCGATTTTGTCGAACAAGCGGTGCTGCTCGCCAAAGCCGCCAAGCGCCCGGTCCAGGTGATCTGGAGCCGAGAAGAGACCACCCAACATGGCTACTACCGCCCGGCGGCGATCAGCCGCTTTCAGATCGGCGTCAACGCCAAGGGCGAGGCGAACCACTGGGCGGCGCAGATCGCCGTGCCCAATATTTTGCTGCAGCAGCTGCCCTCGGTCCCCTCGGTGGTCTGGAAGGTGGCGGGCGACCCGATCGCGCTCGAGGGCTTTAAAAAGCCGCCCTACGCGAGCGATGATCGCGACGTCGACTCGATCAGCGTCACGCTCGACACCCCGATCGGGTTTTGGCGCGCCGTGGGGCACTCGCACAACGGCTTCTTTATTGAGAGCGTCGCCGATGAGGTGGCGCACGCCAGCGGTCAAGACCCGGCAGCGTACCGGCGCACATGCTACGCCGACCACCCGCGCCATCTGGCGGTGCTCGAGGCGGTCACGCGCATGGCGAACTGGACTCAAAAACGCCCTGCGGAGCGCCACCTCGGGCTCGCCGTGCACGAGAGCTTTGGCTCGGTCTGCGGTCAGGTGGTTGAGCTGTCGGTCGCCAAAGACAAGACGGTCACCCTGCACAAGATCTGGTGCGCGGTGGATTGCGGTATCGTGATCAACCCGGACTCTGTCGAGGCGCAGATGCAGAGCGGCATCGTCTATGGGCTCTCGGCGGCGACACGCGCCATCAACACCCTCAAAGATGGCGCCATCGAGCAGAGTAATTTTCATGACTACCCGGCGATGCAGCTCAAGGAGATCCCGCCCATGCAGGTCGAGATTCTAGACAGCGACAACGACCCGAGCGGGGTCGGCGAGATCAGCGTACCGCCCATCGCCGCAGCGGTCGGCAACGCGATCTTTGCGGCGACCGGCGAGCGCCTGCGGCGGTTGCCCTTCTCGCACTCGGGGTACGGCTCGTGGAAGGCGACGCGCGGCTAGCACACCCTGATGATTGCCCGATACGCAGTCTTCGGCCTGGGCTTGCAGGCTTTGCCCCTGTAGGGGGGCGAGCCGATCGTCGGTTTAGGGCAGCATGATGAGTAAAGAACAATCCGTCGAGACCGCCTCATTTGAGGACCTTGGCTTACCTGCGATGCTGCTTAAATCGGTCAAAGACGTGGGCTACGAGAGCCCCTCTCCTATCCAATCGGCGGCAATTCCTGTCCTGATGCGCGGCGCCGACCTGATCGGCCAAGCGCAAACCGGTACGGGTAAGACCGCAGCCTTTGCCTTGCCCCTGCTCGCTGGGATCGACTGCAAGCTCGCCAAGCCGCAGCTGCTGGTGCTCACCCCCACCCGTGAGCTGGCGCTGCAGGTCTCCGAGGCGATTCAAACCTACGCCAAGCATTTACCGGGCCTTCACGTTTTGCCGGTCTACGGCGGTCAGGGCATGGAGACGCAGCTGCGCGGCTTGAGCCGAGGCGTTCAGGTGATCGTGGGCACCCCAGGGCGGGTCCAAGATCACCTGCGTCGCCGTACGATGGACCTAAGCAACCTGCGCGCGCTGGTGCTCGATGAAGCGGACGAGATGCTGCGCATGGGCTTTGTCGAAGAGGTCGAGATCATCCTCGAAGAGACGCCTTCGGAGCGCCAAACGGCGCTGTTCTCAGCGACGATGCCGGCGCCGATCCAGCGCATCGCCCAGCGCTTTTTACGCGAGCCAGAGCACATTGCGATCGCCTCAAAAACAGCGACAGTTTCGACCATTCGCCAGCACTATGTGGCGGTCACCGGCTACAATAAGCTCGAAGCTCTGACTCGGATTCTCGAGGCCGAAGCCTTTGACGCGATGTTGATCTTTGTGCGCACCCGCACCGCCACCGTGAACCTGGCGGACAAACTCGAAGCGCGCGGCTTTGCGGCCTCGCCGCTGTCGGGCGAGATGAGCCAAGACGCCAGGCAGCGCACCGTCGATCGCCTCAAAGAGGGCAAGATCGACGTGATCATCTGCACCGATGTGGCGGCGCGTGGCTTAGACGTTGAGCGCGTCAGCCATGTCGTAAACTATGACATCCCAGCCGACCCAGAGAGCTACGTCCACCGCATCGGTCGTACCGGACGCGCCGGGCGTGAAGGTCAAGCCATCCTCTTTGTCGCCAAACGTGAGCGGCGCTTGCTCAAGCTGATCGAGCGCACGACGCGCCAGCCGATCGAGCGCATGGGCGTCCCGAGCGGTGCGCAGATCGGCGAGCAGCGGATCAACGAGCTCAAGGCCCTAATCGCTCAAACCATCGAAGACAATGACCTCGCCTTCTACGAAGCTTTGGTCGAGCGCCATGTCGATGAGCTCTGGGAAGATGGGGACACCAGCGCCAACGCACGGTCCATCGCCGCTGCGATGATCTATCTGCACCAACAGCAACGACCGCTGATCGTGCCGGAGCGCTCGCTCGAGGACTCTGAACGTGGTGACAACAAAGGCAAAGAACGGCTCCACTCGAGCCACGCAGCTCGTTACCGCATGGACGTGGGCTCAAGCCACGGACTCGAGGTCAAGCATGTGGTCGGTTG
>JBDQPD010000069.1:0-17794 GCA_040260805.1 Myxococcota bacterium | reverse complement strand
CACCTCGAAGAGGTCTCGTGCCTTCGTAGCTCAGCTGGATAGAGCGACGGTTTCCTAAACCGTAGGTCGTGGGTTCGAGTCCCGCCGAGGGCACCAATGTCTGGGGGAGCGCATGGGCAACTGGATGGTTAAAGGCTTAATAGCGATCAGTTTGATGGCTTTAGCCTGCACCCGACCCAGTGTCGTGATCGAAGAGAAGGGTCAGCTGGCGCTGGGCTTGGATCAGGTGCTTGGCTTGTCTCCTGTCGATGTTAAAGCAGCCTATCAGATGGCTGCCAAGCAAGCCGGTATTGAGACCGCTCGCCTGGCGTTGCTTGCCGGAGGCGAGGGCGGTGTTCGCGGTGAGTTGAAGGTTGGCGAGCGTACGTACTTGGCTTCCATGCCGCAGCGTGGTTCATGGTCCGACCTGGTCCGCTTGCTCTTTGGCGCACATCAGAAGGCTAAGGCGACTGGCGAGGATGCCTTGGCGATCGCAAAGTTGTGTGGCTCGAATGACCTTTTACGACGAACCGCGGGACAAAGTCTTTTGGGGTTCGCTGGCCAGTCCGCATACGACGCCTTGTTCAAGGGCTTGATTCCCGAGACTCCTCCGGATCGTATTCGTCAACTGACGGGGGTATTGCTCAGCACCAAAGGTCGGCTTGCGACCGTTCATCTGATCAAGTTGAGTCAGCGCTACCCTGAGCTGCTCGAAGAGTTGCTTGGAGCGGTCGCCGAGCGAGAAGAGGAAGTTGCGGTAGCCTATCTGACCGCTGTGGCAGCCGGACATGATGAAGTCTCTGCGCGACAAACCGCGCGAGCTGCGCTGGAACTGCGACAACAATGAAACGAGCTTGGGTCATGCTCCTTTTTACAGGGGCTTGCGCCACCATGACCCCGGCTAAACCCGGCCCTGAACCGGCAAGTTATTGGCCACTTAAATCCGGACAGGTGCTCAACTTCGACACCCAAACAGCGGGCGGGAAATCGCAACGCAAGGTCGTGGTTAAGAAGAGCAAAAAGGGTTGGTTCGAGGTAGGCCCTGGGCAGCGGTTGCGCCACGACGCCGATGGGCTTTTTGATGGGAAGCGGTACCTGATTCGAAGGCCGCTGCGCGTCGGCGCTGGTTGGCACGCTATTCCGCGACCGGGAGTCATCGAGCGCTTCAAGGTGGTCCGTGTCGACACGCCTTGTCCAAAGCCATTTGGTCTTAAACGGAACTGTCTCGCCATTGAGGCTCGACAGAAATTACCAGATCAGGTTTTGCTCACGCGCTGGTGGTATGCCGAGGGCGAGGGATTGATGCAGGTTGAGGTGTTTTTGCAGCAGAGCAGTGGTCAGCTCAGGCTTCAAAGTCGCTTGCGTCGAAAGGGAGCCTTATGACCGGCCGCTATATTGTCCTTGAGGGCATCGATGGAGCGGGGACCAGCACGCTGCTCAACAGTCTCGCCGTCACCTTAGAAGCCGCTGGGCTGACGGTGCGCTGCGCGGCGCAGCCGTCGAGCGCTGGCGCTGGCGCCATGGCTCGACAGTTTCTCAAGCAGCCCTTGCATGAGGAGTTTGAGCGAGCCGCATTAGCGCTATTTTTTGCAGCTGATCGGCTCGAACTCCGGCGTGAGTTTGAGGCTGCGATGGCGCAGGGCGAGTGGGTCCTGTGCGACCGCTCAGTGCTCTCAAGCCTGGTGTACCAAGGAAGCGAACTCGATGAGGAGTGGGTGGCTGCGATCAACCGATTTGCGCTGCCCGCTGATTTGACGTTTTTGCTCGATCTACCTTCACAGACGTCGTGGGAACGTATCTCAGCGCGTGGCGGCGACCGTGAACGGTTCGAGGTGCTCGATACGCTGACGGTGCTTAGACAGCGCTACCTCGACGCCGCTCGAGGCTTTGCCTCGCCTGTTCGCTTGATCGACGCGACCCAAGACCCGGATGGGGTTTTGGCTTCGGTGCTCAGGGCTTTGCGAGAACGGGGCTGGATCGAGTGATGACCGGCTTGCCCACCACTGAAGGGCTGTCACCGATGATGAGCCATTATGTGGAGACCAAACATCTTCACCCCAATGGCTTGCTCTTTTATCGGGTGGGCGACTTTTTTGAGCTGTTCTTTGACGACGCAGTCAGCGCTGGAAAGCTTTTAGGTCTGACCTGCACCTCCCGGCAGGTTCATCAGGGTCAAGCGATCCCGATGGCGGGCGTTCCGCATCACGCTCTTGAAGGCTACGTCGACCAAGCCCTCGATCAAGGCTTGCCGGTGGTGGTGGTCGATCAGGTCGAGGACCCGGCTCAAGCTAAGGGCATCGTCAAGCGCGCCGTGACCCGAATTGAAACGCCGGGGACGGTGATTCGCGAGGACGACCCGGACCCTATCTTCATCGCGGCGTTAGCCCCTCCGACCAAACGCAAGGAGCGCTGCGGTTTTGCGGTGATGGACTTAGGCAGCGCCGACTTTCGTTGCACCAGCTTTGACACCTTAGCCGAAGGCGTTGAAGAGCTCAGGAGGCTAGGGGTGCGAGAGCTGCTCTTGCCTGAGGGCGAAGAGCAGCTCGCGCAGACCTTTGACGGTGCTCAAGTCGAGCTCGATAAGAGCTGGTTCGCCCGCAGAGGCGCGCCCGGTCACCTCAAGGGCTTCTTGCGGGTCAAAGATCTCGCCGCTTTTGGGCTCGCCGGTCATAAAGACCGATTAGCCGCCGCTGCGGCCTTGGCTCGTTACGTTCAAGCCACGCGCACCGACGCCATCGAGTTCGTCACGAGGCTCCGAAACTATGAGCGGGTCGACCGCCTGCATCTGGATGCCTCAACCCTTCGTAACTTAGAGATCTTTTCGACGCTCTCGGGCGAACGCCGCGGGAGCCTTTTTCACGCGGTGGACAGGACCTGCACGGCGGGCGGTAAGCGGGCGTTGATTGAGGCGTTGCGGGCGCCTCTTCGCGATCGACAGATTATCGAGGACCGACTCAACCGGACCCAAGCCATGGTCGAAAACGATGACCTCCGAGCTCAGGTTCGTGACGAGCTAGACGCGGTTGTTGACCTCGAGCGTCTCGCCTCTCGCTTGGCGCTCGGTGGCGGTAACCCGCGTCAACTGCGACAGCTAGCAAGCAGCTTAGTCGCCATGCCCAGTCTCGCTCAGCGCTTGAGCCCAGACCCGATCCTTGGGACCTGGTTCTCTGAGGTGTGGCGATTGGTGGCGGGCGAGGCGCAGGGCGATGGATTGCTCGCCTTGGGTCAGCTTTTGGATCGTGCGCTTGAAGAGCGGCCGCCGGTTCGGCGGGGCGACAGCGACTCCATCGCACCTGGCTACGACGAGGAGCTCGATGCCGCTCGTAATCTGGCCCGCCATGGAGCCGAGGCGATCGCAGCGTTTCAAGAGCGGCAACGCCAAGAGACCGGGATCCCGACGCTCAAGGTCAAACAGAACAAAGTCTTTGGTTACTTTATCGAGGTCTCTACTCGCTATCTCGATAAAGCTCCGGAGCGTTATCGGCGCAAGCAGACGATCTCAACGGGCGAGCGTTTCATCGACGATGAGCTGGCTAGCTTGGCTGACGCAATCGAGCGGGCTTTGCACGCCTCAGACCAACGCGAGGAACAGCTCGTCGCCGCTCTGCGTGACCGCGCATCGCAGCATGTCGATCAGCTGTTTGAGATCGCCGGCCGCTTGTCGGAGCTCGATCTGGCGCAGAGCTTTGGTCAGCTTGCGGTCACCGACGCTTACATTCGCCCTGAGCTGACCGACGCCTCCGATCAGATGATCGATCTGCGGGCGTGTCGACACCCCGTGGTGGAGCAGTTGAGCGCAGAAGCCTTTGTCCCCAACGATCTGTGCATTGGGACGGGCTCGGAGCGCTTGATCGTTCTAACCGGTCCGAACATGGGCGGTAAAAGTACCGTCATGCGCCAGGCTGCGCTCGCCGTGATCTTGGCTCAAGCCGGTAGCTTTGTGCCAGCGAGTACGGCGAAGCTTGCGCTAAGAGATCGGATCTTTACCCGTGTCGGCGCCAGCGATGATCTCGCACAAGGTCGCTCGACCTTTATGGTTGAGATGACCGAGACCGCGAACATTCTGCATCATGCCACCGCTGAAAGTTTAGTGATTCTCGATGAAATCGGACGAGGTACGGCGACCTTTGATGGCTTGAGTTTAGCATGGGCTGTCGCTGAGGACCTCGTCGACAGGGTCGGGTGCCTGGGTCTTTTCGCCACGCATTACCACGAGCTGTGCGAGCTTGCCGAAACCCGAGAGACGGTCATCAACATGCGCTTGGCGGTTCGAGAATGGAACCATGAGATCCACTTTCTGCGGCAGCTTGAACCGGGCGGAGCGTCTCGATCCTACGGCATTCAAGTCGCTCGACTTGCCGGTTTGCCAAGTGACGTGGTCGGGCGCAGTCAGGAGATCCTGCATCAGCTTGAGCTGCGTGAACGAGACCGCTCGGACCGCCCGACGCTCTTGCCGCCTCAGCCCGGCTCCGCCGGTCAGATGAACCTGTTCGGTGTCAGTCCCGCGGACGCTAAAGCCGCTGACGACCTCGCTGAGATTGAGGCGCTGCTTCGGCGAACCGATCCAGACCACACGACGCCAATTGAGGCGCATAGGTTGCTGATCAGGGTCCGTAAAAAGTTGCTCTAAACTAAGCTGTCAGACCCCTCGGTACACTATGGTTTCGGAGGGAGCAGTTTATGGGTCCGTGGCGTTGCGCATTAATGATCGAGACGAAGCTGTCTTGCGACGAGCGCGCAGCGAAAGCATTTGCTCAATGGTCGTTTGTCCGGCGAGAGCAGTTTAGACGTATTTTTAGTCAAGCGATGGGCCGTGGGGCCCGACCCGTACTCCACACTGACCCAGATTATCCGTTACGCTGGCGCCGACTGAACACGCCTCCAGTTGGCGCTTGGTTGCTCGGGCAGCCTACGTGGCAGGGCGAGCGCGTGGGGATCGTTGGAGCGCGCGCGGCGCCGATCAGGGTACGTCAACGAGTTCAGCACTACGCAGCCTGCGTCGCCCAGCGCCAAGCCCAGGTGGTGAGCGGGGCTGCCGTCGGTGTCGATCAGGCGGCTCATGAGGGCGCTGGGGACTTCGGCTCGGTCGCCGTGGTTCCCTTTGGGATCGAAGCCCCAGTGGCTGGGCAAGGACAGATCCAAGAACAGATTATTCTTGGGACGAGCGGTTCAATTTGGTGCGCTGCCTTACTCCGGCACGGAGCAAGAGCGCGTTACGTGGCGCGCAATCAGCTGCTTGCAGCCCTTTGTGACCGATTGGTCGTCGCCTATGCTGCGCCGCGCAGTGGCTCCATGCATACGGTCCGTTTTGCTCAAAGCATGGGGTTACCTGTTGAGGCGTGGTGGGATTCGGGTGATCCGCCTGGCAACGACGGCTGTCGTTCGATCCATCAGAGCGAAGGTCCAGCCAATCCGCATTTGCTGGCCTTGCTGAAAGACTTAGAGCAGGCGAAGGGCATGGTGAGCCGGTTGCCGCCCGATCGTCTGGGCGACCGACTCTTGCATTTGTTTGAACTCGAATGTGAGGGCTGGATACGCAAAGTGGGCGCAGGTCAGTTTGAGTGTTTTGGGAGTAAGGACAGATGAGTCGAGTATTCGAGACGGTGAATATAGTCGGGGCGGGTCTCGCCGGGAGCGAAGCGGCTTTGGTGCTGGCTCGCGCCGGTCTCCAGGTACGCCTCTTTGAGCAAAAGCCAACAGCGAGGACACCTGCTCAGGTACTCGATGGTCCAGCCGAGCTGGTCTGTTCCAATAGTTTTCGCTCGAAAAACCCGCTTAACGCCGTGGGCTTGATCAAAGAAGAGCTGGAAGGTTTAGACAGCCCACTGCTCAGCTTAGCTAAAGACTTCAGCGTGCCAGCCGGTGACGCCCTAGCGGTCGATCGCGAAGCGTTCTCTGAAGGCGTCGCAAAGGCTTTGGACGCCGAGGACGGCATCAGCGTGGTTTCGGAATGTGTTGAGGGCTGGGACGGAGATGACAATCCGTGGATTATCGCCACCGGCCCGCTGACCGCCGATGCGCTCGCTCAGCGTTTGCAGTCGGAGCTTGGTCCGAGCTGTGCATTCTTTGACTCAATCGCTCCCATTATCGACGCCGAAACGATCGACCGATCGGTGGTCTACGCGCTCAGTCGTTACGGCAAGGGCGACGGGGACGAGTACCTCAATATTCCCTTGGATAAACCGGGGTACGAAGCCTTTGTCGATGCGATCCTAAGTAGTTCAAAGGTGACCCCGCACCACTTTGAAAAACCTAAGTACTTTGAGGGTTGCTTGCCGCTAGAGGTCGTCGCTGAGCGTGGGCGGGAGAGTCTACGCTTTGGCGCGATGAAGCCGGTCGGTCTACCGGACCCTCGCACCGGTGAAGATCCTTACGCTGTGGTCCAGATGCGGGCGGAAAACAGGGCGCGCACTGCCTATAATATGGTGGGCTTTCAAACCCGTATGACCTGGGGCGCTCAGACCGAGGTGTTCCGAGCCTTGCCCGGAATGTCCGAGGCGAAGTTTCTGAGGCTGGGCGTGATCCACCGCAACACCTATGTCGACGCACCGCAGGTGCTCGACGACCGTTTAGCGCTTAAGGCCTTTCCTCATGTTCATCTCGCCGGACAGATCACGGGCTGTGAGGGTTATATTGAGAGCTTGAGCGTCGGGCACATGGTGGCGCGCATGCTCGCACGATCTTCCCACGGTCTGGGTTGGCAGCCGCCACCTCTGCAGACAGCGCTGGGCGCCCTCTGGGGTCACCTGCGCGGCGCAATGCGAGCCTCCGGTTCGGCGCACGAGCCGAATAATGTCCATTGGGGTCTCTTTCCGCCGCTCAAAGAGCGCCTACCGAAACGGCGCCGGAAAGAGCGGCGGCTAGAGATTGCCCGACAGCGATTTGCTGAATGGCAGGTTTCAGGTGAGATGAACTGGCCTGGCGAGGAACGCCAAGCTCGGGCAGAATCTGTGCTTGAGGGACCCAAGGAGAACAGTTGATGCGATATTTTGCTCTGATCATGCTGTGCGCGGCTGCAGGTTGCAGCGACGCCGAGCCCGTCGGTCCTGGCGATGGCGGTCCTTTGGTCGACGCCGCGCCGCTGATGGACGCAGGCGACCCCTGCAGCGAAGAGAACATGCAGTCGGATCCGGACAACTGCGGATCCTGTGGGAACCGTTGCGTGTTGTTTGGTGCCGATGCGCTGTGCGCCGAGGGCGAGTGCGGCTTAGATGCCTGCCTTGAGGGCTACGTCGATCTCAACAACGACGCCTCGGACGGCTGCGAATACCAATGCTCGATTACTGATCCTTTGGATCCTATCGACAGCGAGGGGCGCGACGAGAACTGTGACGGGTTTGATGGGCTCTTGAGTCAGTTGATCTTCGTCAGCCCAGGGGGTGACGACGGTGAGCAGGGGCTCCAAGATGCTCCCGTTGCAAGCTTCGCTGCCGCTTTGAGCCTGGCAGACCCGAACGGCTCTAGACGCGCCATCGTGATCGCTGAGGGCACCTATGACTTGAGCGGAATCGGTGAAGTGCCTGCCGGTATTAGTCTGCACGGTGGATTTCGCGACGATGGTCGCTGGACCCGAGACGTTGAGGCGCGCGCCACCTTTGGTGAGACCGTCGGTCCGCTGGTTATTGGCGGCGGAGCAGGGGTAACGATTGAGGGTTTAGAGCTGAGCACGGAGAGTCGAACCGTTGAGCGCGACGGGCAGAGCGCCAGCGCCTTGGGTTTGGTGATCCTCGATGGTGAAGGCCTGCGCGGACACAACCTGATCGTGCGCGCTGGAGCGGGAACCGATGGTGTGGATGGTCGGCCCGGTCTGGATGGGGCTACTGGTCTCAATGGTGGTGGCGGTCAACGAGGCTGCGAAGACTCCTCTGGATTTTGTAGCGACTGTGATCGTCCGAACGCTGGGACTGGAGGGTCTAGCCCTTGCGGTGCTGCTGGTGGGGCAGGCGGTCGACCTGGTCACGGCGGCGGCGCAGGCCGTGATGGAGCCCCTGGTCTGGGTGAGCCGGTTGAGGGCGCTCCAGAAGGCGCTAACGGCGCAGGCGGAAGTCCTGGCGGCGCAGGCAGTGGCTTTAACAGCGGCGGTCAGGGCGGCGTGGGTTCGACCGGCGTCGCTGGCGCCGCTGGTGATGCCGGTCAGCAAGCCGGTCGCTTCGACGCGTTGGTCTATCAGATCGCTTCAGGCTCAATCGGCGTCATTGGCGGAGCCGGTGGCGGCGGCGCTGGTGGCGGCGGCGGCGGCGGCGGCGGCCGAGGGTTGCGCTGTGACAACTTTGGCGGCGCTGCCGGTGGCGGCGGCGGCGGCGGCTGCGGAGGAACCGGCGGTGGTCCAGGGACCGGCGGCGGGGCCTCGGTGGCGCTTTTGGTGATAGCGGGTTCGCCGCAACTGACGCAGTCGACCTTTACCACGCTAGGCGGAGGTCACGGCGGGGCAGGGGCGCTCGGCGGTGTTGGCGGTGTTGGTGGCGATGGAGGCAACGGTGGCGCTCGCTACAGTGACTCAGGGGCAGGCGGCACCGGCGGTAACGGCGGCGACGGCGGCTTGGGCGGCTCAGGCGGCGGCGGCGGCGGCGGTCCGAGCGTTGGCGTGTGGTTAGCCGATGGCTCTCAAGGTCAAGTGACGACGTGCATCTTTGAGCTCGGACCAGGCGGTGAAGGCGGCTTGGGCGCAACCCGCGGCGAAGAGGAAGAGCCGACGAACTCTGGAGCCACCGGGCTGAGCGTTTCGGTTTACGCTGCGACGCCTTGATCGTTGGAATTGACGAGGTGGGACGCGGTCCACTCGCTGGGCCCGTCGTCGCCTGTGCTGTAGTCGATGACCCACAACTCGCCGCCATGGCATGGGCCGACTCGAAAGCCCTCAACGCAACCAAAAGACAAGCGTTCATTCAAGCGCTCGAGCAGCGAGGCGTGCCCTATGCCCTCGGGCGTTGCGACGCTGGGGAAGTGGACGCGCTCAATATCCTTCAGGCCACTTTTGAGGCGATGCGTCGGGCTGTCGCTGCGCTCGAACTCGCGACCGGCGCATCGACCGAGCACGCGTGGGTGGACGGCAACGCTGACCCTGGCCTGAAGTGTCCCGTCACGACCGTGATCAAGGGAGACGCTAAGGTGCCGTGCATCGGTGCAGCATCGATCATCGCTAAAGAGGCGCGCGATGCTGAGATGGCGAATTTAGCTGGGCGCTACCGGCACTACGGATTCGAACACAATGCGGGCTACGGAACCCCAAAGCACCTGGCAGCGTTAGCCAATCACGGCCCCTGTTTAGAGCATCGGTTGAGCTTTGCGCCGGTGCGCAAAGCTGTGGTGCACGGGCGGCATCAACGCGGTCGCGATGCGGAGGACCGAGCGGTCGCATTGCTCGAATCCAAGGGGCTCAATATCGTGGCTCGGAATTGGAGCGGGCGCCGAGGTGAACTCGATATTGTCGCCGATAACGGGCTAGAGTTGGTGGTCGTTGAGGTGCGCAGTCGGAAGGACTCAGTGGACCCTCTTGAGACGCTGGTCAGTCGATCCAAATGGAACAGCATCCAGCGAGCGACCGCCGAGCTTTTGTACCGCTGCCGTCTCGAGGATCGGTTCGTTCGTTTTGACGTCGTCGCCTCAAAGGGTGAAGAGCTTGAGTGGTTGGAGGACGCATGGCGGCCGAGTTGAATGTGGAGGCCCTGTGGGGACTGAGCCAGCGCCCGGGTGCCGCGCCCGTGCCAGGCGCCTTGCACCTGATCGCTACGCCGATTGGAAATCTTGCCGACCTGACCTTGCGCGCTGCTCGCTGCCTTGCCGAAGTGGATCATCTCTACTGCGAGGACACTCGGGTGAGCGCCAAGCTGCTCTCGGCTCTCGAGCTTGCGCGGCCTTTGGTGAGCCTGAATGAACACAACGAAACTCAGCGGGTCGAGCGGGTCTTAGAGGCGCTGCACCGTGGCGAGTCGGTCGGTTTGGTCAGCGATGCAGGGATGCCCTTACTCAGCGATCCAGGCGCCCGTTTGGTCCATGAGGTCACGGCTGCCGGTCTGAGCGTATTGACGGTGCCTGGCGCCTCGGCAGGATTGAGCGCCTTGGTCGCCTCGGGTTTGTCGGTGTCGCCGTCGGTCTTTATGGGATTCGCCCAACGTAAAAAAGGGCGTCTAGCGGAGCAGCTTGCGCCCTTCGCTCGAGTCCCTGCTAGTCTGGTCTTCTTTGAGTCGCCCAATCGGGTGGGCGCGTTGCTGTCTCATCTGCACGAGTTATTGGGTGAGCGTTCGGTCGTGGTGGCGAGGGAGCTCACCAAAAAGCACGAGACGCTTCATCGCGGCGAGTTAGGGGCGCCGCCAGAAGTGCCCGCTCGCGGCGAGATGGTGGTCGTCGTGGGACCTCCTGCCGAGCTCGGGAGCCTTTCAGGCGAAGCGCTTGATCAAGCGATTTCTGACTTGTTAGCGCAGGGCCATCGACCCAAAGCAGTGGCCAAACTTTTAGCCGCGCGAGCCGACCAAAGAGCGGTCTACGCACGCGCAGTTGAGTTGCTGGCTTGCTCACAGGACTAGGAGGGGTCAAACTCCCGTTATGAATCGACTCTTTGCGATCATTCTTTTCCTTGTGGTGGGCTCGGCTTGTTCGAGTCCGACCGACGAGTTGTGCGCGACGCGCGGCTGCGCTGTTGGTGAAGTGTGTACACCTGAGGGCACCTGCGAGCGGGTCGTCTGCACTCGGCACCAATGCATCGATCTCAACACCGCCGGGATTTGCGTTGGGCGTCTAGCGCTTGAGCCGCGTGCCTGCGAGAACAACGAACTCTGCCTAAACGCTCGCTGCCAGCTCGCAGCCTGCCAACCGGGCCAGTACCGCTGCGCACCGAGCGGTGCGCGCGAGCGCTGTTTGGACAACGGTCAAGGATACACCGCCTCTGCCTGCGATGAGGGCACAGGCTGCTATGAGGGCGCTTGTCTGCCGATCAGCTGCACTCGAGAGAGCAACAACTGCCTAGATGTTGAGACACTTTTGGCCTGCAATGACACGGGTACGGCGCTTGTTCGGCAGGTGTGCGAGAACGGGATGCGCTGCAGCAGCGGCGCATGTCGCCCGGTGATTTGCACACCGGACGAGCTCGGTTGTGCCTCGGGTCAACACGTCGGCCGTTGCAACGAAGCGGGTACGGGCTGGACGATCGAGCAGCTTTGTGATCGTCGGGTCATGGCGCAATGCCATCAAGGCGAATGCCGCTCACGTTGCGATCTCGAGGGGTCACTTGGGGCTTCGTACTTGGGTTGCTCTTATCGCCCGGTCGAGCTGCCGAACCTGCGCGGGCTCGGTCATGATGAACATCCCTTTGCGGTGACCGTTGGCAACTCGTCTGACCAAGCGGCTCGCTTGAGCGTGCTCGAGCCGGGCACCTTGCATGAAGTCACACAGCTCGCCTGGCGTGCCCCCGTGCTTTGTGATGACGGTAACTGTACGGGCGCTAACAATCGCGAACTTAACGACTTGGTGACGGTCGGGCGCGTCGGTACGGCGCTGACCTTTGACCCATCGAATCTTCAAGGCGAATACGCTTCGGGCGCCTGGTTTGGGGTGGACTGCCCAGACGGGGACGGCCGCTGCAGCTTGCGCGCCGATGTGGCGGGAGCAGCGCTTGGTGATCTTAGCATTACCAGCCGAGAGACCTGCGTCATTGGCGGAGTTAGCCTGACGGGGCCATGCTTTATTACCGAGAACTCAATCGAGTTGTCCTTGGGCTGGGGTGACCAGCGCTTGGATTTGATCAACGCACAGGTCGCTGGCCGACTGAACAGAGGTCGAGACCAGATCACCGAAGGTCGTATCGTTGGGCTGCTGACTGAGACGGCGGCGCGGCGTATTATTTTACCTGCTACGGAGAACCGCCCTCGGCGGGCTCTAGCCGCAGTTTTGGATCCCAGCGGGTTTCAAGAGGGTTCCGATGAGATCCCTCCGGGTTGGTTGGTCGAGTTAGGCTTCGCAAGTCAACAGCGTGACGGTGAGTTGCCGGCGCGTAGCATCTCAAGACGACAACTCAGCGCCTGGGTGCCCGCATTGGGCGGGCAGGTTGACGCCGAGGTGCGCTCAGAGGTGCTCACGTCCACCGGCGCCTCGCTTGGACGCCTGACTGGCCCGGTGCAACAGGTGCTTGTGCCCTCCGGGGCGAGCGGCATCTTTTTGCTCCGCTCTGAGCGGCGCGCCAGCGTTGGCTTAGAAGCCGCTGGATTTAGGGTCGTCTCGTCGGTGCCGGTCAGCGCCTTTCAGTTCAACCCGCTGTGCTGCAACTTCAACTACAGCAACGACGCCAGCTTGTTGCTGCCTGATCAAGCCGCCGGGCGCGACTATGTGGTGATGAGCCAACCTCATTTTGCCGATCGCGCCGGGTTCTTCTCGGTGGTGGCATTGAACGATGGCACCACGGTTGAGTTGATCCTTCCTCCCTCGCTAGCTGGTCGCGCCTTTGATGCGGTCGATACCGATGGAGCGGTACAGTTTGACGAAAACGGACGCGGCAGCGTGGTGGTGAATGCGTATCAAAGCCTCACGGTTCGGACGCGTCTGGACAACCCAATCCCTGATCTGAGCGGTACGCGCGTCCGCTCCGACGGGGGCGGCGTGTTGGTGTACGCTGGGCATGAGGCGATGCAGGTCCCTAGCGCGATGACTGCGCCAGACCACCTCGAAGAGATGATTCCACCCTTGGACACCTGGGGACGCGCCTTTGTGGTGGCGCGACCGGTGCTGCGAAACCCAGGGCATCCGGATGAACGCACCTACTACCGCTTACTCGCCGGTCCCAACGGCACCAAGGTCCGGATGATCGGGCAAACGCTCGATGTATCGGGTCCAGCATCGATCGGCGCGACCGATTGTCGCTCGCTGATGGATGAGCAGGGGTTGATCGTGCTCAGCCCGCTTGAGGTGTGCGGCATCGGCGTCAAAGAGGATTTCCAGCTCGAGGCCGACCGAGCCTTGCTCGTTGGTCAGCTGCTCGCAGGGCAAGAGGCGACGGGTTTGAACATCAGCGACGCTGCGGGCGATCCGAGCTTCTCGATTTTGCCGCCAGTCGATCAGCTGCGCTCCGAGTATCTGTTCACCATCCCACCGACTTACGCCCGAGACTATGTGACCGTGGCGGCGCCAGCGAGCGCCATGCTCAAGCTTGACGGCGTCGTGGTCGACCTGATCGCCATGGGCGATCCAAGCCGTGAGCCTTATCTCGTTGAGCCTCCTGAGCCGATTGGCGACTCATCGTGGGTTCGCATCACCTTGCGGGTCGGCGATGGGGCTCACCGCCTCGAGAGCACCGATCCTACGTTGCGCTTCTCCGCCATGGTCTATGCGTTCGATACGTTCGTTAGCTACGCATTCCCCGGCGGGATGAACTTGTCCAAGGGCGCAAACTAGGCGGTCTGGCGTTCGCTCGCGTGGCACGACGCGCATGTACTTAATATCAACGACACCAACGCTTCATCGCGATCGACACCGAGGGGCAAGTTCTTGGGTCCAATTGCCTGGGGTTACCTTCTCCGTTTGCGGACGTTCATGTCGTGTATGATGGGGCGCACGGCCGAGCTCAAAGCCTGTCTCCAGACGCCACCCATGCGGTCGTCGATGCGGCTATAATTCTTTTGGGCTCGTCGAGCCTCGCAGCAACTAAGGAGTGGTTCTGAGCTCGGTGGGCGTGGAGACCACTGGCGTTGTACAAGGAATCCCGACTTGACCGTAGTGGTTAGCGCCCCAGCACAGGATACGCCCTGAGTCGGTTCGAGCGCAGGTGGTGTCACCGTTGGCGCTGATGGCTGAGACGGCAGGAAGTGAGCCGACGCGATAAGGTTCAAGCGTACGGTCGACCTGCTCTCCGAGACCCAGGTTGAGCGCGCCGATGCCGAGCTGACCGACGCTGTTGTTGCCCCAGCAATAGACCGAGCCATCGTGTGTGATGACGCAGGTGTGTCGACGCGCCGTGGCGACGTCGCGAATACCGGATAAATGTTCGAGGCGGACCGGTCGCAGGTGGCACGGTGTGTCGCCACAAAGCGCCTCGGACGCGACCCCGGTTTGAAGGTCTTCATTGTTACCCCAACAGTAGACACGGCCTTCGGCGTTTAGCGCGCAGGCGTGGTCTTGAGCTAGACTCAAATGGACGACGACACCTAGGTCTCCATCGACGAGGTGGGGTATCGTCTCGCAAGCACCTCGACAGCCTCTTTGCTGACCGGTCTGTCGATTGGTTCCTGCTTGGCCGAGATTATTGGCGCCCCAACAGAGCACTCGACCCTCCCGGGTGACCGCACAAGCCGTCTGATCGCCCATCGCGAGATACTCCACATGATGCCGACGCTCGATCACGGATGGCATCGGCGTCACGTACCCGAGGACATTAGCCTCCAGCGGGCCGTCACCTACACCCAATACGCCGTCTGCGACGGTCCCCCAGCATCGGACCTGTTGGTCCATGCCGAGAAGGCAGCTGGCGCTCGAACCAGCGCTGAGCCCTTGCGCAGGGTATCGCCACCTATTTTCATGTGGGTTACCGGTTCCGTAGAGCGTTGGTGATGGCGAGCATGAGCCGCGGGTTTGGAGCTCGGGGTTCCAGTTGTAGGGGATCGACTCGCCATGGCAGAGGTCGAAGTTGTAGCCTTCTAGGTCGAGGAAATTGTTAGCGTTCATGTCGCCGACACGTCCCCAGCACATCGCGAGGTTCGTTCGGGTATCCAGCGCACAAACTGACCCTTTGGCGCCCGCGGAGAGGTCCTCATAAGCAGAGCCTTCTGGCACGACTTGGACCGGTCGATAGCTTGAGTTGACCGGCGCCCTGTAAGGATCGGCGTCGTTGAGGCAAGAGTCGAGATAGGCGGACGGGATGTCCTCGTCTGAACCCAAGAGCAAGGTGTCGTTCGCCCCCCAGCAAGAGACCCCACCGTTCGCTGCGCTGCACACAGAGCGGCCTGAGATCGCGAGTGACCGCCGCAGGCGACAGTCGGCTCGGCATCGAAAGCGATTAGAGTGGGGTGAGTTTGGATCACATTCTTCATTTGGGTCGATTGAACCGTTCCCGCACGGCTCCTGAAGCCACAACGAGAACGCAGTGCCTCCCCCCCAGACGCTGGCGCTGATCTCGACGAACCCAAAATCACCTCGCTCGAGATAGATGCTGACCTCGCAATCGAAGTAGCCATCTGGCTTGGCACGGTTATCTTGCAGCCCCGACAATACCCCCTCGGCGGTATAGACTCGGCAGAAGGTGTCGAGCCCGTTTAAAGCTCGGGTCCGGATACGATGCATACCCGTTACGTTCGCCGTGATTCGAAAGACGTCACGGTCATCTTGATCGCCGAGCGTAGCGGTCTCGACGATCATTCGTAAGCCCGCCGTGACCGTCCCGATCAGGTCGATTGTGGTCGCTGTGTCGGGTTCGTCACCGTGGTCGTCGAGTCGGCAATCGACGCTGCATTCATCACCCGGGAGCTGATTTCCATCATCACAGACCTCGACTCCTTCAAAAATCTTTCCATCGCCACAAAATGCAAGGGCGCAGTCGTAACAAGCGTCAGTGTCGATGCTGTTTCCATCATCGCAGGCTTCCCCACCTTCGACCCTGCCGTTACCGCAAATCTCTAAGGTGCAGGTCCGGTCACAGCCGTCGCCATTTTCAAGGTTTCCGTCATCACATTCCTCGACCGCTTGATGAACGATCCCATCCCCACACGCAGCGGCGGTGCATGTGTTCAAACACGAGTCTTGGTCCGTGCAGTTTGCGTCGTCGCACATCTCAGCGCCTTGAACCAAGCCGTCTCCACAGGCGGGCGGGTTGCAGCTTCCAGTGCATGAATCATCTTCGGTCATATTCCCGTCGTCGCACGCTTCATAGTTGACGTTTTGGCAGCGCCCAGCGTGACAGAGTTCACCGCTGGGGCACGAAGGATCCTCTGCTCCGCAGCATGCGATCAGCGATCCGGGACCGATGTCATCGCGTCGCAACCCGTCGCCACAACGCGCTACGCGGCAGTCATTTGTGCAGCCGTCTCGATCATTAATATTCCCGTCGTCGCACTCTTCATCACCGAAAACGAGCCCGTCGCCACAGCTTAGATCGACCGTCTCGGGAACACTGGGTAAGGCTGCGCCGCAGCCGATGCACAGGAGCAAAGTAAATCGGGTCATTTGGATTCCTTGTCGCCGGGCAAAAACCTCGTTTCCCAGTCTTATTGGGAAGTCAACCCATAGCTCAAGCCATCGCTCAAGCGCAGCGGCGCCACACAGGTTGACGGTGCCCAGTTTGTGTCGCTCTGTTTCGACTGATTTCGATGTTTTTGTGATGGACGAGCGGTCCGGTCTGCGCGCTTCAAGTTGACCCGCCCGCAGCGATGCGCAACGAAGCCTCACCAAACTCCAAAGGAGCAGCCATGCGCGAAGTCGTCATCGTTGCCGCTCGTCGTACCCCCATGGGGTCCTTTCAAGGCGCGCTGTCCAGCGTCCCTGCCGTCACCTTGGGTGCGGTCGCCATTCAAGCCTGCCTTGAGCGCTCTGGCGTGCCCGCAGAAGCCATCGATGAGGTCTTTATGGGGATGGTGTTGCCTGCGGGCACCGGACAGGCACCCGCACGGCAAGCTGCGCTGGCAGCCGGCATCCCTCAGGGTGTGCCCTGCACGACCGTCAACAAGGTCTGCGGCTCGGGTCTTCGTACGGTCATGTTTGGTGCCAGCTCGATCGCCGCGGGAGACAACGACGTGGTCGTCGCTGGCGGCATGGAGAACATGAGCTCGGCGCCATACTTGCTGCCCAAAGCGCGCGACGGCTACCGAATGGGTCACGGTAAAGTGATCGATTCGATGGTTCATGACGGCCTCTGGGACCCTTACTCAAACTTTCACATGGGCAACGCCGGCGAGGTCTGCGCCAAAGAGCGCTCGATCAGCCGTGAGCGCCAAGACGCCTTCGCCGCCGAGAGTTATCGCCGGGCGCAAGAAGCGGTCGCAAACGGTAGCTTCAGCGAGGAGATCGCAGCCGTCACGGTGAAGGGTCGCCGCGGTGACACGGTGGTGGATCAAGATGAAGAGCCCGGTCGAGGCAAAGTGGACAAGCTGCCCGCGCTGCGTCCGGCGTTTGATAAAGAAGGCTCGATCACCGCAGGCAACGCCTCGACCATCAATGATGGCGGCGCTGCGGTGATCCTCGCCGCTCGAGAGGTGGCAGAAGCCGAGGGCTGGCCGATCCTCGCAAGCATTGTCAGCCACGGCGGCAATGCGCACGACCCCACTTGGTTTACGACAGCCCCTGAGGGCGCTGTTCGCAAAGCCTGCGAGCGCGCAGGCATTGAGCCTGATGCGATCGATCTGCACGAAATTAACGAAGCCTTCGCCTTGGTCTCCTTGGTCAACATGGACGGGCTCGGCTTGGGGCATGACACGGTCAACGTGAAGGGCGGCGCGGTGGCGCTTGGGCATCCTATCGGTGCTAGCGGCTGCCGCATCTTGGTGACCTTGCTGCACAACCTCAAAGATCATCAAAAGAGCACAGGCTGTGCCTCGTTATGCATTGGCGGCGGTGAAGCCGTCGCCGTGGTTGTTCAACGCAACCCAGAATGGAGCTAAGCGATGTCTACCGTTCAAACGCTCGGTGTTGTTGGCGCAGGTCAGATGGGCAACGGGATCGCTCAGATCGCTGCCGGAGTCGGCATGCAGGTGATCATGGTCGACTTGAACCCTGAGGCTTGCGCTAAAGGTAAAGCGACGATCGAGAAGTCCTTATCTCGCTTTGTGCGCAAAGAGAAAATGACGCAGGCGCAAGCCGATGAAGTGGCTGCTCGAGTCACCACCTCGTCGGACCTCAACGCGTT